>NZ_CP094971.1:2145000-2472500 GCF_022869825.1 Clostridium sp. BJN0001 | reverse complement strand
TCCGAATGAGGAAACTCACATGGGAAACCCCATGTATTGTAAAGTGAATAAATAGCTTTATGAGGGTAAACCTAGGGAACTGAAACATCTAAGTACCTAGAGGAAGAGAAAGAAAAATCGATTTCCAAAGTAGCGGCGAGCGAAATGGAAGGAGCCCAAACCGGAAATTTATTTCCGGGGTTGCGGACAGAACATAACGAAGACATATAATTAACTGAACTAGCTGGAAAGTTAGACCGTAGAAGGTAAAAGTCCTGTAAGTAAAAATCATATTCTTCAAGTTCTGCACCAGAGTACCACGAGACACGTGAAACCTTGTGGGAAGCTGGGAGGACCACCTCCCAAGGCTAAATACTACCTGATGACCGATAGTGAAGAAGTACCGTGAGGGAAAGGTGAAAAGAACCCCGGGAGGGGAGTGAAATAGAATCTGAAACCATGTGCCTACAACCGATCAGAGCACCTTATGTGTGTGATGATGTGCTTTTTGTAGAACGAGCCAACGAGTTACGGTATGTAGCAAGGTTAAGTACTTAAGGTACGGAGCCGAAGGGAAACCAAGTCTTAATAGGGCGACTAGTTGCATGCTGTAGACCCGAAACCGGGTGACCTATCCATGGCCAGGTTGAAGCGAGGGTAAAACCTTGTGGAGGACCGAACCACGTTGCTGTTGAAAAAGCATGGGATGAGCTGTGGATAGCGGAGAAATTCCAATCGAACTCGGATATAGCTGGTTCTCCTCGAAATAGCTTTAGGGCTAGCGTCGGAAAATGTGAGTAGTGGAGGTAGAGCACTGAATAGGCTAGGGGGCATAGAGCTTACCGAACCTTATCAAACTCCGAATGCCATATACTATCAGTCCGGCAGTCAGACTATGAAAGATAAGTTCCATGGTCAAAAGGGAAACAGCCCAGATCGTCAGCTAAGGTCCCAAAGTGTAAGTTAAGTGGAAAAGGATGTGGGATTTCTAAGACAACTAGGATGTTGGCTTAGAAGCAGCCACTCATTAAAAGAGTGCGTAATAGCTCACTAGTCAAGAGATCCTGCGCCGAAAATGTCCGGGGCTCAAACTTACCACCGAAGCTACGGGTTCATACTTTAGTATGAGCGGTAGAGGAGCGTCGTAATTGGGTTGAAGTCGTACCGTAAGGAGCGGTGGACTGATTACGAGTGAGAATGTTGGCATTAGTAGCGAGATGTAGGCGAGAATCCTACAGGCCGAATATCTAAGGTTTCCTCAGGAAGGTTTGTCCTCTGAGGGTTAGTCGGGACCTAAGCCGAGGCCGAAAGGCGTAGGTGATGGACAATTGGTTGATATTCCAATACCACTACCATCGTTATTATCGAGGGTGTGACGGAGAAGGATAAGATGTGCTAGCTATTGGACGCTAGTCTAAGCATTTAGGGAGTAGGAACAGGAAAATCCGTTCCTATAATTCTGAGGTGTGATGGGGAAGGTTCCTTGTGAACCGAAGTATCTGATTCCATGCTTCCAAGAAAAGCATCTAGAGAGAGAAGTAGTGCCCGTACCGCAAACCGACACAGGTAGATGAGGAGAGAATCCTAAGGCCGACGGAAGAATTGCAGTTAAGGAACTAGGCAAATTGACCCCGTAACTTCGGAATAAGGGGTGCCTGCGAGAGCAGGTCGCAGAGAATAGGCACAAGCAACTGTTTAACAAAAACACAGGTCTCTGCTAAAGCGTAAGCTGATGTATAGGGGCTGACGCCTGCCCGGTGCTGGAAGGTTAAGGGGAATACTTAGCGCAAGCGAAGGTATGAACTTAAGCCCCAGTAAACGGCGGCCGTAACTATAACGGTCCTAAGGTAGCGAAATTCCTTGTCAGGTAAGTTCTGACCCGCACGAATGGCGTAATGACTTGTGCACTGTCTCAACTGCAAATCCGGCGAAGTTGTAGTACGAGTGAAGATGCTCGTTACCCGCGATTGGACGGAAAGACCCCGTAGAGCTTTACTGTAGCTTAGCATTGAATTTCGGTATTGTCTGTACAGGATAGGTGGGAGACTGGGAATTCAGGTCGCCAGATCTGAATGAGTCGTTGTTGGGATACCACCCCGACAGTACTGAAGTTCTAACTGGATGCCATGAAACTGGTGACAGGACATTGTTAGGTGGGCAGTTTGACTGGGGCGGTCGCCTCCTAAAATGTAACGGAGGCGCCCAAAGGTTCCCTCAGAACGGTCGGAAATCGTTCGAAGAGTGCAAAGGCAGAAGGGAGCCTGACTGCGACACATACAGGTGGAGCAGGGACGAAAGTCGGGCTTAGTGATCCGGTGGTACCTCGTGGGAGGGCCATCGCTCAACGGATAAAAGCTACCTCGGGGATAACAGGCTGATCTCCCCCAAGAGTTCACATCGACGGGGAGGTTTGGCACCTCGATGTCGGCTCGTCGCATCCTGGGGCTGAAGTAGGTCCCAAGGGTTGGGCTGTTCGCCCATTAAAGCGGCACGCGAGCTGGGTTCAGAACGTCGTGAGACAGTTCGGTCCCTATCCGTCGCGGGCGTAGGAAATTTGAGAGGAGCTGTCCTTAGTACGAGAGGACCGGGATGGACTGACCTATGGTGTACCAGTTGTTTCGCCAGAAGCATAGCTGGGTAGCTAAGTCGGGACGGGATAAACACTGAAAGCATCTAAGTGTGAAGCCCACCTCAAGATAAGATTTCCCATAGCGTAAGCTAGTAAGACCCCTTGAAGACGACAAGGTTGATAGGTCAGGGGTGTAAGTATAGTAATATATTTAGCTGACTGATACTAATAGGTCGAGGGCTTGACCAAATTAAAAAAAGTTGTAATACATGATTTATATGCAATTTTGAAAGAACAAATCTTTCAAAAATATCTGGTGATGATGGCGTAGAGGTAACACTCCTTCCCATACCGAACAGGACAGTTAAGGTCTATAGCGCTGATGGTACTGCATGGGTGACTGTGTGGAAGAGTAAGACGTCGCCAGGTTAGTTTATGGGGGTATAGCTCAGTTGGGAGAGCACCTGCCTTGCACGCAGGGGGTCAAGGGTTCGAATCCCTTTATCTCCACCATTTAGTTAGACTGTTGTTTAATCAACAGTCTTTTTTTATTATATAATAAAAGAGGTGTCGTTATTTTGGAAAAAAATATAGAAATGATGAAAAAAATAATAGAACAAAAGAAGAAAAAAGGTAAAAATATTCAAGGCAATTTAAAACCTAAGAAGGTAATAGGTCATTCAAGACAAGGTTCAAGACAAGGCAATGGTGGCGGATTATTTGACAAATAAGTATAAAATGTAGAAAATACTAGTTTTTATTTTATGTACAAATTTACTTTAGCGATGTATAATAAATGTAAAAAATATACAATTGTTAGGGGTTGTGATTAATAATGATTAAGACTATTGTGTGCAAAAAAAATGGATGCAATGGAAATCAGTTTTATATACATGAAGACGATAGTAAGTTAAAGATTGTATGTAAAGAATGTGGATCAAAGTATGAGTATAATCTTACGGATTATGATTATAGAATATTATCAAATTGTTCAAAATGTGCTAATGATACATTTAAAGTTTTTTATGATGAAGATAAAAATAAGATATATGAAAAATGTACAAAATGTGGAGAACCACCTGAAAAAATATTTATTGATGATGATGGAATTCAAGTTTCTTATGAAGCAAAGCTTTTAAAAGATGTACGAAAGATACTTATAAGACAAGAAGAGAAGTTATCAAGTCTTGAAATGAAAATTGAAAATTTTGAGAAAAGTCAGCAACTTGTTGAGGAGTCACTTGCATATATAAATAAATATATTTCTGAAATAAATTAGAATTTATATACTTAAGAAAATCATGTTTTGATAATTTAAAATGGAGGAACAATGAAAAATAGGAGGAAAGCTTTTATTTATCTAACTCTTTTGATTTTGTGGATGATTTTTATTTTTTTTATGTCTGCAAAATCGGGTGAAGTTTCAGATAGTCAAAGTTATGGGGTACTGTCTATATTGGATAGTATGGGTATTAATATTAATAAAGATAGAATTGATTTTGCTAATTTTTTACTAAGAAAAATTGCACATTTTACTGAGTATATGATTTTAGCATTTTTAGTGATAAATACATTAAAAAATTTTTTAAATACTAAAAAAATGATATATGTATATAGCATTATTATTGTATTTGTTTATGCATGCTTAGATGAATTTCATCAACTTTTTGTACCAGGAAGAGAAGGTGCATTAAGGGATATATGTATTGATACATTAGGTGGTTTTACTCTAGCTATAATTGTATTTATATTTAATAAACTTCGAAAAAAATGATTTATTGTATAAAATACATTAAAAAAAGGGATAGATTTTTGTAGAAAAAGGGATACTATTTATAGAGGATTTAATAATATTAAGGATGGTGTCTCTATGTCAGATTATATTATGGACATAAATGGCAGAATAGAATTAGGAGATTATAGCAGTATTTATGATTATTTAAATATAGTTGAATCAGATGATAATTTTATTATTAAAGTTCACAGTAATAGTCAAAATAATATTATGATAATAGATTCAATGCTAATAAAAAGTAATTTTATTGTTAATAGTAAAATTTATGATAGTAGTGGGAATTGTTATATTACTGCTAAAAGAATGTATTCTTAGAATTATATTTCTATATTTATAGCATCTTTTTTTACTTAAACACTTTAAAAAAAGAGTAAACTTATGTATTATATAAATATAATACAATTAATTAATAGATAAAATATGAATTGTATACGATATAATAAATTCATTTAAATGATGGGAGAGAAAAAGATGCAAAAATATGTTATTGGTATCGATTTAGGTGGAACGAAGATTAGTACTGCCTTATCGGATTTAAATGGTGAAATAGTGAGTCAAACTACTGTGCCTACAAAAGCTGATGAAGGTGAAATACCTGTACTTAATAGAATAATAAATTCTGTAAGTAGCGTTATAGAAGATAGTTCAGCTGATTTAAGTGAAATAAAAGCAATAGGAATAGGCTCACCAGGACCTTTAGATGCTGAGAAGGGCGTAATAATTTATACACCAAATCTTCCATTTAAAGACTTTAATTTAGTTGAACCATTAAAAAAGAAATTTAATTTACCTGTATTTTTAGATAATGATGCAAATGTTGCTACTATTGGTGAATATATGTTTGGAGCAGGAAAAGGTTCTAAAGATGTTATTTTCTTCACAATTAGTACAGGTGTTGGCGGAGGAGCCATATTAAATGGAAAAATTTACAGAGGACATACTTCTAATGCGTTAGAAATAGGTCATATGACAATTGAACAGAATGGACCTAGATGTAATTGTGGAAATATAGGATGTGTTGAAGCATTAGCATCAGGAACAGCTATTGCAAAGAGAGCAAAAGAAGCTTTAGAGAGTAAAGCAGAAACTTCTCTTAGACAGTATGAAAAAGTAACTTCTGCTGAAGTTTTTGAAGAAGCTAAAAAAGGAGATACTATAGCAAAAGATATAATAAGTTCTGCATTAAATTATTTAGGTATAGCAGTTGCAAATGCAGTAACAATTTTTGATCCTGAAGTTGTAATAATGGGTGGAGGAGTAACAAAAGCTGGAGATATAGTTTTTGATACTGTTAGAAAAGTAGTTGATAAAAGATGCTTTAAATCAATGGCTTCATCTGTAAAGATTGTACCTGCAGGATTAGGTCAAGATGCAGGAGTTATAGGAGCAGTTGCATTAGCTTTACTTGAAACTCAAGATAAATAGAAAATTAATATGAATACTAAGAAAAGTTTTGAATATAATATTAATGTAAAAGAGTTTTCTTAGTTATAAGTTTTTTCTTCTCATACATATAATCAATCTAAATTAAATCATTTTGGATTAAATTTTATTTAGCTTAGATTGAGAAGAAGAAATTTTTTATATAGCTATCCTCTTTTTTAGAGGGTAGCAATATTAAATGTAACTGTTTAGCCCATTCATTTATGAATGGGTTTTACTTTTTTAAAAAGATATAATACAATAAGTTAAAAAGAAAATTAAAAAGGAAGTGCAGATAATTTATGAAAGCTGAAATTATAGCAGTTGGTACTGAAATACTTCTTGGAGATATAGTTAATTTAAACTCACAGTATTTAGCAGCTAATCTTGCTTCATTAGGAATAGATATGTATTATCAACAGGTTGTTGGTGATAACAAAAAAAGAATTTTATATGCGTTTGATGAGGCATATAAAAGAAGCGATATAATTGTAACAACAGGAGGTCTTGGACCTACAAATGATGATATAACAAAAGAAGTTGCAGCTGAATATTTTAATATGAATTTAATTAAAAATGAAGAGTCAGAAAAAAGGATAATAAAATATTTTGAATCTAGTAATAGAAGTATGCCTGATAATAATTTAAAGCAGGCATATGTTCCAGAAGGAAGCATAGTTCTTCAAAATGATAATGGAACAGCTCCTGGAGTTATAATAGAAAAAGATAATAAAGTTATGATAATACTTCCAGGACCTCCAAAAGAAATGAAGCCTATGTTTGAAAATAGTGTAGTACCATATCTTCAGAAAAAAAGTGATTTTGTTATTGTATCAAAGATGATAAAGATTGCTGGAATTGGAGAGAGCAGTGTAGCTACACAAATAAAAGACATATTGGATTCTCAAACAAATCCTACAATAGCACCGTATGCAAAAGATACAGAGGTTGTATTAAGGATTACAGCAAAGGCGGAAAATAAAGAAAAAGCATTAAACCTTATAAAGCCAATGCAAAATGAAGTTGAATTAAGGTTTAAAGAAAATGTTTTTACAACAGAAGATGAACCAATTGAGAATGTAGTTGCAAAAATGCTTATAGATAAAAATCTTACAATATCAACAGCAGAATCATGTACAGGTGGAATGATAGCAGCAGCACTTATTAATTATCCAGGTGTTTCAAAAGTATTTCTTGAGGGTGCAGTTACATATACAAATGAAGCTAAGCATAAGAGACTTGGAGTTAAAGAAGAAACTTTGAAAAAATATACTGAAGTAAGCAAAGAAACAGCAGCAGAAATGGCAGAAGGAATAGCTAAAAATGCAGGTACTGATACAAGTATTGTTACAACTGGAATTGCAGGACCAGGAGGAGGAACTAAGGATAAACCTGTTGGACTTGTATATATAGGTGTATATGTAAAAGGAAAAACAATAGTTGAAAAACATGTATTTAATGGAAACAGAGCAAAAGTAAGGTTAAGAGCAACAGCAAGAGGACTTGATATGCTTAGAAGAGAACTTTTAAAAATTAGATAGAAATTAAGATGTCTTGAAATTTTTAATTTCAAGACATCTCTTTTATTATATAAATAAAAATGGGGGAGAGGCGATTAAACAATGAAGTTTATTACTTCATTAATAAGTATTACCCACTTTCATTTTTTTATACGCATTAATTTTATAATAAAGTGTAAAAAATATGCCTTTAAATTATTAAACTGATAATTATTTTAAAAATATATTGAATTATTAGCATTTTTATTTTATATTTGATAGTGACATCAAAAAGTTGAAGGAGGAATATTAATGGAAAACAAGAGAGAAGAGTGGAATAATAAATTAGGCTTTATTCTTGCAGCAGTAGGATCCGCTGTAGGTCTTGGAAATATATGGAGATATCCGTACCTTGTATATGCTAATGGAGGAGGAGCTTTTTTAATTCCGTACTTTGTAGCAATTATTACAGCTGCCATACCACTTTTAATACTTGAATATGGAATGGGACATAAGTATAAAGGCTCAACACCACTTGCAATTGCGAGAGCAAATAAAAAATGGGAATGGATGGGATGGTGGCCTACAGTTAGTGCATTTATAATCTTAGTATATTATTCTATGATTTTAAGCTGGGCTATCAAATACTTTTTATTAAGCTTTACAAAAGGATGGGGAGAAAATCCTAATGATTATTTTTATAATGATTTTCTTCATCTTTCAAGTTCACCATTTGAAGTTACAACAATAATATGGCCTATATTTATATGTATACTTTTATTATGGGCTATTAACTTTTTTATCTGTTATAGAGGGATAAAAAAAGGAATTGAAAAAATTAACAAACTTCTTCTTCCAATGCTTATAATTATAATGATTATAATAGTTATAAGAGGAGTTACTTTAGATGGAGCATCTGCAGGACTTAATAAATTATTTACACCGGATTTTGATAAAATGAGAGACCCATCAGTATGGGTAGCTGCATACGGGCAGGTATTCTTTTCACTTAGTATAGGAATGGGAATAATGATGACTTATTCTAGTTATCTTCCTAAGAAATCCGATATAAATAATAGTGCATTTATGACAAGTTTTGCTAATTGCGGTTTTGAATTTTTATGTGCGATAGGAGTCTTTTCTATATTAGGTTTTATGGCAACAAGTGAAGGCGTTCCTGTTGATGAAGTTGTTTCATCTGGAATTGGACTCGCATTTATAGTTTTCCCTAAAGTATTTTCAATTATGGGAACATGGGGAAATATTTTAGGAACTTTATTCTTTGCATGTCTTATCTTTGCAGGAACTACATCAACAGTTTCTTTAGTAGAAGCTGTATCATCTCCTATAATTGATAAATCAGGATGGTCAAGAAAGAAAGTTGTTTCTTTGATATGTGGTACAGGAAGTATACTTAGTATAGCATTTGCAACCAATGCTGGATTATATTTCTTAGATATAATTGATAACTTTATTAATAATTACGGTATAATAACAATAGGATTTCTTGAAGCTGTTTTTGTAGGATGGATACTAAAACCAGATACAATAAGAAATCATACTAATTCAGTATCTTATTTTAAAATAGGAAAATGGTGGAACTTAACAATAAAATATATAACACCTTTTATCTTAGGATTTATGCTTATATCTAGTATAATAAAGGAAATTAATAGTACATATGGTGGCTATTCATTTGCGGCTACATTTATTTATGGATGGGGCGTTGTTGGAGCAGCAATTATAATAGCAATTATAATAACTAGATTACCATGGAAAAATAAAAATTTGAATGAATTTGTAGATGAGGAGGAATGATTATGACTACAGTAGCAGTAGCCTGTCTTGCAGCAGGATCATCCGTTTTATATGGAGGATTATTAACAACTATATTTATAGCTGTTAAAAATAAATAATAACTAAATAACTTATGTTTTAAAAAAATCTGTCTAAATGGATTTAAAATATCTATTTAGACAGATTTTTATTTATTTATAAAAAAATATAAAATAAGTAATAAGTGGTAAATAGTGATATAATTAAGTATAAGTATATTTAGAAATAATGATGAAAAGGGGGATAGAATTGAAAAAAATTGATACAGTTTACGAAACGATAAAAGAGCTATTTAAGGAAAATGAAAATGGGATTACAGCAGATAAAATAGCAGACAAAATGCAGATGCAAAGAACTAATGCAAGCAGCTATTTAAATTTATTATGTAAACAAAAAAAATTAGAGAAAATAAATTCACGTCCTGTTCTATTTAAACCTATTTTAGAAAATAATAATGTATCTTATAAAAGAAAAACTGATGTTTTTAATATAATTGGTTATGATAAAAGTCTTAAAGGAGCAGTTCAGCAGGCTAAAGCGGCAATCATATATCCACCGGATGGATTAAATACTTTAATAACTGGTCCTACAGGAGTAGGAAAGAGTATGTTTGCATATCTAATGTACAAATATGCTCTAGAATGTAAACAATTAAATGAGAATTCTCCGTTTGTAACATTTAATTGTGCAGATTATTCAAATAATCCACAATTATTAATGTCTGAACTTTTTGGAGTAGAAAAAGGAGCATATACAGGAGCTGAGAAGGAAAAAGAAGGATTATTAAAAAAGACTGATGGTGGAATTTTATTTTTAGATGAAATTCATAGACTTCCTCCAGAAGGACAAGAAATGCTCTTTACTTTTATAGATAAGGGGACATTTAGAAAACTTGGTTCAACAAGTGAAATTAGTGTAAAGGTGAGGATAATAGCTGCGACTACAGAAAATCCTAAATCTGCCCTTTTAGATACTTTTACAAGAAGAATTCCTATGATGATAAAACTCCCATCTCTTAATGAAAGAACTGTATATGAAAGAAAAGAGCTTGTGGATAGTTTTTTATCTAAAGAAGCTAAAACAATTAATGAGTCTATTTATGTTGATAAATCTACAATGAAATCACTTCTTATTTATAAATGCAGTAACAATATAGGACAACTTAAAAGTGATATAAAAACTGCATGTGCGGAAAGTTTTTTGCAGTATAAAAAAAATACTAATACAAAATTTAAATTAAAAATTGATGATTTTAACAATAATATAAAAAATGGACTTACATATAATAATGGAAATAATGAGCAGGTAAATACTTTATTAAAAAATATAGATTACATAAGATTTAATAAAGACCTCTCAATTACAAATATATACAATGATAGAAATTTGAAAAATGAAATATATAATTTATCAGATGTGAATAAGCTTTCAGTAATAGAAGAAGATATAGATACGTATATGGATAAATTTCATTCTGATATAAATATTAAACATATAAAAGAACTTTTTGGAGAGGAAATTTTTACTGTAGTAGTTAAAATTTCAGAATTAGTTAAAAACGAATTAGATAGAAGTTTTTCAAATAGAGTTCTTTTAGGATTTGCGGTACATATAAAGAATGTTATTGAAAAAGTAAAACAAGGAAGAGAAATAACGAATCCACAACTTAATGATATAAGAATAAAGATGCCTAAAGAATTTAAAGTATCTGTTGCAATTATTCAGATAATTGAGGATAAATTTAATATACAGATTCCACTTGATGAAATAGGATATATAGCACTGTTTTTAAAAGATAATATAGTAAGCAGTAATGAGTTTTATAAAAGTAAGAATGTTAAAGTTATATTATGCTTTCATGGTGAAAGTACTGCAAAAAGCATGAAAAATTTTGTGAATGGAATATTAAAGACTGATATAGTTGATGCTGTTGATATGAATATAAATGTAAAGCCCAATATAGTATACAAAGAAATTGAAGACTTAATAAGAAAAGAAAATATAAAAAATATTCTTTTAATGGTGGATATGGGATCTTTAACTACATTTGATTCAAAACTTAAACGTAATATAAATGGCTTAAATATAAAGACAATTGAAATGTCAAGTACACCTATGGTTATTGAGGCTGCTCAGAAAGCTCAGATGGGAATGACACTTGAAGAAATTTATAATACAGTAGTTGATACTAATCCATATTTGGGTAAAAGAATAATAGGAGATATAGAAAGAAATGTAAATAGAAATCTTATTGTTATTGTGCATTTTTCTGAGGATGAACGTAATGTTAATATAAAAGCTACTTTGTGTAAAAATATTAATATGGACAATTATAAAACAGAAGTTATTTCAATATATAGTGAAAATGTTGATGAATGTTTTAAAACTATACATAATTTAGAAAAGCATAGAAATATAATTGCCATAATAGCCATGACAAATCCAGAAATATATAGCATACCATTTATAAAAACGGATGATATATTTACAAAAGCGGCGATTCAAAAGATAGAAAACATAATGAGAATAGAAAATTTCTATATTGAAATGTCTGATTCACTTAAAAATCATCTTATTAATTTAGAACCATATAAGCTTATAAGTGATTTAAAAGTGTTTATAGATAATATAACTAAAAAACTTGATATTCCTCAAGAACCAAATATTATTATAGGATGCGTACTTCATCTATGTTTTATGATTGATCAGATTATAAGTGGCAAGAGAGACAGAAAACTTAAAAATAAAGATAAGATTCGTAAAAAGTATTTTTATGAGTACAATGTAATAAAAGAAGAACTTAAATTTATTGAAGATAAATACGATATTCATATTTCAGACGATGAAATATGTGCAATTATTATTATTATATTAGAAATAGAAGATATATAAAAATAGTGTATAAATTTTTTATACACTATTTTTATATAAGCAATTTTTGACAAAATTAATTATACAATTTATACAGTAAAAATAAAAAAAGTGTAATTGTTTTCTGAAACCGCTTAAAATCTAAGTTTGACGAAAATGCAAAAATATTGAAAAAAGTTGGCACACAAAATGCTATATAAATAGTGAAGAGTAAATAATAAAGATAAACATGAGAGGAGAGGATAATATGAAAATATTATTAGTTTGTGCAATGGGAGCATCTACAGGGGTTATGGTTAATAAAATGAAAACCGCTGCAGAAAGTGACAGCACAATTGACAAATCTAATTTGGAGATAAGAGCAATATCAGCAGATAATTTTAAAGAAAGTTATAAAAATTATGATGTTGTTCTTCTAGGACCTCAAATAAGATTTAAGGAAAAGGAATTTGGAAAGCTATGCAGTGATTCACATATTGCAATGAAGATAATTCCAATAGCTGATTATGGTATGATGCGAGGCGATAATGTCTTAAAATTAGCTATAAAAATGTATGAAGATAATAAATAAATGAATTATTTAGAAGGGAAATGATTTATATGAGTGAAAATCAGTCTAAGTTTGAGAAATTTCAAGGGGTTCTTGAAAAATGGCTTATGCCTTTAGCAGATAAACTTCAAAGCCAGACACAACTTCAAGCGTTAAAAAATGGTATGATGTCTTTAATGTCAGTAATTATAGTTGGATGCGTAAGTCTTCTTGCTGCAAATGTTCCTTCAATTTTTGGAGTACAATTTTCAGCAAATACAGTCGCAATTTTAAGTCTTGTTTTTAATTTTACATTCGGATTACTTTCAATATATGCAGCAGCTACAATTTCATATAATCTTTCAAAGGCACATAACTTAGAGCCGCTATCAGGAATGATGACAGCTATTATAGTACAGCTTGTATTATGTGGAAAACTTGTAGATGGAAAGCTTGATGTTACATATCTTGATTCAAAAGGTTTATTTGTTGCAATGATTATAGCAATTGCAACAGTTGAAATAACAAGAGTTTTGATGAAAAACAATATAACATTTAAAATGCCAGATACAGTACCTCCTATAATAATAAGAGTATTTCAGAGTATAGTACCAATGTTTGTAAATGTTATGTTATTTTTTGGAATAGGTGTAGGAGTTGAACATTTAACAGGTCTTAATGTACCACAGCTTATATTAAAAGTATTAGCTCCAGCTATAAACAGTCTTGATAATCCATTTGCACTTGTAATATTAGTATTAGTAACACAGTTATTATGGTTCTTTGGAATTCATGGTATGGCAGTAACAAGCCCAATATATTTACCACTTGCAACTTCATATTTAGCTGCAAATGCTGCAAATAAAATGGCAGGACTTCCAATGGATCATGTATTCACATATGGATTCTATTTAAACTTCGTACTTCTTACTGGTTCTGGTATAACAGGAGGCTTAGTAATCTGGATGTTATTTAGTAAATCAGAGCACTTAAGATCAGTAGGAAAATTATCAGTTATTCCTGCAATATTTAATATAAATGAACCTGTTACATTCGGTGTACCTTTAGTTTTAAATCCAGTTATGTTTATTCCATTTGTAATTGGACCAGCTATATGTTCGTTAGTAGCATATCTTCCATTTTACTGGGGATGGCTTACTAGACCATTTATTGATCCACCAATGTGTACACCATCAATTGTAGCCGGATTTTTAACAAACATGGATTGGAGATCAGTAGTATTAGTAGTTGTAGTTTGTGCACTTTCAGCTATTATATATTATCCATTCTTTAAGATAATGGAGAAACAGGAATTAGCAAAAGAAAAAGAATTAGCAAATAACAAATAATAATTAAAATTAAAATTTTTCATTACATAGGAGGAAATATTTATGGCAGTATCTAATACAGAGAACAATATGGAACAAATAGTATTTGAAATTATATCATACGCAGGTGATTCAAAGAGTAACAGTCTTTTAGCGTTAGAGGCTGCTGGAAATAAGGATTTTGATAAAGCTGATAAATTAATACAGGAGGCTAGTAATGAAATCCTTAAAGCACATGATATGCATACAAGCCTCTTGCAGAAATTTTCATCAGGAGAAAAAATAGAAATGAATGTTTTAGTTACCCATGCACAGGATCATTTTATGAATGCAATCCTTGCAAGGGATCTAATAAAACAGATGATATCAATTATGAAAAAAAACAAAGGAGAGGATTAATATGAAAAAATACAGTATTACAATTATTGGTTCAGGAAGTGCTTATACACCAGGAATAGTAAACAGTATTTTGGTGAATATGAAAAGACTCCCAATAAAGAGAATTACATTACTTGATAATGAAGAGGACAGACTTCATAAGATAGGTGATTATGTTGAGATTTTAATAAAAGAAAAATATCCTGACATAGAAGTTGTTCTTACTACAGATAGAAAAACAGCATTTGTTGGAATGGATTTTCTATTTGCTCAAATAAGATCAGGAAGACTTCCTCAAAGATCTCTCGATGAAAAAATCCCATTAAAATATAATGTACCAGGACAGGAAACATGTGGACCTGGTGGATTCGCATTTGCAATGAGAGAAATACCACAAATGATAGCTATAAGTAAAGATGTTGTAAAATATGCACCAGATGCATGGATAATTAATTACAGCAATCCTACAGCAATAGTTGCTGCTGCAGTTCATAAAGCAGTACCAGAAGCTAAGAATTTATGTATATGTGATATGCCGGTTGCAGAAGAAGAAATTTTAGCATACAACTTAGGAAAGAAATCAGAAGAACTTACATTTGATTACTTTGGATTAAATCATTTAGGATGGTTTACTTCAATCTATGATAAAAATGGAAAAGATTATCTTCCAGAACTTTCAGATAAACTAAAGAAAGATGGAATTGATGTTAGCAATTTATCATTTATAGATGATGATTGGAAAAAGACCTTTAACAGAATACCAAAAGGAGTAAAATATTTTCCAAATGGAGGATATATTCCTTTAACTTATCTTCAATATTATCTATATCCAGATGAAATTGTTGAAGATGAAGATCCTAAATATACAAGAGCGGATATGGTAATAGAAAACAGAGAAAAGAAGGTTTATAAAGAGTGTGGTGAAGTAGTAAAGAAAGGAACTGCAAAGGGATGTTCTTTATCTGAAGATACACATGGCGATTTTATTGTTGATGTAGCAACAGCAATAGCAAATAATACTGGAGAAAGATATATAATAAATGTACCAAATAGAGGTGCAATTGAAAACTTTGATTATGATTCAATAGTAGAGCTTCCATGTTACGTTGATATTAACGGAGCACATCCAGTTTCAATAGGAAAAGTTCCACTATTTCAAAAAGGACTTATGGAAGCAGTAAATGCTTATGAAAGACTTACAGTAGAAGCAGCCTTAGAAGGCTCTTATGAAAAAGCACTTATGGCACTTACACTAAATCCTATAGTACCATCAGTAGGAATTGCTAAAAAGATCTTAGATGATTACATCGAAGTGAATAAAAAGTATTTCCCTGAACTTAAATAGAAAAACCAGGGAGGAATAAATAATGATAATTGGATTATATCTTCAGGGCGGAGGTGCCAAAGGAGCATTTGAAGCAGGAGCTTTATATGCACTATTAAAAAAAGGAATAAAATTCAATATTGTTTCAGGTACATCGGTAGGTTCAGTAAATGGTTATTATATATACACAAATAATTTATATAAATTAAAAGACTTATATACAGAAGATGACCTTTTTGATGAAACCCAAAAATCCTATATTAAAAATACAATCCCAAATAACCATTTTATAAGAAGACTTGCTGATTTAAATGGAATTAATAAAGATGTTCAGAAATTTTACGTTAATTATACACATATTGCTGATAAACAAATGAATGAAATAAGAAAAGACCTTACTACACTAACAAAAGAAGAAGCAATAGATTGTATAAATTACAGTTCATCTCTTCCATATGTAATTAATGATGGAAGGGAAAAAATTAGATTCTCAGAAATTACAGATGATTTTAAATCATCAGAAGTAATGGATGAATTTAATAAAAAATTCCAAATAGGCAAGTTTAACAATATGAATCTTGATGGAGGAATTTTAAATAATGAATTTATGGAACCTTTTGTAGAAAATAAGGTGGACAAACTCTATCTTATATCTGTAAGTAATTCTTTTAAAGTACCTAAATTTATAAAGGATACTTATAGACCTGAAGATATAATTTTAATTCATAGAGACAGTCTTTATAGTAGCAGTGATTCTATGAATTATAATAAGAATTTTTTAAAATCTTTATTTAAAGAAGGCTATGATAAAGCTTTAGAAAAATTATAAAAAAGCTCTCTCAAAAATCCTATTAGTGATTAATATATGAAAACATGACTTTATGAATTCTCTACCATAAAGTCATGTTTTATTTTTATTCTAAATTATTTTCTCTGTTATAAATTATTAACAGCGTCTCCTAAAACTTTTCCTATAGAATCATGAATAATTAAATCAGCTCTATTATCAGCAGAAGTTGAACTTTTATTGATTAACACTAGATTTGTTCCTCTAAAGTAATCGATAAGTCCGGCAGCAGGATAAACAACAAGAGAAGTTCCTCCTATTATTAAAGTGTCAGCTTTTGAAATAGCATTCACAGCAGCAGTTATAACTGAATTGTCTAGTCCTTCTTCATAAAGAACTACATCTGGTTTAACTTTTCCACCACATTTAGGACATGTAGGAATTCCTTTTGATTCTAAGATGAATTTCTCATCATAAAAAGCACCACAATCCATGCAGTAATTTCTAAGAACAGATCCATGAAGTTCATAAACATTTTTAGAACCTGCTGCTTGGTGAAGTCCATCAATATTTTGAGTGACTATTGCTTTTAATTTACCCATTTTTTCAAGTTTTGCAAGTGCAATATGTGCATTATTTGGTTTTGCATCTTTATAGATTAATTTGTCCTTATAAAAATTAAAAAATTCTTCTGGATATTTCATAAAAAATGTATGTGATACAAGCTGCTCAGGAGTAAAATTGATTTTTAATTTTTCATTCCAAAGACCGTTTGAACTTCTAAAGTCAGGAATATTTGATTCAGTTGAAACTCCAGCCCCTCCGAAGAAAACTATGTTGTTACTTTCTTTAAGTATTTGAGTTAACTTTTCTATTTCAGTATTCATAGTTAAATCACCTCCATATTTATTTTATATATTTATTTGTACATATATTCTCTTGTAAGTGGAAGAGAATTATTTGTTCCATTGCTAAATAGAAACTGATGAAGATTTATATTTCCACATTTAAATGAGGCTGCACATGCACTTAAGTAAAGATCCCACATTCTAATAAATGTGGAATCTTTCATTTTTTCTACTTCAGGAAGTACATTTATAAAATTTTGATGCCACATTTCAAGTGTTTTAGCATAGTGCATTCTTAGATTTTCAACATCAATAAGATTAAATCCAGTTTCTATAATGTCATTTACAAGAGTATTGACACATGGAATGAATCCACCTGGAAAGATGTATTTATTTATCCAACTGTTTGTAGAAGATGTAGGAGAATTAGTAGTAATACAATGTATTAGAGCAAGTCCATTATTATTTAATAGATTTTTTATGCAAGAAAAGTATTCATTTAAGTATTGACTTCCTACATGCTCAAGCATTCCTACGCTTACAATCTTATCAAATTTTTTGTCTTTTATTTCTCTGTAATCTTCAATTTTTATATCAACTAAATTTTCAAGATTTTCATTTTTAATTCTTTCTTTTCCTTTTTCATATTGCTCATTGCTTAAAGTAATTCCAACAGCTTTTACTTTATATTCTTTAGCAGCTTTAATTACAAGTTCTCCCCAGCCACAGCCTATATCAAGGAGAGTTTCGCCTTTTTTAAGATTAAGTTTTTTTAAAATATAGTCTACTTTATTTATCTGTGCATCATATAGGGAATCATCTTTATTTTTGAAATATGCACAAGAATATGTCATTGTTTTATCTAGCCATAATTTATAAAAATCATTACCTATATCGTAATGATGCTCAATGTTTTCTTTACTATTTTTTATATTGTTTAATATTTTTTTTGTAATATGTGAAAATTTATTATTAGAACCTAAAAAACTCTCTGTACTGTTATATAGAGATTCAATTACTAATTGAAGGTTCCCATCAATTTCAATATCTTTATTCATATAAGCTTCGCCAAATGCAATTGATGGGTCAGCTAATATTGAAGATTTAGGAATTGGTTTATTAAATTTAATTTTAAATTTTGGTGTTGTTTCACCATAAATTTTTGAACTTCCATCCCATAATATTAGTTCAAAAGAATCTGAAAATAAATTCTTAAATAGATTTTTGTAAAAAATTTTATCTAAAGCCATAATATTCCCTCTTTCTGTATTAGAGTAAAATTCTTATACTAATAAAAATATTATATACCCAAACAACAAAACAATGTAATATAAAACATGATAATATTAAAAATATGTCTGTCTATTCTTAAATTTAGTGATAGAATAGTATGATATATTTATGGATTAAAAATTAAGAAGGAGACCGATATTTGATTGTGCAGCATAATAAAATAAAAATACGAAATGTAGTGGATTTTGAAAATATGATGAAAGAAGATAAAACTCATATTGATCAAAAAATCATAAAGATAATAGAAGAATCTCTTAAAAATTCAGAAACAGAATACAGAGCATATGACAGTTCTGATTTTATTGATTATTTTAAAAAGAAAATTTTATTTAAAGAGCAGATTAAGATACTTAATAATCTTTTGCTAAAAGTAGAAAACATAATAATAAAAAGAATAGAATACGAGAAAATTAGAGTGAAGGCTTATGATGTGTCTTATTTTGAAAAGATGGTTTCTAAAGCGCATGAAGATATTTTATCTATAAAAGATTCACATATAACATTTGATATAGATGAACTTGATAGTGAAATAAGCACAAAATGTGTTTATGCAAAAGATGTAGAACTTTTAAAAAAGATATTGTTATTTAATAACTCAGATGTAAAAGAAAAATATGATTATGAAAAAAGGCAGAAAACTTTATTTATAAAAAAGCCTGATCTGTTTACAATTGATTTCATAAAATTCAAAAATGGAAGTATTGAATATCACAATTTTTTAAATGATGCAGTTTTAAGAATGAATAGACTTATTTTAAATATTAAAAAATATGTTAAAAATGAGGATAGCAATATCATTGAAATAAATCAGAGTAAGGCGATTCAAGATTCTATAAATGTTGCAGAAGTTGAATTCTGTAGTATTAATTTTAAAGCTTTAAGTGGAAATGATGAAGTTAATGGCTTTATTAAAGCTCCAATTAAAGATTTAGAGAGGTTTAAAAGCTTTAGGGTAAATAGGTTTGGTGAAATAGGAACAGGTTATGATAGGTTCTGTGATAGTGAAAAGAAGATATTTGAGAAGATAGATGAGTGTATTGAAAACAATATTGTTTTAAATTATGGAAAAGTAATTTTAAAAAGCAGATGGCAGCCATGCCCAAGTTGTTATTATGTTATGGAACAATTTTTAGAAAAACATCCTAATATGAAAATAGAGGTACGATATTTAAATGATTATGGAAGAGCAAAATAGATAAAAATAAAAAAATAGGAGTATTATATAACTGGCATGATATCTAGCTTAATAATGTATAGATAATAGAAATAAAAAACTTTTTAAAAAAAATAGTTGACATAATGCGACTTGTTATATATAATTATATACATCTGGTAGCGATGGCGTAGAGGTAACACTCCTTTCCATACCGAACAGGACAGTTAAGGTCTACAGCGCTGATGGTACTGCACGGGTGACTGTGTGGAAGAGTAA
This sequence comes from Clostridium sp. BJN0001, assembly GCF_022869825.1. NCBI lineage: Bacteria > Bacillati > Bacillota > Clostridia > Eubacteriales > Clostridiaceae > Clostridium > Clostridium sp. BJN0001. The sequence goes on along the minus strand of NZ_CP094971.1, from coordinate 2,452,610 downwards.
GACGTTGCCAGGTAAGCATGGCTCGATAGCTCAGTCGGTAGAGCAGAGGACTGAAAATCCTCGTGTCACTGGTTCGATTCCAGTTCGAGCCACCAAGAAGCACTAACAAAAGTTAGTGCTTTTTTTTTAACATAAATTTTGTTGTAAAGAAATAGAAAATATGATAATATTTTAAATAAAGATGGTATATATGGTATATTTTATTTATATATGGGGGTATATAATATGAATAGTATAAGATTTAAAATTTTTATTTCTATTTTTTTATGTAGTATGGTTACAGCATTATTGATTGGAGGATTTAGTATAGCAAATGCTAGAAATAGTGCAATTAATGACTCAAAAAATATGCTGAGCCTTATGACTGAGAACAAGACAGAAGAGCTTAATCAAAAAATATTGGGAATTGAACAGTCTGTTAATACATTAACCAATATTGCAAAAACAGAGATTGATGATTTAAATAAATTTAAGACTGATCCTGAGTATGTTAAGGATTATCAAAAGAAAATGGAGAGATCTTCAATTGAATGTGCAAACAATACAAAAGGTGCGATAAGTTTTTACATAAGGTTCAATCCTGAATATACAGAACCTACATCAGGCCTTTTTTATTCAAGAGATAGTGAAAACAGTGAATTTAAAAAACTTACGCCTACCGATTTTAGTAAGTATGATAAAGATGACATAGAACATGTTGGCTGGTATTATGAACCTGTAAAAGCAAAGAAGGCCATTTGGATGTCACCATATCTTAATTCAAATCTTAATATATACATGGTTTCTTATGTAGTTCCTATTATTAAAAATGGAGAAAATGTAGGAGTTGTTGGAATGGACATAGATTTTGATGCAATAAGCAGTGTTGCAAAAGAAACAAAAGCATATAATTCTGGGTATGCATTCATAACTGACAATAAAGGAAATATAATGTATCATCCTAATCTAGATATTAATCAAAATGTTGAAAAAATAACAGGAATAAATGGAATCTCTGATAAATTTAATTCAGATGAAAATTATATTAAATATAAATCTAATAATCAAAACAAGGTTTTGTCATTTGATAAAACATCAAATGGATGGATGTTTATTATTACTGCTTCTGAGAAAGAGATACTTCAAAATGCAGCTGATATTACAAAAAAAATAATAGTTGCTGCTTTAGCACTTCTGGTAGTAGGAATTTTAATATCTTACGTTGTAGGAAAGAGAATTGCATCTCCTATTCAAAAAGTTACAAAAGCTATAAAAAAAGCCTCAGATCTTGACCTTACATATGATCCTGATATTGATAGCCTTCTTAAATATAAAGATGAGATAGGAGTACTTTCAAATGCTTATGAAAAAATGAGAAGTGAAATTCAATCTCTTCTTAAAGAAATACTCAAGCAGTCTGAAGATATGGACAAGCACAGTAATGAGCTTTCAGATATTGTAGAAGGTTTTACAGAAAGAATGCAGAGTATAAATTCGTCAGTAAAGGGTATATCAGATAGTGTACAAGAAACAAGTGCATCATCTGAGGAAATAAGTGCATCGATAAATGAAGTTAATACAAGCTCGGATACACTTTCAGTAAAGGCTACTGAAGGAAGTGCAAAGGCTGAAGAATCAAAAGACAACTCAAGAAATATTAAAAATATGGCTGATGAATATACATCTAAAACAAGAGAAGTTTATAGTCAGAAAAAGGAATCAGAAATTAAAGCACTTAAAGAAGGGGAAGTTGTTAAAAAAATTGCGATACTTGCAGATACTATTTCAGATATTGCAGAACAGACTAATCTTTTATCGCTTAATGCATCTATAGAAGCAGCTAGAGCTGGCGAATCAGGAAAAGGGTTTGCTGTTGTTGCACAGGAGGTTGGAAATCTTGCAGGTCAGTCAACTGAAGCTGTAAATACAATAAAAAATGTAATTTCAGAAGTTCAAAAAAGCTTTAATAATCTTTCAAGCAATAGTAAAGAAATTTTAAAATTTATGAATGAAAATATCGAAAAACAATCTGAGATAGTAGAAAATATGTCAAATAAGTTTTATAAAAGTTCTGAGTTTGTAAGCAATATGTCAGAAGAAATTGCAGCAATGTCAGAAGAGCTTACAGCTACTGTAGGACAAATTGGAGAGGCTATAAATGTTACAGCTAAGAATGCGCAGAAAGCTTCTGAAAATGCTGATGTTATTCAAAAAAGTGTACATGAAACTACACAGGAAGTTCAGATTATTTCTGATAATGCTAAGAATCAGAGAAAACTTAGTAGGACGCTTTATAATGAAATTTCAAGATTTAAAATATAGATAAATAAAAAAATTAATACTAAAAAAGAGTTTCTAATATTTTTCAGAAACTCTTTTTTAGTATAATAGATTTTTTTATTATACAAGACATTCTTCAAGTTCAACTGTATATCTGCCACATTCAGGACAAACTATTAAACTTACTATATAGCTGTTATCAACTTTTCCAGCTCTTTGAAGTCTTGTGAAAGTTGTATTTTCATATTCAGGGCATATATCATTTATTACATAAGCGTTATTTTTTGTATAAATATAAAAATGATATTCAAGATAAGGATAGGCTCTGCCAAAAGCTTCTTGTTTTTCACATGGACATTTAGAAGCATAGTATTCTTTAGAAAAGTCAATGCTTTTTTTTGAGTGAGAAAGTGAGTCTAGTACTATTTCAAGTGATATATCTTTTACTTCATTATTTTCATCGTTAAAAAATCCATCACAGTTTTCTTCATTTAATAAATATTTTTTGCTATTATATTCAAATTCCATTAATTTAATCCTTTCAAGCTTATATATTTTCTATTTGCCAGTCAATAGGAGTTTGACCTGTTTCTTTTAAAAATTTATTAGTTTTTGAAAAAGGTCTGCTTCCAAAAAATCCTCGTGATGCTGAAAGAGGACTTGGATGAACTGATTTTAATATAAGATGCTTTTTATTTGTTATTAATTTTTCTTTAGAGATTGCATTGTTTCCCCATAAAATAAATACAATAGGATTTTCTTTTTCATTAAGACTTGCTATAACTTTATCGGTAAACTCTTCCCAACCCATTTTTCTATGAGAATTAGCTTCTTTTGCACGAACAGATAATACAGTATTTAATAGAAGAACTCCTTCATCAGCCCATTTTTTTAAGTATCCATTATTAGGTATGTAACATCCGATATCATCATGAAGTTCTTTAAATATGTTAACAAGTGAAGGAGGAGTCTTTACTCCTTTATTTACAGAAAAACTTAATCCGTGAGCTTGATTAGGCCCATGATAAGGATCCTGCCCTAAAATTACTACTTTAACTTTTGAATAAGGTGTATAGTGAAGTGCATTAAATAAATCGTACATATTGGGGTATATTTTTTGGGTTTTATATTCTTGTATTAGAAATTGTCTTAATTTTAAATAATAATCTTTTTTAAATTCTGAATCTAAGTATGTTTTCCAGTCGTTTTTTAATATTTCTGTCATAAAATCACCCTTTTTATTATATCATGTAGTAAGTAGATTTAACAAAATCATGTATAATTATATTTTAATATTGTTACAATTAAAATATACTGATAAAATAAAAAGGAAAATAAATTTTTTATAAAGGAGAAAATAAATGGAAAATAAAGTGTTAGCTGTAGCAGCTGGAAATGAAATAACAGAAAAGGATCTTGATATGGTAATTTCAAGATATCCAAAACAGCAGCAAGCTATGTTTCAGAATGAAGCAGGAAAGAAACAATTAGTTGAACAATTAATTTCATTTGAATTAATGAATAAATTTGGTCAGGAAATCAAATTAGATGAGACAGAAGAATACAAAAAATCTATGCAGAATATATCAAAAGAAGTAATTACATCAATGGCTATTAATAAAGCGTTAGCTGATGTTTCAGTTACTGATGAAGAATGCAAAAAGTATTATGAAGATAATAAAGAATCTTTTGGAGAACCTGAACAGGTTTCAGCAAAACACATATTAGTAGATAGTGAAGAAAAAGCATCTAGCATTAAAAAAGAAATAGATGAAGGATTATCTTTTGAAGATGCAGCTAAGAAGTATTCATCATGCCCATCTAAAGAACAGGGAGGAAGACTTGGATATTTCTCAAGAGGAATGATGGTCCCTGAATTTGAAGATGCAGCATTTAAGCTTGAAATAGGCAAAATAAGTGATCCTGTAAAGACTCAGTTTGGATATCATTTAATAGTAGTTGAAGGAAAGAAAGACGCTTCTACTAAATCATACGATGAAGTTAAAGATACAGTATTAAATCAACTTTTAAAACAGAGACAGGATAAGAAATATAAAGAAATGATTTCAGAACTTGAAAAGAAATATGGTGTTGAAAGAAAATAGTATTTTTCTTTTTATGGGGCTGGTATATTTTATACTAAGCCTCATTTTTTATGTTTAGGAGGAATAAAATATGATTTTGTCCGGAAAAGAAATATTAAGACATATGGGAAAAGAAATAATTATTGAGCCTTTTAATAAAAGTAGAATTAATCCGAATAGCTACAATTTATCATTAAATAATGAGCTTATGGTTTATGAAAACAATATTCTAGATATGAAAAAAGAAAATAAAGCAAGAAAAATAATAATTCCTAAAGATGGAATTGTTCTTGAACCTAATAAATTATATCTTGGAAGAACAAACGAGTATACAAAAACAGATAAATTTGTACCGATGCTTGAAGGACGTTCTTCAACAGGAAGGCTTGGGCTATTTATTCATGTTACAGCTGGATTTGGAGATGTAGGATTTGCAGGATATTGGACTTTGGAGATGTTCTGTGTTCAGCCTATAAAAATATATCCTGATGTAGAAATATGTCAAATATATTATCATGATATAAAGGGAGAATATGATCTTTATAATAGCGGAAAATATCAAAATAATACTGGAATACAACCAAGCCTTATGTATAAAGACTTTTTAAAAAAATAAATTACAGTATAATACAAAAAAACTGCCATTTAAGATATATCTTAAATGGCAGTTAATAAAATCTGGTCGGGGTGACAGGGCTTGAACCTGCGACCTCATGGTCCCAAACCACGCGCGCTCCCATCTGCGCCACACCCCGAAAGCATTTAAATTATAGTACAAAATTCTTGTATTGTCAATTAAGAATGTATCATTTCTAATAAAACTTTCAATATATGTCATTTTAAATTTAATAAATATCAAACATAATACGTATTTACAAAATAATACATATAATTCCATTGTCTTAAAATGTAATGAGTGCTATAATGTAATAGATTAAATAGAAGACGAGTAGTCACGGAAACTAATTTAGTAATTGTGATTATTTATACAAGTAGTATTTTTAAATAAAAACTTTAGTTTTTATTTAAAAATAGGCATAGCAAACAAACCTACAAATGTAAGTTTAAAAAAATATTCAATTTGATTGAAAGTCTATTTTAATAAATTTAAGATAGAAAATCCAAAGGCTTTAATTCTAGCGTCAAGATGAATATTGATGCTAGCAATCATAGTCATGAAAGAATAACGCTTTTTACCACGTATTTTTAAAGAATGAATTTTATAGTCATTAAGAATACGATTGTTGATTCTTTCGGAACAGGTTCTGGTTTTATAAATTTCTTTATATTGTTTTGAACCACGAGGGATTTTTGTAAATAAACGTAAATCCCATGATGGTTTAGTATATATTACTCGGCCATATGCCGAAGGCGAGCATTGGTCAGTACAAGAACATGATTTAATTTTTTTACATGCTAAAGGACAGCGCCATTTAACTCTTGAACGGCTTTTTTCAAAGCCATTATAAATCATTTCATGGCCGCCTATGCATATTGGAACACCCTTTTCATTAATTGATAAGGATGTAGGATATTTTGAATTTCCTTTATTTTTGGAATTCAAATCAATGAAGGGATTAATGTTCCATTTGGAGCATAATTCATATGTAGGATAGTTATCATTGGCTGAGTCAAGCACATAATTTGATATTTTGAACTGCGGTAACAGTTCTCTAAATTCAGCCAATGCAACTACTCCAGTTATACTATCATGTCTACTTGCTTCTACAAAGCGTAGATATACTGGTAAATCTATTTTATATTCAGGGTTATAAGTAGATAGCGCATAAAGAGTATAACCGTAAAACCAACGGTTTTCATGACTATCCCAGCCCCAATTAGCATCAACATCAGAAAGTTTACGGGCACATTTACAATCGTAAATACCATTTTCACGACAGTTACAAACTTTTGAACCATAATAAGATGAATGACAATGAACACATGTGCCATCACCAGCGAGTGTAAGATTCTGTTGTTTTATTAGATTAAGATCAAATGATGGTTTAACAGCAACAAGAGAAAATATGTGTTGAAGCAATTTTTCAGCTCTAAGTGAAAATGAATGGTCTGTTTCAAAAAAATCGCATATTTTTTTCACAGATCCAGATTTTTTATTAGGAAGCTTCTTATTTTGTCCTGGTGATTTTACTTTAGATGGTTTTTTCTTGTAAGGTCGTACAATTTTAAGCCTTTTTCTATCAGATGCTAAGTCAGACATCCAAAGTCTAGATATAAAATCATAATGAGCACCAAGTGATGGTGTTTTACCGGCGGTGCAACCGATGCATATTGCAAGGAATTCATCACAATTTAATTTTTTTACCCAATTTGTAATACTAGTTTCTTTCAGAAAAAGCATTAATGAAAAGGAACGAAATATTTCAGGTTGAAGGGCGGCAGGCCTGCCCGTGTTAGAATAATAAGGCTTCAATATTTCTCCAAGTATATCTAAATCTAAACAATATAGTTTAGAAATAGATGATTCTAATTCTAAAACTCTTTTATAAAAAGTTTGATTAGATGATGAGAAATTTGAAATAATAAATTGCTGATATTCAGCATGAGATGTCCAATTTTTAAGCATAATATAATCCTCCAAAAAAGTATGTTTTTAGGAGGATGCCGCAAATTTCTATACATTTGTCAAGGCTTTTATGCAAAAAAGTTGGGGGAATTAAGAAAAAAATAAATTAAGACAAGAGAGTATTCATGGGCAACTAAGAGTTTCCGTGAGAACTCGAAGACTTGAGAGGGGGAAGGTTCAAAGCAGAACCGGAGATAGATGAAAAATAAAATTTTAGCAGTTATTTTAGCGGCTATGACAGCTATGACAGTTATGAGTGTTCCAATGCCAGTCTTAGCAGAACCAGATTCTGGAAAATTATCACAAACAAGACAAAAATATGCTGAAATTGAGCAGAAAATTCAAGATATACAGGATAAAATATATGATTTAGATAGTCAGATTGAACCACTTCAGGTTACAGTAGATAAAAATAATAAAGAAATTGAAGATATAACATCTCAGATAGAGAATAATAATAAAGATATAGAGCAATGTAAAGTGACTCTTAATAATCTTGATTTAGCTTTAGGAAAAAGAGTTAAAGCTATGTATTCATCTGGAGATTTAGAAGCAAATTATCTAAATTATCTTTTTGAATCAGAATCAACAAGTGATTTCTTTGGAAGAGTTCAGGCTATTTCTACTATAGTTAGAAAAGACAAAGAATCAATTTCAAAAATAGAAGATAAAAATAAAGAACTTGATGATAAAATTAATACATTAAATGATAAAAAAGATGAAATCGATAAATTAAATAGTAAAGTACAGAGCTCTTTAGAAGATTTAGATTCTAAAAAGGAAGAGCAACAGACTTTAATTGAACAGGCAAAAGATGAAAGAGACAAGTTTGATACTGAGTACTTATCACAAATTGAAGAAGAGGTTGTAAAACCACAATTTGCTATAATAGATAGTAGCAGTAGTACAAGCTCAGATATAAATGCTGCAATTTCTCAGCTTAGAAGTATTAGAGATAATCAGCTTAAGAGTCCTACAGTTATAACAGAAGTTAATGAAAAAATAGAAAAAGCAAAAGTAACAGCAAGTCAGAAACAGCAAGAAGAAACAGCTGCTTCGATTAATAGAAGTGCTTCAAAAGCACAAGCAGCTACTGCTTCTTCAGGTTCGGTTTCAGCACCTAATGCAGGAAATGCACAAGCTGTACTTAACGAAGCGTATAGACATCTTGGAACTCCATACGTTTGGGGCGCAACAGGACCAACAAACTTTGACTGTTCTGGTTTTACTCAATATGTATATAAAAAGGCAACAGGAATAGACATATCGAGGACTACATATTCTCAAATAAATGTTGGACAAGCAGTCAGCAGGAGTGAACTTCAGCCAGGAGACTTAGTGTTCCCACATTCAGGACATGTAGGAATATATGTTGGAAATGGTCAAATGATTCATGCACCGCAAACAGGTGATGTTGTTAAAGTTTCAACAATAGGAAAGTTTTACGCAGCAAGAAGAATTTTATAATTATCTAATTAAAAAAATGAGGACTGTTTATAATTTATTGTAACAGTCCTTTTATTATGTTATAAATTAGGATAGAATGTAAATAATTAAAATTATGAAGAGGAAAATATATGATTTATAATGATGTTATAATTAATACAGATGAAACTTTAGACGATCTTCAGCTTAAATCACTTAGAATAATTCAAAAAAAGGATGGATTTCGCTTTGGAGTTGATGCAGTTCTATTATCTGATTTTGCAGATATAAAATCACGTGATAGAGTTCTTGATATATGCAGTGGAACAGGAATAATCCCTTTTCTACTATATGGAAAGTACCAGCCACAATATATATGTGGAATAGAAATTCAACAAAGCATGATAGAAATGGCTAAAAGAAGTGTAAAACTTAATAATCTTACTGATAAAATTGATTTTTTTGCAGAAGATCTTAAAAATATAGAATTTTTAAAAAAACTACAGAAATTTGATGTAGTTACTGTAAATCCACCATATAAATTAAGTAATTCTGGAATAAAAAATCTATCTGATAAAATGGCAATAGCAAGACATGAAATTCTCTGTAATCTGGAGCAAGTAATAGTAGCTGCAAAAAGTTCACTTAAAGATAATGGAAAACTTGTTATGGTCCATAGACCAGAAAGATTAGTTGATATCTTCACTCTTTTTAGGAAATATAAAATTGAACCAAAAAGAATAAAAATGGTTTACCCAAAGCTTAATAAAGCACCTAATATAGTTCTTGTAGAAGGAAGAAATAATTCTGGAAAATATTTAAAATGGGAACCATCTATATATGTTCACAATGAAGATGGTTCATATACTGAAGAAATTAATAGAATATACGGGAGGATATAAAATGGGAAATGGAAAAGTGTCATTAATCCCAACACCAATAGGAAATTTAAAAGACATAACTTTTAGAGCTGTGGAAACTCTTGAGGCAGCTGATTATATAGCAGCAGAGGATACAAGGCAGTCACTTAAACTTCTGAATCATTTTAACATAAAAAAACCAATGCTAAGTTATCATAAATTTAATGAACAAGGAAAAGGAAATAAAATAATAGAGCTTGCAAAAAGTGGAAGTAAAATTGCCATTATATCAGATGCAGGAACACCTGGAATTTCTGATCCAGGGAGTGTTATAGTAACAAAATGTATAGAGGAAAATGTGGATTTTGAAGTACTTCCTGGAGCAACTGCAATTACTACTGCACTTGTATATTCTGGACTTGATACAACTAAATTTCTGTTTAGAGGTTTCCTTCCTAGAGAGAATAAAGAGAGAAAACAGATAATTGATGAGATATCATCTAATAAAGAAACACTTATTTTTTATGAAGCACCTCATAGACTTTTATCTACACTTTCATATCTTAATGAAACATTTGGAAACAGAAACATTGCAGTATGCAGGGAACTTACAAAAATATATGAGCAGATTTTTAGAGGAAACATACAGCAAAGCATAGAATATTTTTCCGAAAATAAACCAAAAGGTGAATTCGTACTTGTTGTTGAAGGAAAAACAGATGAGGAAATTAAAAAAGAAAATGAAGAAAAATGGGCAGATTTATCAATTGAGGATCACATTGTAAAATATATTAGAGAAGGAAAAACAAAAAAAGAAGCTATAAAGATGGTTGCTTTAGATAGAAATATGCCTAAGAATGAAGTATATAAATATTCAATTCCTATAAACAATATATAGATAAATACAGAAAAATAGAGACAACTATCGAAATATTAAGATAACTGTCTCTATAAATAGTAAGTATTATTTTCTAATATTTTATATTATTTGTCGTTCTTTAATTCGGCAAGACATTTTTTACAAATATTTTTACCTTTATAATTGACAACATCTCTTGCATCTCCACAGAAAATACAAGCTGGTTCATATTTCTTTAATATGATTTCTTCTCCGTCAACATAAATTTCTAGAGCGTCTTTTTCTGCGATGTCTAATGTTCTTCTTAATTCTATAGGAATAACAATTCTTCCTAACTCATCGACTCTTCTTACTACACCTGTTGATTTCATATAAATACCTCCTAGATTAATTACAATATTCGACATATTACTATGATATTTTAGCAAAAAAAACAAAAAATATCAATAAAGATTTCAAAATATTTATTAAAGTTACAAATTTCAACTTTAAAAACTATATTATAAATATACTACCAAATTTTTGAAAAGTCAATAATCATTTATATATATTTTTGAATAATAATTAGGCAAATTTTACACTTAGACAAAAATAAAGATAAAAGTTGTAAAAGGTTTATAAATACTATATAATATATATAAAGTATTATAAGAACGCTGGTGAATAGAATGGATAAAAGACTTGATGTTAATTATATTAAGAAATTGACAGAAGAAATGTCAAAAAAAAGTATTGTTACATTTGATGAATTGCCTAAATATGATCTATTTCTTTCACAGGTAATAGACTATTTAAATGATGAGTTTCCTGATGAAAAATTTACGAATAATATAGTTCAGAATTATATAAAAAGTGAAGTTATTACTAAACCTGAAGATAGAAAAAAAAGAGGATATACTAAAGTTCATCTAATTCAGCTTGTCTTATTAAGCTATATGAGGCCTGTATTAACAACAGAAGAGATAAAAAAGGTATTCCGACTTGCATTTAATGAAATAAATGATAGGAATGATGACATAATAACATGGGAAGAAACGTTTAAGACTTTTGTAAATATACAGGAAGATAGTACACACGAGTGTATAATATCTTCTTTAATTAATGATGAAAAACTTGAAAAGATAATTAAGAATTTTGATTTAAAGAATAAAGAAGAAGACAGAATAAAAATATTTATAATAGTACTAATACTTATACAAGAAGCAAGTATTATAAAAAAGATAGTGCAGAAACTTGTAAACGAATATTATGTAGATGAAGATTAGATAAATAAAGATATTTTAAAGTTTATTAAAACATAACTTTAAAATATCTTTTTAAAACTATTCTTTTAGGAAAGGAACTACATTAATGGATAAATATATTGTTAAAGAGTCTGTAAGAAATTTTGTTGAATTTTGTTTAAAAACAGGAGATATAGATAATAGATTTTCGGGGAAAGCAGCAAGAGCAGTAGAAGGAACTAAAGCACATATAGAACTTCAAAAAAACAATCAAAAAAGATATCCACTTTATCAAAAAGAAGTATATCTTTCTCATGATTTTATTACTGAAAACGTTAATATAACAATTGAAGGAAGAGCTGATGGAATAATACATGATGGAGATTCAATAATTATAGAAGAAATTAAGTCAACATATGTTCCATATTCATTAATATCAGATAAAAATATACTTCACTTAGCACAGGCTCAAGTTTATGCTTATATATATGCAGAAAATAATAATATAGATGAAGTTACAGTTAGGCTTTCATACGTTCAGCTTGAAACATATGAAATAAAAAGTTTTGAAAGAAAATTTACTATAATAGATTTAAAAAAAATTATAGAAGAACTTATAAGTAAATATATAAAAATATGTCTTATGATCTTAAAAAGCCGACAAGAGAGAAATAGAACTATTAAAGAATTAGAATTTCCTTTTGAATCTTTCAGAAAAGGACAAAAGAAACTTTTAAAGAATATATATTTTACTATAAAAGAGAAAAAAGTGCTGTTCGCACAGGCACCTACAGGAATTGGAAAAACTATTTCAGCAATCTTTGCATCTTTAAAAAGTATTGAAGCTGGCTTTGGAGAAAGAATATTATATTTAGTACCAAAGGAGACCAATAAAAAGGCAGCACAAGATACATTCTCTTTTTTAAGAAGTAGAGGAATTAAGATAAAAACAATAGTAATTACAGGGAAAGAGAAAATCTGCTTAAATGATAAATGTGAATGTAATCCTGAGGCATGTATATATGCTTCAAAATATTATGACAAGATAAGAGATGTTATAAATGAAATAATAGATGCTGAAAATGATATTTCCAAGGAAATAGTATTGAAATATGCAGAAAAATATAATATATGCCCGTTTGAACTTTCACTTGATTTATCTAAATATTGCGATGCTATTATTTGTGATTATAATTATCTTTTTGATCCGGGATCTAAATTAACATTTATTCAGGAAATGAAAGGAAATATTGTACTTATAGATGAAGCACATAATCTTGCTTCAAGAGCAAGAGAAATGTATTCAATAAATCTTTTCAAGAGTAATATAATGAAATGCAGAAATATATTAAAAGGTAAATCTATTATTCTCTATAGATTGCTTGGAAAAATAAATAGTGAGTTTATAAATTTAAGGCATATTTGTGAGGAAACAGAAGAAAAAAAGATCCACTGCATCGATAAACCGGAAGAACTTATAAAACAAATCAAAAGATTTGTATTAGAAAGTGAAGACTTTTTATCAAAAGAGAAAAAGCTTAAAGGGTATGATGAAATTTTAGATTTATATTTTGACTTTAACAGATTTATGACTGTAGCTGATTTATATGATAATCATTTTTGTACGTGTATAGAAATAGATAAAAATGAGGTCCGAGTTACACTCTTTTGCATAGATCCCTCATTAATAATAAGAAATGTAGTTGACAAATGTGAAAGCACTATATTTTTTTCAGCAACATTATCTCCATTTACATATTATATAAATATTTATGGATGCGATCCACAATCATATAGAGTAAAACTTCCATCTGCATTTGAAAAAGAAAATCTTAAGGTGTCTATAAGTCCTATAGATATAAGATATAGAAAGAGGCAGCAAACGCTAGATATAGTGGCAGAAAAAATAGCAACATTTATGAAAGAAGAACAAGGAAACTATATGATTTTTTCTCCCTCGTACGTATATATGGATATGCTTTATAAAAAACTTGAATCTGAAAAATGTATAGATAATAAAAAACTTATCTATCAGAAAAGGGATATGAATGAAGAAGAAAAGAAAAAATTTATAGATTTATTTAAGAAGGAAAAGAATATTGTAGGTATATGTGTAATAGGGGGATCTTTTTCTGAAGGAATAGATCTTCCAGATGAGCAACTAAAAGGATGTATAGTAGTAGGAATTGGATATCCCAAAATATCATTTAAAAATGAAATTATAAAAGAATTTTTTAAAGAAGAAGGATTAAATTATGCATATCTTTATCCGGGAATAATAAAAGTTATTCAAGCTGTTGGAAGAGTTATAAGAACAGAAACAGATAAAGGAAGAGCACTTCTTATAGATGATAGGTATTTAAATAATAATATAAAAAATATTCTTCCGCAAGAATGGTTTCCTATGGCAAAGTACTAGAAAAATTTGAAAAAAAGTTTATTTATATACCTAAGTATGCTAAAATATTGATGTCAGTTGTAAGAAATATTATAAAGACACATTAAAAGGAGCGAAAGATATGAATATTCCATTAATTGATTTAAAAGCTCAATATAAATCAATAGAGAATGATATAGATAAAGTTACTAAGGAAGTTCTTTCTTCAGCAGGATACATTATGGGAAAAAATGTACTAGGCTTTGAAGAAGAATTTGCAAAATATTTAGGAGTAAAACATGCAGTTTCTGTTGGAAATGGAACAGATGCACTCATAATTACACTAAGATCTTTAGGAATAAAGCCGGGAGATGAAGTTATAACTTCAGCTTTTACATATTTTGCGTCTGCAGAAGTTATTGCAGCAGTAGGTGCTACACCAGTTTTTGCAGATGTAAGGAAAGATACATTTAATATTGATCCTAAATCTATAAAAGAAAAGATTACAGATAAAACAAAAGCAATTATAGCTGTACATATATTCGGACAATGTGCAGATATGGATGAAATTAATAAAATAGCAAAGAAACATAATTTAAAGGTTATAGAAGATGCTTGTCAGGCAGCAGGTGCTACTTATAAAGGAAAGAAAGCAGGAAATCTTGCTGATGCAGCATGCTTTTCATTTTTTCCTACAAAAAATTTATCATGCACAGGAGACGGCGGTATGATAGTTACAAATGATGATGATGTAGCTATTATAGCAAGAGCTTTAAGAACTCATGGATGTGGAGAAAACGGACAAAAGGCATATAATCTTATAAATCATACTAATGAAAGCCTTGACATAGAAAATGATGGAGATGATACAGTTTATAATCCTCTAAAGTATTATCATTTCTTCGTAGGATATAATTCAAGACTTGATGCTATTCAAGCAGCAATTTTAAGAGTTAAACTTCCTCATTTAGATAAGTGGAATGAAATGAGAAGAAAAAATGCTTCAATATATAGTAAGAAACTTGCAGGTTCATGTGTTGTTACTCCACAAGTTAAGGAATGTAATGAACACATTTATCATCAATATGTTATTCAGTGTGAAGATAGAGAAAAGATGCTTAAGAAGTTAAAGGAAAAAGGTGTTGCAACTGGAGTATATTATCCTGTTCCACTTCATCTTCAAAAAGTATTTAAAAATCTTGGATATAAAAGAGGAGATCTTCCTGTATCTGAGTATTTAGCAGATAGAACATTTGCAATTCCAGTCTACCCAGAGATGACTTCTGAGCAGATTGATTACGTAGTATCTGCTATTTGTGAGTAAAGCAGGTGATTAATATGGATAAAGAATATTTTGTACATGAATCAAGTTATGTTGATGATAATGTTACTATAGGAAAAGGAACTAAAATATGGCATTTTTCGCATATAATGAGTGGATGCACTTTAGGTGAAAAATGTAATATAGGTCAAAATGTTGTTATTTCACCAGGTGTTATTCTAGGAAAAGGTGTAAAAATTCAGAATAATGTATCAGTATATACTGGAGTTAAATGTGAAGATTATGTTTTCTTAGGACCATCATGTGTATTTACAAATGTAATTAATCCAAGAAGCTTTATAGAAAGAAAAAGTGAGTATAGAGAAACAGTAATACATAAGGGAGCGTCGATAGGAGCAAATGTTACTATTGTATGTGGACATAATATAGGAAAATACGCACTTATAGGGGCAGGAGCTGTTGTAACAAAGGATGTACCAGATTATGCACTTATTGTTGGAAATCCAGGAAAAGTTCTAGGATACGTTTGTGAATGCGGTGAAAGGCTTGTCTTTAAAAATAATAAAGCTGAGTGTAGTGCATGCAAAAAGAAATACAAAATAGATGATAGCGGCAGAGTATGTGAATATTAACTAAATTTATATAATAAAAATTTTAGGAGGCATAATATGTCAAAATTAAAGCAGGAATTGTTAGATAAAATTAATAATAAAACAGCTAAAGTAGGAGTAGTAGGATTAGGCTATGTTGGTCTTCCACTTGCTGTTGAAAAGGCTAATGCTGGATACAAGACAACAGGATTTGATGTTCAGGAAAAGAAAGTTAGTATGGTCAATGAAGGAAAGAATTATATAGGAGATGTTGTCGATTCAAAATTAAAGAAACTTGTTGACGAAAAAAAATTAAGAGCAACAACTGATTTTAGCTTTGTAAAAGATGTTGATACAATCTGTATATGTGTTCCTACACCACTTGATTTATATAAGCAGCCAGATTTATCATATGTTGTTTCTTCAACAGAAAGCGTTGCAAAATATCTTCATGAAGGTATGCTTATTATACTTGAAAGTACAACATATCCAGGAACTACAGAAGAAGTATTAAAACCAATTCTTGAAAAAAGCGGTTTAAAATGTGGTAAGGATTTCTTCTTAGCATTCTCACCAGAAAGAGTAGATCCTGGTAACAAGAGCTATAATACAAAGAATACTCCAAAAGTTGTTGGAGGATGCACTGAAGAGTGTACTGAAGTTGCAGCAGCTTTATATAGAAATGTTCTTGAAGGAGATATTCATACAGTATCATCTCCAGCAGTTGCAGAAATGGAAAAAATACTTGAAAATACATTTAGAAATATAAATATAGGACTTGCAAATGAAATGGCAATTCTATGTAATAGAATGGGCATTGATGTATGGGAAGTTATTGATGCTGCAAAGACAAAACCATATGGATTTATGCCATTTTACCCAGGCCCAGGACTTGGTGGACATTGTATACCTCTAGATCCATTCTATTTAGAGTGGAAAGCAAAAGAGTATGATTATCACACTAAGTTAATTGAAACATCTGGAGAAATAAATGATTCAATGCCTGAATTTGTACTTGATAATGTTATGAAGGTATTAAATACTCATAAAAAAGCATTAAATGGTGCAAAAGTATTATTAATGGGAGTTGCATATAAGAACGATATCGATGATTATAGAGAATCACCAGCATTTAAGATTATAGAATTATTAGAGAAAAATGGTGCAGATCTTTTAATTAATGATCCATATTGTCCAGTATCAAAATATAAAGGACATGAATATCACTCAGTAGATTGGAAAGATGTAATAGATGATTCTGATATAGTTATAATTACAACTAATCACTCATGCTATGACTATGATGAGATTGTATCAAGAGCAAAATTAGTTTATGATACAAGAAATGCTACTAAGGATGTTGTAAATAATAGAGAAAAAATATATAAGTTATAATAATTTCATATAAAATAGCATATAATAATAAAAACAAATGGGAGAAGAGACATGAAAAGTAAGCAATATGTTAATTTTATTATTTATCTAATAGCGAAAATAAAAGAGGATGATATTTTTGCATTAGCATCACAGCTTGCGTATTATTTAATAATGTCTTTTTTCCCATTTGTTATGTTTATAATGACAGTAGTCGGATCTAGTGATTTTAGTTCAGAAAAAATACTTGAGCTTATGTTAACCGTTCTTCCAAGGAGTGTTGTTGATCTTACAGAGGAAACGGTTTTTGAAGTTTTTAATGGATCTAGTAAAGAGATACTTGGTTTTTCTTTTTTGGCTACATTATGGAGTGCATCTGCAGGCTTTCGTGCAGTAATTAAAGGAGTAAATAAAGCATATAAATATACAGAAAGAAGATCGTTTATAAAGCGTTCATTAATAGCAATGCTAAGTGTTTTAGCATTGTCAATAATAGTTGTTATGGTACTTGGTCTTATAGTATTTGGAACAATTATTGGAAGGTATCTTAGAGAATTTATTAAATTTAAAATTATGGCAGTTGTTTTAATTAGAATTTTTAGATATGCTTTTGTAATTATTTTTATGATTTCTATTTTTACAACTATTTATGTTTTGGCCCCATCTAAGCATTTAAAATGGAAAGATGGTCTTCCAGGAGCAGTTTTCAGTACAATTGGATGGATGCTAGCATCAGTTGGATTTTCTTTTTATGTAAATAATTTTAATAATTATTCTAAATTTTATGGGAGTCTTGGAGCGGTATTTATCATGATGACATGGATTTTTTTGGTTTCAATGATATTTATTATTGGAGTTGAAATTAATTGTGTAATTGACAAAATAAAAAAAATTTAGAAAAAGTTAACGAAAGTGTTGAAATCGTTTCAAAGTGTGTTATAATATATATGTAAACGATATAAAAAGTTTTTCAATTATGGGATTTTAATAGAGAGAATGAGAGAGGAAAAAAGAGACGAAAGTCTCTTTTTTTCTTTGCAAAAAATTTAACAAAGCAATAAAATTGACGGGAAATAGATTTTTTTGTATTCAAGTGTAAAATAAAAGACAAAAAAAGTTTGAAAAGGGATACAAAATATGACAAAAAAGGCAGTGTAAATATGGTAATATATACACTGTAATATAAATTATTGTTTTAGAAGGAAGGTATAAGGGTTGGTAATTGTAGAGGAGTATGTGGAGTCGATTTGTGACAACAGCATAAATTACAAATATATATACAGATTAACTAAAACAGATTTTGAAAATAGAAATGTTTATGGTATTGAAATAGAAAGGGATGATTATAAAAACTCTAAAAATATTAATATTGAAAGGGAACAAGTAGAAATAATTTCCACACAAAAATATAAGGTTGAGAAACTTCTTAAAAAGTTATTTGAGAATAAAGTTTCTCCAATTCAACTTATTGATGTAATAGGGTATTATGTTGATGAATGTATATATAGTGATTTTTTTGATGATCAGATTTTGAATGCCTAACAAATATATTTATTTAAAGTGATATAATAAATTATAATATTTATTATAAGGAGAATATAGTATATGATTTTTGGCGTTGGAACTGATATTGTGGAGATTAAGAGAATTGAGAGCTCGGTTAATAAAAACAATAATTTTATTACAAGATTTTTTACTGAAGCTGAAGTAGAGTATTTCAAAAGCAAGAGAATGAAAGCGAACGTTATAGCTGGAAATTTTGCGGCAAAAGAAGCAATAAGCAAGGCAATAGGTACAGGGTTTAGAGGATTTTTTCTAAAGGATATTGAAGTACTTAGAGATAATTTGGGAAAACCTTTTGCTAATGTGAGTGATAAGCTAAAACGTATAATAGGTGAGAAAGATTTTAAATTACATGTTAGTATTTCTCATAGTATGGAAAATGCAACGGCTTTTGCAGTATTGGAGGTGTTCAGTGAATGATAGATGTATTATCATCAAAAAATTGTAGGATGCAAGATAAGGAAACTATTGAGAGAGTAGGAATTCCGTCAGTTGTGCTTATGGAAAATGCAGCTTTAAAAATTTTTTATGATATAAAGGACAAAGGAAATAAGTTCTTAATATTTTGTGGAACAGGCAACAATGGGGGAGATGGTCTTGCAATTGCAAGGCATTTAATTGAAACAAAAAAAGAAGTAATTGTATATATAGTAGGAAATATTAAAAAGCTGAGTAATGAAAATAAGATTTATTTAAATATTTTAAATAATATTATGGAAATAAAAAATATAAGAAATATAGCTGATACTTTAGAAAATTATGATGATGTCATTAAAGAAGTAGAGCAAAATGATATTATTATAGATGCTATGTTTGGAACAGGTTTAAGCAGAAATCTTAGTCAAATGTATGTAAAATTAATTGATATAATAAATGATTATGGAAAATATAAAGTATCAATAGATATTCCGTCTGGGTTAGATTGTGATACGGGAAAGATTTATAAAGCTGCAGTACATGCAGATACTACATATACAATTGAAAATATGAAATTAGCCTTCTTAATATATAATGCGATTGAGTATATTGGAAATATAAAAATAATAAAAATAGGGATACCTGATAAGGTAAAAAGAAAATTTTCTGAAAATATTTATATAATGGAGAGAGATGAATATAAATATTTAATTCCATGTAGAAAGATATATGGACATAAAGGAAATTATGGTAATGCGGTAATTGTTTCTGGCAAAGATAGTTTTACGGGAGCAGCATTTATATGTACTGAGTGTACAGTAAGAGCTGGAGCAGGTCTTACGACACTTATTACACATCCGAATATAAAAAACTTAATGTCATCTAAGTTAATTGAAGCGATGACAATGGGGTTAGAAGATGAAAATGTTATAAAAAAAATAAAAGCAGCTGATTCAATTGCTTTTGGACCTGGATTTGGGTTTTCTATCTTGGAGGAAAACTTTTTGAAAAAAGTAATTGAAAATAGTAATTGTAATCTTGTTATAGATGCAGATGGAATTACTATTTTAAGTAGAAATAAAGAATTATTTACAAAACTAAAAAACAGAACAGTCATTACTCCTCATCCTGGAGAAATGGCAAGACTTGCTGATACTACAATAGAGAGTGTAGAATCAGATAGAATTGGTATAGCAAAAAGCATAGCTAAAAAATATGGTATTGTGGTACTTCTTAAAGGATATAATACTGTAATTACTGATGGCAATGATACTTATATTAATAAAACAGGAAATAGCAAAATGGCATCAGGGGGAATGGGTGATGCATTAACTGGGATAATAAATGCATTGTTATCGCAGAAAATGTCTCCAGTTAATGCTGCTGTGCTTGGAGCATATATACATGGAAATATAGCAGACACTATTGCACAAAGTTCTTACATAGTAAATGCGAGAGATATAATATCAAATCTTCCTAAAGAGATTGAAAATCTACTAAAATAAGAATAAATATCTTTTGATTTTCATAATGATTAGTATATATAGTATTTGAAATTCGGAGGATATTTAATGAAAATTAATAAAGAAAGCATCAAAAGGAATGTGCCTAAAATTGTTCTACTTATGATTCCTATAATAATAATTTCGTGTATTATTATTTCAAGAAAAATGGTAACACCATCAGATTCTGAAATTGTGAACAATTTAAAAAATGTAGAAAATTATAGCTGCAGTGCAGAATACACATTTAAAAATAGCAGATCTGAGTATAAAGAAATGACCAAACAGTTTTATAGTAGAAAGTATGGAAGCAGAATAGAATTTGATGACTTATATAAAAGAGTAAAGGTTTATAACGGCACAGAAATAAAAATTAAAGATATAAATGATGAAAATTTCAAAATAGATTCAGATATAGACTGTGTTTATCCTTTAGCTTTTATGAATAATTTTTTTATGGATGATAAAGAAGTTGAACTTAATGAAATTCAGCCTGAATGGGCAGATAAAATGTATATTGAAGCAAAAATAAACTATAACAGTAAAAATTCATATTTTTATGTGGCTAAACTTTATATAGATAAAAATACAAAATCACCTGAAATGCTTATAATCACAGATGAAAATAAGAACGAAAGAATAATAATTAGGTATACTAATTTCAAAATAGAAAAAGAGTTAGATAGTGATTTATTTTAATTTAATATTTATCCATGTTTTATAAAGTAGTTTGTATAGGAGGTATATACATAAAGTTATCAAAAATTTTACATTTAAACTCTAAATATTATGTAATTATCAAAAAAATAGTAGAAAAGGGACGAGTTTTTTTTGCAAATTGTAATTATTTGTCTTATAATCAAATATAGAATATTTGAGTGGAGGAATAATTATGTCATCTAATATGTCGTTGAAAAAGATAGTTACAGAGAAAAATGAAAAAAACAGTGGAATTTTTGATAACCAGTTAATATCATATAGTAATGATTATATTCAGGAATCAGATTTTTTTGAGAAAATGAAAAATGGATATATTGAAATGTCTCAAATAGATCTTGAGTATTCTGGTATAGGATTTGATTATTTTTTAGATGATGTTACTCAGTATGAGGCATGGATTTGCGGAGAGTGATTATGAAAAATGACAAATATTCTTGTTAAAAGAGGAGATATTTTTTATGCTGATTTAAGCCCGGTTATAGGTTCAGAACAGGGTGGAATACGCCCTGTAATTGTTCTACAAAATGATATAGGAAACAGATATAGTCCTACAGTAATTGTAGCAGCAATTACATCACAAATAAATAAAGCAAAACTTCCTATACATGTTGAAATTTCTTCGGTAGATTATGGACTAAATAGAGATTCTGTTGTTTTGTTAGAACAGATAAGAACATTAGACAAGAAAAGATTAAAAGAAAAAATTGGACATATGACTGAAAACGATATGAAAAAAGTCAACAGGGCTTTATCAATTAGTTTAAATTTATAAAGATAATGGAGTATGCAAAACTTGTGGACAACCACAGTAAGCATACTCTATTTTTATTTAAAATAATTTACATTTTAAAAAGTATAGCACATTGAAAAATAGTATATACAAAATAAATTTTTTATGATAGAATAAAACTGCTTAATAAGTGAAATAATAAAATGTGAAAATTATTAACAGGGGGTTACGCAATGAATAATATTAACGAGCTTCAGGATATGGCAAAACAAATTAGAAAAGACATTGTATCAATGCTTACAGAATCAGCTTCAGGACATCCAGGTGGATCTCTTTCAATAGCAGATATAATGTCAGTATTATTTTTTAAAGAATTAAACATAGATCCTAAAAATCCTAAGGATCCTAATAGAGACAGATTTGTATTATCTAAAGGACATGCAGCACCTGCCTTATATAGTGCTTTAGCAAGAAAAGGATTTTTTGATCCAGCAGAATTAAATACATTAAGAAAAATTAATTCAAAACTTCAAGGACATCCTAACATGAATGACGTTCCAGGAATTGATATGTCAACAGGTTCATTAGGACAGGGAATTTCAGCAGCTGTTGGTATGGCACTTGCAGGAAAATTAGATAATAAATCTTATAGAGTATATACTATTTTAGGAGATGGTGAGTTAGAAGAGGGACAGGTGTGGGAAGCATCAATGTCTGCAGCTCATTATAAATTAGATAACCTTACTGCTTTTATAGATAATAATAACTTACAGATAGATGGAAACATTGAAGATGTAATGAATCCTAAGCCAATAGATAAGAAATTTGAAGCCTTCGGATGGAATGTTCTTGTAATAAATGGACATGATTATAATGAAATTTTAGATGCTATTGATAAAGCTAAGAAATTTAAAGGAAAGCCAACAGCAATAATTTGTAATACAATTAAGGGAAAAGGCGTTTCATTTATGGAAAATCAGGCTTCATGGCATGGAACAGCACCAAATAAGGAACAATGTGCACAGGCATTAAAGGAATTAGGAGGGGAGAACTAATGGGAAAAATGATTGCAACAAGAGAAGCTTATGGTAAAGCATTAGTTAAATTAGCGGACCTAAATAAAGACGTAGTTGTATTAGATGCAGATCTTTCAAAATCAACTAAAACAGCAGAATTTAAAGCTGTTGCAAAAGACAGATTTTTAGATATGGGAATTGCAGAAGCAAATATGATGGGAGTTGCAGCAGGACTTTCAACATGTGGAAAAGTTCCTTTTGTAAGTTCATTTGCTATTTTTGCTACAGGAAGAGCATTTGAACAGATAAGAAATTCAATCTGCTATCCTAAGATGAATGTAAAAGTATGTGCAACACATGCAGGACTTACAGTAGGTGAAGATGGTGCTACACATCAGTCTGTAGAAGACATATCACTTATGAGAAGTATTCCTAATATGACTGTAATTAATCCATGTGATGCAGTTGAAACTGAAGCTGCTATACTTGCTGTTTCAAAATACCAAGGACCATGTTATGTAAGACTTGGAAGATTAGCTGTTGAAACAATAAATGATAAAGATAATTATAAGTTTGAGATCGGAAAAGGAATTACATTAAGAGAAGGAACAGATGCTACTATTATAGCAACTGGAATAATGGTTCAGACTGCACTTGAAGCAGCAGATGAATTAAAGAAAGATGGAATAAGTGCAAGAGTTATAAATATTCATACTATAAAGCCAATAGATACTGCTTTAATAGAAAAGGCAGCAAAGGAAACAGGAGCTATAGTAACTGCTGAAGAACATAGTGTTATAGGAGGACTTGGTTCAGCTGTAACAGAAACAGTTACAGAATTATGCCCTGTACCAGTTCTTAGAGTTGGAATTAAGGATACATTTGGAGAGAGCGGAAAACCAGCTCAACTTCTTGAGAAATATGGACTTACAGCAAAAGACATAGTTCAAAATGTTAAGAAAGTAGTTAAAATAAAATAGATTTTTATAATTTATTTCTATAAGGGGGCTGCCACCTGCAATAAATTTGTAGGTAGCGGCTTTTATTTATATTAAAAATTACAGGAGATGATGTAATGAAAGATGATTTTTTAAAAGAATATGCAGTTATAACTCTTGGAATAATATTAGTTGCAATATCTGTAGAATATTTTTATGCGCCAAACAATTTAGCAGCAGGAGGCATTACTGGAGTGGCAATCATAATAAATGCAGTAATACCTAAATTTTCTGTTGGTGAAGTTACACTTGTATTCAATCTTTTTCTTTTTATAGTTGCATTTGTATTTATAAATGGAGATTTTGGAATCAGAACACTTTATGCAACAATGGGATTATCGGTTTCTTTATGGTTTATTGAAAAGTTTTTTAATCCATATGCGTTTACAGATGATCTTATAATGGCTACTATTTTTGGAACTCTTATTTCAGCAGTTGGAATGGCACTTATTTTTTATCAGAATGCATCAACTGGAGGTACTGATATTATAGCTAAAATATTAAACATATTTTTCCATATTGATATAGGAAAATCACTTCTTATAGTTGATTTCTTTATAACAGTAGCTGGTATGATAGTTTTTGGAGTTAATATAGGTCTTTATGCACTTTTATCTGTTATCCTTTTAGGAATTATGATAGATAGGATTATAGAAGGATTTAACATTTGCAAGAGTGTAATGATAATAAGTGATAAAAATATGGAAATTTCAGATTTCATAATGCAAAAACTTACAAGAGGATGTACATTTCTAAGAGCTTCAGGAGCATATTCTGGGAATAAAAATGATGTTATATATACTGTATTAGGTAGAAATGAGTTTATTAAATTAAAAAGATTTATTAAAGAAACTGATCCAGATGCTTTTATAGCAGTAGGTGAGGTACATGAAGTTTTAGGTCAGGGATTTTCTGACATAAAAAAACCTTAATTTATCTTTAATAATTTTGTAACATGAGAGTATTGTAGTATGTTATAATAAAAAGTAGATTTTGTATATTTTCTACGAAATTATAGCAAATTAAGGAGTGTAGTATAATGATTCAATTTAGAGGAGTATCTAAGATATACGGTAATAATGTAAAAGCATTGTCAGATATTAATGTCGAAATAGAATCTGGAGAGTTTGTATTTTTAGTTGGACCTAGTGGCTCTGGAAAATCTACTTTTATAAAAATGCTATTAAAGGAAGTTGAACCTACAACAGGTAAAATTTTTGTTTCAAATAAAGATCTTTCAAAAATAACAAGAAAACAAGTACCATATTACAGAAGAAAGATAGGAATGGTTTTTCAGGATTTTAGACTTATCCCTACACTAAATGTTTATGAGAATGTTGCGTTTGCGATGAGAGTAATAGAAACATCAAGTAAAGAAATTCGTAGAAGAGTTCCTATGGTTTTATCACTTGTAGGATTGTCACACAAATATAAGATGTTTCCAAATGAACTGTCAGGAGGAGAACAGCAGAGAGTATCTCTTGCAAGAGCACTTGTAAATAATCCTTCAGTACTTATTGCAGATGAACCTACAGGAAATCTTGATCCTGAAACTGCAAAAGAAATAGTACAGCTTCTAGATGATATAAATAAATCTGGAACAACTGTAGTTATGGCAACACATGCAAAAGAGATAGTTGACTATATGCAAAAGAGAGTTATTGCAATTGAAAAAGGTGAACTTATAAGAGATGAAGAAAGGGGTATGTATACAGGTGAAGATTAGTACTATAACATATTATATAAAAGATGCGTTTAAGAGTTTAAAGAGAAATAGAACTATAAGTATTGCTTCGATAATAACTGTGATTATTACTTTCTTTGTATTAGGTATATTTTCATTAGTTGCAAGTAATATAAATAACATTGTTCAAGATGTAAAAAATAAAGTTGATGTAAGAGTAGTATTAAAAGAAGATATTAAGCTTATAGATCAAAGAGAAATAGAAGTAAAACTTAGAGAAGTTGAGGGAGTTACAGAGGTTAAATATAAATCAAAAGAAGAGGAATTTAATGATTTAAAAGAGTCAACTCATGGAAATGAAGGACTTTTAAGTGGATATACTCTTCAGAATAATCCATATACAGGTTCGTTTGTTGTAAAGCTTCAATCACCAGAATATGCTCAAAATGTAACAGATGCAGTTGAAGATATGAGTGGAGTAGACAAAATAGATAGTCAGCAGGAAACAATTGATAAAATAGTAAATGTAGTATCTGGAATTAGAATAATAGGATTTGGATTATTTGCTATACTTATAGGCGTTTCTATATTCCTTATTATGAATACCACAAAACTTACTGTATATTCACGAAGACGTGAGGTTGGTATTATGAAATTTGTTGGTGCAACTGATTGGTTTATCAGATGGCCGTTTGTTATAGAAGGTATGGTTATAGGATTTTTAGGAGCAACATTATCATGTTTACTTCTATTTGCAGCATATAGCGGAATGTATTCATGGATTGCGTCACATCTTATGATTGTAAATCTTGTATCGACAGGATTTATATTTAGTAGTCTTTTATGGAAATTTATTATTGGAGGAATTTTTATTGGAGGATGTGCAAGTGCATTGTCACTTAGAAAATTCCTTATAGTATAAAATTTCTAAATTATGAATATAATTATAATGCACGATGCACAATTTTATTGTGCATCGTGCATTTTTACATTACAATAAAATAAACTGTGTGAAAGGAAGTTTTTGTAATGAAAAATATAGTTAAAGATAAGCTGAGTGAAAAAGCAAAATCTAGAATAATAGATATAATTATAGGAATAAGCATTGTTATATGTTCATTGTTATGCTTTTTTGCTGGAAACTATATGGGTTCAAAAGGTATTTTTTTAGTAAAAACAACACCAAAGGTAGTTAATGATATTACTATGTCTAATAGTGCTGCAAATTATAAAGCTCTTTTTGAGGTAAGAAGCAAGCTTCTCGAAAAATACTATTCTGATATTGATGATAATAAACTTCTTGAAGGTGCAATAAAGGGAATGACAAATGCGGTTGGCGATAAATATACTAAATTTTATAACAAAGAAGAAATGGATGAATTTTTAAATGAGAGTAAAGCTTCTTTTGAAGGAATAGGTATAGAAGTAACAGCAACAGATAATAATGAAGTTGAAATAGCAGATATAATAGAGGACTCACCTGCATCAGAAGCAGATATACAAAAAGGTGATATTTTATTAAAAGTAGATGATAATGATGTAACTGCAGATACTTTTGATGATACTACAAAAATTATAAGAAGTGCAGCAGAAGAAAAAAAACCAGTTTCTGTTAAGTTAAAGAGAAACGAATCTATTGTTGATACTGATGTTGATACAGCGGTAGTTAAAGTATCATCTGTAGATGGAAAAATGATTAATGAAAATGTAGGTTATATAAGAATAAAGACATTTATAAATGAGAGAACATCAATTGATTTTGAAAATGAAATAAAATATCTTAAAGAAGATGGGATGAAAGGACTTATTTTAGATCTTAGAGAAAATCCTGGAGGTTTACTTGATGAGGCTGTAGGGGTTGCATCTCAGTTTATACCTAAAGGAGATACAATAACATATACTGTTGATAAATATAATAATAAGGATATATCAGTATCTGAAGGCGGAATAGCACAAAAAATGCCTCTTGTACTTTTAGTAAATGAGAATAGTGCAAGTGCATCTGAAGTTGTAACAGGAGCACTTCGTGATTATAAAGCAGCAACTATAATTGGAAAGAATACGTTTGGAAAAGGAATAGTCCAAATGACATATAAATTTTTAGATGGAATAGGTGGACTTAAAGTAACAGTGTCTAAATATTACACACCTAATGGTGAAAATATTCATGAAATAGGTATAAAACCAGATATTGAAGTTGATTCAGATGAGAGAGTAAGTGATGTTTCGTATAATAGCGACAATGACGAACAAATGAAAAAAGCAATAGAAAAAATTGAAGAAAATATAGATTAGGTGGAAAATATGCTTGAAAATATAAGTATACAATGTTTGTTTATAATCTGTGTCATATTTATTATGTATAGGAAAAATAAAAAAATTGAAGATATGCAGATAAAAAAGATGGGGGAGAGTACATTCTCTGCAATTTATGTTACTATAGAAGATTTCTTTCTTTCAGTTTTTGCAGGGACTGTGCTTACAGTTTTATTTAATGCTTTTCAAATAAAGTTTTCTAATGTAAAAGAAGTATTTATAATTTTTATTATTTCAATAATTCTATATAAAATAAATCATCATCTCATATGCTTTTCATATTCTGCTTCAATCTTTGGACTATTTAATGTACTTTTTATAGATGCGCATTTTAATTTAATTAATCTTATTTTATTTGTAGCGCTACTTCATATTGTGGAAGGATTTCTTATAATTATAGACGGTCATAAATGTGCAGTTCCTTTTATAAAAAATGAAAGTGGAATAACGTATGGAGGATTTACTTTAAGAAAATATTATGGAGTTCCATTTATCGTTATGGTTAATAATATTTTATCAGGTTTTTTTGTAATATATGCACTTTTGGGATATTCTTCATCTACACATACTATGAGTAAAAGAGGAAAGTCATTATATTCAGGGATTCTTATAGTTTTATATGGTTCTATTTTATATGGTATGTCACTTATATTAAATACAGAAAAAACATCGCTTTTTCTTATTATATTAATGCCATTTCTTCATGAGACTATGCTCATTTTAAATAGAAAAATTGAAAAAAGAGATACGTTTAAATTTGTAAGCAGTGATAGAGAACTTACTATACTTGAAGTTTGCAGAGGTTCTGAAGCAGATACGTATGGTATAAAATCTGGATTTAAAATAATATCTGTTTCAGGACAAAAAATAAAGAGTGAAGAAGAAATATATTCTTTATTAGAAAAAGAAGAATTGGCAGTTATTAAAATAATTGATTTAAAAAATGTTATAAAGGACATTAATTATAAACATACTAAAGGAAGAAGAACAGGAATGATGATAGTTCCATATAGAGACGATAGATTTTCTACCATTTTAGGTAAAATTACAGAAAGTTAATAATAGAATATTTATGGCTTGACTTACTTAATTAAGAAACGTACAATATAGAATATCGAATGAATGTTCGCAAAAAGGGAAGTGAGATTATGCCAAAATTTAAAATCCATTCAAAGTATAAACCTACAGGGGACCAGCCTCAGGCTATTGAAAAAATTATAGATTCTCTTCAAAACAAAAATAGATGTCAGACATTATTAGGAGTTACTGGTTCTGGAAAAACATTTACTATGGCAAACATAATTGAACGTCTTCAGCGTCCAACTATTGTACTTGCTCATAATAAGACTCTAGCAGCACAATTATGTTCTGAATTTAAAGAATTTTTTCCAAATAATATTGTTGAATATTTTGTAAGTTACTATGATTATTATCAACCAGAAGCATATGTTCCACAGACTGATACATTTATTGAAAAAGATGCATCTATAAATGATGAAATTGATAAGCTTAGACATTCTGCAACATCAGCACTTTTTGAAAGACGTGATGTGATTATAGTAGCATCTGTATCATGTATTTATGGTTTAGGAAATCCAGATGAATATAAAAAACTTACAATAAGTATACGAAAAGGTATGGAAAAAGAAAGAGATGAAATTATAAAAGAGCTTGTTGATATACAGTATGAGCGTAATGATATTGATTTTAAGAGAGGAACGTTTAGGGTAAGAGGAGACTCTTTAGATATAATTCCAGCATCATCATCTAAGAGCGGAATAAGAATTGAATTTTTTGGAGATGAAGTTGATAGAATAAGGGAGTTTGATGTACTTACAGGAAATATTATAGGAGATAGAGAGCATGTTTCTATTTTCCCAGCATCACACTTTGCGACATCAAAAGAAGTTATAGATAGGTCAATAAATGTTATTGAAAATGAACTTGAAGATAGATTAAGAGAACTTAATTCACAGGATAAACTTTTAGAAGCTCAAAGATTAAGGCAGAGAACAAATTATGATATTGAAATGATACGAGAGATGGGTTACTGTAGCGGAATAGAAAATTATTCAAGGATATTCGATGGAAGGGATAAAGGTATGCCTCCATATACTCTTCTTGATTATTTCCCTAAAGATTACTTAATGTTTATAGATGAAAGTCATGTAACACTTCCTCAGGTAAGAGCAATGTATGCAGGCGATAGATCTAGAAAAAATACTTTAGTAGATTATGGTTTTAGACTTCCATGTGCATATGATAACAGACCATTAAAATTTGAAGAATTTGAAAAGAAGATAAATCAGGTTGTATTTGTAAGTGCTACACCTTCAAAATATGAACTTGATAATTCAAATGAAATAGCTGAGCAAATAATAAGACCTACAGGACTTCTTGATCCTAAAATTATTATAAAATCAGTTAAAGGACAGATAGACGATTTATATTCAGAAATTAAAGATACAGTAAAAAGAGGATATAGAATTTTAATAACAACACTTACTAAGAGAATGGCAGAGGATCTTACAAAGTATTTATTAGAACTTAAAGTTAAAGCTACATATATGCACTCTGATATAGATACAATAGAGAGAATGCAGATAATTAAAGATTTAAGACTTGGAAAACATGATGTTCTTGTAGGAATAAACCTTTTAAGAGAAGGTCTTGATATTCCTGAAGTTGCGCTTGTAGCAATACTTGATGCTGATAAGGAAGGATTTTTAAGGTCAGAGACTTCGCTTATTCAGACAATAGGAAGGGCAGCAAGAAATTCAGAAAGTAAAGTAATAATGTATGCAGATACAATAACAAAGTCAATGAATTATGCAATAAAAGAAACAAATAGAAGAAGACAGATACAGACAGAATATAATGAAAAACATAATATAATTCCAAGAACAATTGTAAAAGGAATAAGAGATGTAATTGAAGCTACAAAAGCAGAGGATTATAAAGAAAATGATAAAAATAAAACAGAAAAGAAATTTAATAAAAAACAGAGAGAAAAACTGATAAAAGATTATACAAAAGAAATGGAAAAAGCTGCTAAGAATCTTCAGTTTGAAGAGGCAGCACGTCTTAGAGATAAGATAGAAGAACTTAAAAAACAAAAATAAGTGAGGTGTTAAGATTGAATAATATAGTCATAAGAGGTGCAAAAGTAAATAATTTGAAAAATGTTGACCTTGAAATACCAAGAGATAAACTTGTAGTGTTTACAGGGCTTTCAGGTTCTGGAAAATCATCACTTGCATTTGATACGTTATATGCAGAAGGACAGAGAAGATATGTTGAATCATTATCATCATATGCAAGGCAGTTTTTAGGTCAAATGGATAAACCAGATGTTGAAAGTATTGAAGGACTTTCTCCTGCAATTTCAATAGATCAGAAAACAACAAGTAAGAATCCGAGATCGACAGTTGGGACAATAACAGAAATTTATGATTATTTAAGACTCCTTTATGCAAAAGTTGGAATTGTACATTGCCCTAAATGTGGAAAAGAAATCTCAAAGCAGTCTATTGATCAGATTGTTGATAAAATTAGATCGTGTGCAGATAGAACCAAAATTCAAATATTAGCACCTGTTATAAGAGGCAGAAAAGGACAGCATCAGAAGGTTATTGAAAAGATAAAAAAAGCTGGATTTATAAGAGCAAGAATTGATGGAAATATGTATGATCTTACAGATGAAATTGTTAATCTTGAAAAAAATAAAAAACATAATATTGAAGCTGTTGTTGATAGAATAATAATAAAAGATGGAATAGAAAAGAGAATTGGAGAATCTGTTGAAACAGCATTGAAAGTTGGAGAAGGACTTGTAATTGCAAATATAAATAATGAGCAAGATATATTATTTAGTGAAAATTTTGCATGCCCTGATTGTGGAATAAATATTGAAGAACTTGCACCAAGATCGTTTTCGTTTAACTCTCCTTTTGGAAAATGCGATAAATGTGATGGACTTGGAACACTTTTTAAAATTGATGAAAATTTAATTCTTCCAGATAAGAACTTAAGTATAATGAAAGGTGCTATAGCATGTTGGGGAGATGGAAGACTTAAAGAAGATTCATGGACATTTTGCTCACTTAAGGCACTTAGCACAGAGTATAAAATTGATTTAAACAGGCCTATAAAAGATATGCCAAAAGAGCAGCTAGATCTTATTTTATATGGAACAAATGGAAAAAAACTTAACATAATATATAAAAAAGAAGGAGTTTCTGCGGTATATAACTATCCATTTGAAGGAGTTATAAATGAGCTGACAAGACGATATAATGAAACTTCATCTGATATGATAAAAAATGAAATAGAACAGTATATGAGTGATGATTTATGTCCAGAATGTCATGGAGCAAGACTTAGAAAAGAAGTTCTTGCAGTAACAGTTGGAGATAAAAATATATATGAATTTACAAATATGTCTATAAAAGATGAATTAAAATATATAAATAGTATTAAATTCTCTGAAAAAGATAAAATAATAAGTAATCAGATTGTAAAAGAGATAAAAAACAGACTTCAATTTTTAATTGATGTAGGACTTGATTATTTAACTTTATCAAGAAGCTCAGGCACACTTTCAGGAGGAGAAGCTCAGAGAATAAGGCTTGCGACTCAAATAGGTTCAGCTTTAATGGGAGTATTATACATACTTGATGAGCCTAGCATAGGGCTTCATCAGAGAGATAATGATAGACTTATAAAGACACTTAAAAAATTAAGAGATGTTGGAAATACTGTAATAGTTGTTGAACATGATGAAGATACAATGAAAAATGCAGATTATATAGTGGATATAGGTCCTGGAGCAGGGGAACATGGCGGAAAAGTAGTTGCAGCAGGAACTTTAGAAGAAATTGAAAAATGCAAAGAATCAATAACAGGTCAGTATCTTACAGGATTAAAGAAAATTGAAATGCCAGATAAGAGAAGAAAAGGCAATGGAAAATTTATAAAAATTAAAGGAGCAAGTGAAAATAATCTTAAGAATATAGATGTTTCATTTTCAATTGGAACATTTACAATTGTTACTGGAGTTTCAGGCTCTGGGAAAAGTACACTTGTAAATGAAGTCTTATATAAAGGACTTAATAAGATTGTAAATAAGAGTAAAAAACCTGCTGGAAAAGTTAAAAAGATTTTAGGTGCTGAAAATATTGATAAGATAATAGATATTGATCAAAGTCCTATTGGAAGAACTCCAAGATCAAATCCAGCTACATATACAGGAACATTTGATATAATAAGAGAACTTTTTTCTCAAACTAATGAAGCTAAGATGAGGGGATATAAGCCTGGAAGATTTAGTTTTAATGTAAAAGGTGGAAGATGCGAAGCATGTTCTGGAGATGGAATAATAAAGATAGAAATGCAGTTCTTATCAGATGTATATGTTCCATGCGAAGTATGTAAAGGAAAGAGATACAATAGAGAAACATTAGAGGTTAAATACAAAGGAAAAAATATTTCAGATGTTCTTAATATGACTGTAGAAGAAGGGTTAAAGTTCTTTGAAAATATGCCAAGAATAAAAAACAAGCTTCAGACATTATATGATGTAGGACTTGGATATATAAGGCTTGGACAGCCATCAACACAACTTTCAGGAGGAGAGGCTCAAAGAATAAAGCTTGCCTATGAATTATCAAAAAGAGGAACAGGAAAGACTCTTTACATATTAGATGAACCAACAACAGGACTTCACATAGATGATGTAAAAAGACTTATTGAAATACTTCAAAGGCTAGTTGATGTTGGAAATACAGTAATTGTAATTGAACATAACCTTGATATGATAAAATGTGCAGATTATCTTATTGATTTAGGTCCTGAAGGAGGAGATAGAGGAGGAAATGTTGTAAAATGCGGAACTCCTGAAAAGATATGTAATGAAGAAAAATCTTATACGGGCAGATATCTAAAAAAATTAATAAAATAGAAATAAATGCCTCCGTAAATTAATGTTATAATTTATGTATTTGTTGTATAATCTTTATTGTGAACAGTAAATATGTTATTGAGGTGAAAATATGAGTTTTACAAAAATAATAAGCGGCATATTCGTAACTATTTTCATTATTATACTATATGTAATAATTTATTATGCATTAAAAATTATGTATAAGGATGTTAAAAATGGTGGCAAAAAAAAGAGAGTTAGAAGGAGACTTGACAATTTTGGTCTTGAAGTTATGATTGGAACGCAGGATAATACTCTGAGAGAAGGTTCAGTAATCCCGATAAGAGGGGATTTTACTATTGGAAGAAAAAATGAAAATGGAATTATAATAAGAGAACCTCATGTTTCAGGTATTCATGCTAAAATATGTCTTAGAAATAATAGTGTTTTTATAGAAGACTTAAATAGCACAAACGGAACTTTTGTAAATAACAAAAAAATTACAGGTAGAGTTAAATTAGCAGATAAAGATAAAATAGGCATAGGAACGGCTGTATTTAAAGTTCTTGCGTAAATAATATCTAATGAGGTGAATATTTTGAAAATAAGGAAGGACGAAGTAAAACTGTTATTGCTTACATATGTTTTATGCATGGCTCTATTTATCAATCTTGCAGTACTTAAAACTCCGATTGATAAAGGTGCTATTTATATGGGAATTTTTCTATGTGCATTTATAACAGCTACTCAGATTTTAATTAGAAAATTTTATCCACAGGGAGATAAGTTTTTAATAACTTTTGCATGCATACTTTCGGTAATTGGAATAGCTGTACTATATAGGCTTGATACAGCTGTTTCAATAAAACAGTTTGCTTGGTTTGCAGCAGGTATTGTAATATTTATAGCACTTGTAATATTAATTCCTGATTTACGTGATTTTGCACGATATAAAAACATATTTATGATAACAACATTAGCAATAATGCCTATGGCTCTTGTTGCAGGAATGTTTTTAAAGAATCAGGAACAAAATGGTGCAAATAATTGGGTTATTATTGGAGGTTTTGGATTTCAGCCTTCAGAGTTTGGTAAGATAGCGTTTGTTTTGTATCTTGCAGCGGCCCTTATGAATTATAAGGATAAAAAAAATGTAAGAGATGATTTTAAGCAGCTATGGCAGCCTGCATTAGTATCAATGTATAGTTTAGCATGTCTTGTTTTGCAGAAGGATTTAGGATCAGCTTTAATATTTTTTGGAATAGCAGTTACTATGCTCTATGTTGCTACAGGAAAAAAGAAGTATGTAGTAATAGCGTTTGCTTTATTTATAATAGGAGCGTTTATAGCATATAAACTATTTCCACATGTACGCCAGAGAATCCTTATTTGGAGAGATCCTTGGGATTATGTTGATAAACAAAATGGAAGTTATCAAATAATACAGGGGCTTTATGCTATTTCATCAGGAGGAATGTTTGGCTCAGGCTTAGGTCAAGGATATCCTGGATTCATTCCTATAAATACATCAGATTATATTTTTGCAGTAATATGTGAAGAACTTGGAATGGTATTTGGACTTGGAATTATGATTATATATTTCTTGTTTTTCTATAGAGGAATGAGAGCAGCATTTAGAGTTGAAAATTCATTTTCAAAGTTTACGACGATAGGATTAAGTACAATGATAGCATGTCAGGTACTTGTTATTATAGGAGGAATATTTGCGATAATTCCACTTACAGGAATTACACTCCCTTTAATAAGTTATGGTGGATCTTCTATGCTTACTATGTATTT
Source organism: Clostridium sp. BJN0001 (assembly GCF_022869825.1). Taxonomy (NCBI): domain Bacteria; kingdom Bacillati; phylum Bacillota; class Clostridia; order Eubacteriales; family Clostridiaceae; genus Clostridium; species Clostridium sp. BJN0001. Next base: position 2,417,024 of record NZ_CP094971.1, on the reverse strand, counting down.
TTCACTCGCACTACTTCAGAAAATATCAGAGGAGGGCTAACGTATGAAAGACTTACAAAATACTGTAAAACAGATAATGGTGGTATTTCTTTTTTGCTTTGTAGCTCTTATTTCTTATATAGCATATTTTCAGGTTTTTTCTGCACCTAATCTTGCAACTCAGACAGGAAATAAGAGATTATGGGCAGTTAGAAATGAAGTATTAAGAGGAACAATTTATGACAGAAATAAGACTCCTCTTACAAAAAGTGAGAGAGTAAATGCACTTACGCAGAAGAGAACTTATACTCAAGGAGAAATTTTTGCAAATTTAATAGGATACGTTGATCCTAAATATGATATATCAGGTCTTGAAAAAAGCCTTGATAGTGAGCTTATAAAATATGATAAATTATCTAACAATTTAAAAAATTTATTTAACAATTTTAGTAAAGAAAAAATTAAAGAAATGTTTGAAAATAGAAAAAAGGATGAAGATAAAGTAGGAAATGGTGTGGTTACAACATTAGATACAAATCTTCAGAAAATAGCATATGATGCTCTTGGATCTAATAAAGGAGCAGTCGTTGCACTTAATCCTACTACAGGAGAGGTGCTTGCAATGGTATCAAAGCCATCATATAATCCTAATGATTTAGAAAATGCTATAAACACTGCAAATGCAGGTTCTGCAGATAATAGTCCTTTAATAAATAGAGCTATAGCAGGTCTTTATCCACCAGGATCTACATTTAAAACTGTAACTTTATCAAGTGCACTTGAAAATATTTCAGATATAAAAACAAGAACGTTTGAAGATAATGGTAAACTTGTATTTAATGAAAACCAATCTTTAAGTAATGCAGGTGGAGCTGTAAATGGAACACTTGATTTAAAGGATGCATTTAGAGTGTCAAGCAATGTAGTATTTGGAGGAATTGCGCTTGAACTTGGAAATGATAAGCTTAAATCTACAGCAGAAAAATATGGATTTAATAATACTATAGAGGCAGAAGGATTCAATATTTCACAAAGTAAATTTCCTACTTTAAAAAGTTATGAAAAAGGAAGTATTGCACAGTCTGGTATAGGACAGAGCAGTGATGTTGCGACACCTATGCAAATGGCATTAATTGCAGGAACAATAGCTAATGATGGAAAGATGATGAAACCTACAATAATAAAAGAAATTGTAGACAAAGATGGAAATACTTTAAGTACATATCAGCCTAAAGAACTTAAAAAGGTAATAAGCGGATCAACAGCTGCTACAATAACAGATTATATGAAAAATCTTGTAGATTCTAAAGTAAATGGATCATGGTCATATTTTCAGGGAACTAATGCGGCAGGAAAGACAGGAACTGCAGATTATAATCTTTCAAATGGTCAGCCAGCAAAACCACATTCATGGTTTATTGGATTTGCATCAGCTGAGAAACCAACTATTGCAGTTGCTGTAATTGTTGAAAATGGAGGATATGGTTCAGTTGCAGCAGCACAAGTTGCAGGAAAGGTAATAAAAAGTGGAACAGGAATTTCTAAATAGTTTTATTTGGGGGTGTTTACAATATTTGATTTTGAAGCACAATTAAAAATACTGCCAGATAAACCAGGAGTTTATCTGATGAAGAATTCATTAGGTGAAATAATTTATGTTGGCAAAGCTAAAATATTAAAAAATAGGGTAAGACAGTATTTTAGAAATTCAAAGAATCATACGGAGAAAGTAAAAGCGATGGTAAAAAATGTAGCTGAATTTGAATATATAGTTACAGATTCAGAGATGGAAGCGCTTATACTTGAATGCAATCTTATAAAAAAATATACTCCAAAGTACAATATTCTTCTTAAGGATGATAAGACATATCCTTTTATAAAAATAACAATAAATGAAGATTTTCCAAGAGTATTTATAACAAGAAAGTTTGCAAAAGATGGTTCAAAGTATTTTGGACCGTATCCTAATGCAGGAGCGGTTCACCAAACAATAAATCTTATAAGAAAAATTTTCCCACTTAGAACATGTAAAAAATATATTAAAGAAGGTGCAGCATATACAAGACCTTGTTTAAATTATCATATAAAAAAATGTAAGGCACCATGTAATGGGATGATATCAAAAGAAGAGTATGGAAAAATGATATCTCAAATTATTGATATACTATCTGGAAAAGATAAAAGCTTTATAAATACTCTTAAAGAACATATGAATGAAGCATCAGAGAATCTTCAATTTGAAAAAGCAGCATTATTTAGAGATAAAATTCTTGCTATAAGTGCTATAGAAGAAAAACAGAAGGTTTTTAGATCAAATGAAACGGATGAAGATTTTATTGATCTTTATAAAGATGAAAAAGATTGCTGCGTTCAGATATTTTTTCTAAGAGATGGAAAAATAACGGGAAGAGAGCATTTTATTATTGAAAATGGAGCAGATGAAGATAATAATGAAATAATCTCTCAGTTTATAGTTTCGTTTTATAAAGGTACATCATCTGTTCCCAAAAACATATATATTTCAGAAAGTAATGAAATAGATATTTTAGAAGAATTTCTTACAGTAAAAAGAGGATCAAAAGTATATGTAAGAATACCTATAAAAGGTGAGAAAAAAGATATGCTTAAACTTGTAAGAAATAATGCAAAAATAACATTAGAGCAATTTAAAGATAAAATACTTATAGATAAAGAAATAAATAGAGTATGTCTTAACGAAATACAAGATCTTTTAGAACTTGATGTATTTCCAGAAAGAATAGAAGCATATGATATTTCAAATATTCAAGGTGTTGATTCTGTAGGTTCTATGATAGTTTTTGAAAATGGAGAACCTAAAAACAGCGATTATAGAAGATTTAAAATAAAGACAGTTAAGAATTCTAATGATTATCAGAGCATGTATGAAATATTAGAAAGACGATTTGTTCATGGTTTAAAGGAAATTAAGGAAATACAGAAGAGAAACATTAAATTCTCAGCAGGAAAGTTTTCTAATTTCCCTGATCTTATAATGATGGATGGAGGAAAAGGACAGGTAAATATAGCCCTTGATGTGTTAAGAAAGCTTGATATAGATATTCCTGTATGTGGTCTTGTAAAGGATGATTATCATGCAACACGAGGAATTATTTATAATAATAAAGAGCTTAATATAAATAGGACATCCAATTTAATGCAGCTTATACGTAGAATACAAGATGAGGTTCATAGATTTGCGATAACATACCATAGATCACTTAGAGACAAAAGAATCCTTCATTCTATTCTTGATGATATACCAAATGTTGGAAAGAAAAGAAGGATGGCACTTCTTATGAAATTTCAGAGTATAGATAATATTAAAAAAGCTTCATTAGAGGATCTTCTTGATACAGAATCGATAGATAAGAAGGCTGCAGAGAGTATTTATTCATATTTCAAAAAACATGAACAAAGTGATTAATTTATGATATAATAAAAAGTAGCGTTTTTTATTAAAAGAAAATAGCAATATCAGTTTTTGAGGAGTTTTATCATGAATCAGTATAAAAAATATATGGATTTATTTAATATAATTTACGAAAAATCACAGATTAAAGTTGATGAACCGATGAAAGATCATATTAACTTTAATGTTGGAGGACCTGCAGATATTCTTTTGGTACCTCATAATGTAGAGCAGATAAAAAAAACAATATCTGTATGTAAAAAGAACAATATTCCTTTTTATGTAATAGGAAATGGATCAAATATTCTAGTAAAAGATGGAGGAGTAAGAGGTGTTATAATAGAACTTACAAGGTTAAATAAAATAACTCTTACATCTGAAAATGATATAAAAGCAGAGTGTGGTGCATTATTAAAAGATGTATCAGAAAAAGCTGAAAATGAATCACTTACTGGATTTGAATTTGCATGTGGAATTCCTGGAAGTGTAGGCGGAGCTGTATTTATGAATGCAGGTGCATATAATGGTGAAATTTCAAATGTAATAAAAGAAGTAACAGTACTTGATGATAAGAATAATATAATAACGATAACTAGTGACTCACTCGAATTAGGTTATCGAACATCTGTAATAATGAAAAGAGGATATATAGTATTAGATGCTGTATTTAAATTAGAAAAGGGAGACAAAGAGAAAATAACTGCTAGAATAAAAGATCTTACAAGAAGAAGAGAAGAAAAACAACCGCTTGAATATCCATCTGCAGGAAGTACATTTAAAAGACCTGAAGGTCATTTTGCTGGAAAGCTTATACAAGATTCAGGACTTAAGGGATATGCTGTTGGAGGTGCGTGTGTTTCAGAAAAACATGCAGGTTTCGTAATAAATAAAAATAATGCAACCGCTTCTGATGTACTTAATGTTATAAAACATGTTCAAGAAGAAGTAAAGAAAAATTTCAATGTAGATCTTTACCCGGAAGTTAGAATTATTGGTGAAGATTAAAGAATTACAAGATAAAATCCCAAAAAGGGGATTTTTTTCTTTTATTTTAAATAATAAATGATTATGATATACTTTTATGTATAAAAAAATATCGTAATAAAAGGAGGTAATAAAATGAGATTTGTAATAGTAACCGGTCTTTCGGGAGCTGGAAAAACTCAGGCGACAAGGACACTTGAAGATATAGGTTATTTTTGTGTAGATAATCTTCCACCTAAGTTAATATCAAAATTTGCAGAAGTTTGTACTCAGAGCAGTGGCAAAATAGAAAAAGTTGCACTTGTAATTGATATAAGAGGTGGTGTCTTTTTTAATGATTTATTTGAAAGCCTCAATTATTTAAAGAGAAATGAATTTGAATATGAAGTGTTATTTTTAGAAGCTTCTGATGAGGTTTTAATAAAAAGATTTAAAGAAACAAGGAGAAGTCATCCTCTATCTCCAGATGGAAGAGTTTTAACAGGAATAACTGAAGAGAGAGAAAAATTAAGAAAAGTAAAAGATATATCGGATATAATAGTTGATACTTCAAAATATGCTATAAAAGATTTAAGAGAAAAAATAAATGAGCTTTATGGAGATAATGTTGAAGTTAAGAGAAGACTTTCTATAACTGTTCTTAGTTTTGGATTTAAATACGGAATACCAGTAGATTCTGATCTTGTTTTTGATGTTAGATTTATACCAAATCCTTTTTATATTCCAGAGCTTAAACAGTATTCAGGCAATGATGAGCCAGTAAGAAATTATGTATTAAAGCAACAGGAAACAATAACATTTTTAGATAAATTATTAGATATGCTTAAATATTTAATTCCAAATTATATAAAAGAAGGAAAAAGACAGCTTATTATTTCTATAGGTTGTACAGGAGGAAGACATAGATCTGTTGCAATAGCTAATGAGCTTAATAGAATGCTTAGTGAAACAAATTATGATTGTAAAATTGAACATAGGGATGTAACAGAAGATCTTCATATGGGAGAAAAGAAACTATGAGAATGCGTGACTGGCTAAAACCAGGAATAAGAGTAAAGAGATGGCTTGCTTTTGGTATATTTGGAATACTTTTAATAGCTTTTGGATTTACTGAACTTGTAACTCACAGAGTATATAATTTTTATTATTTAATATTTTATATATTTTTAAATATTACGGGTGTATTTGTACTTTATGTTTCAGTAGCAGAAACAATGAAATCTATAATTGCACTTGTAAATAGAGGGTATATAAAAGTATCACTTGATAGTAGAAAGATTGAAAGTCTTATTTATGAGAAGAGACTTTTAATAAAAGGACCTAAAATAGTAGTAATTGGCGGAGGAACAGGACTTTCTACTATGCTTCGTGGACTTAAATACTATACTTCAAATATTACAGCTATAGTTACAGTAGGAGATGATGGTGGAGGATCTGGAGATTTAAGAGAGGATCTTGGAATGCTTCCACCAGGAGATATAAGAAACTGTATATTAGCACTTGCAGATACAGAACCTATAATGGAGGATCTTCTTCAATATAGATTTAAAGATGGAAGACTTAAAAATCAAAGTTTTGGTAATTTATTTCTTGCAGCTATGGATGGAATTTCGGATAATTTTGAAGAAGCTGTTCAGAAGATGAGTTCTGTACTTGCTGTAACAGGAAAGGTTATACCAGTTACACTTGATAATATGAAGCTTGTTGCAGTTCTTGAAAATGGAAATACTGTAGAAGGAGAATCTCTAATTCCTAAAGAATCAGTAAAACAAAATTCGAAAATAGATACATTTAAAATGATACCTGAAAATGCAAAACCTTTAAAAGAGGCTCTTGATGCTATACGAGAAGCTGATGCAGTTGTAATGGGACCTGGAAGCCTTTATACAAGCATTACATCAAATCTTTTAATAAAGGATATAGCAAAAGAGGTAAGAAAATCAAAAGCGATTAAAATATATATTTCAAATATAATGACTCAACCTGGAGAAACTACAGGATTTAAAGTATCTGATCATTTAAAAGTTTTAAGAAAGTATGGAGGATCTGATATTGTAGATTACGTTATTGCAAATACAGGTGAAATATCTTCTGAATTAGAAGAAAGATATAAAAAAGAAGGTTCAGAACTTGTAGACATTGATAAGCAGAAGATATCGTCAATGGGCGTAAATATAATAGGAGAAAATCTTATAAAAATGGAGAATGGTTTTATAAAACATGATGCTGATAAACTTGCTGAAGTTCTTGCAGATACAATAATGGAAAAGAAACTTTTATATGATAAGAAGAAGATAATCGAATATATGTATTTGTCACAGAGAATAAAACAGAGAGTAGAAGAAGAAAAAAAGAAAATATAGATACACCAGAAAGGAAAAAGAAATGTCATTTTCATCTAAGGTAAAAGGAGAAATATGCAGATACGTAGATATGTCTAAAGAAGAAGCTTTATCGGAGATATCTGCAATTATGAAAGTAAGTGGTGCACTCGCTTTTAGTGGAAGTGGACTCAGTTTTAAAATGGTAACTGAAAATCCTGCAAGTGCAAGATTAATATTTACACTTCTTAAAGAATATTTTAATATTCATTCAAGACTTATGGTCAAAAAGAGTAACTCTTTAAAAAAGAATAATATTTACATGGTAGTTATAACGGAAGAGATGGGTGTAAAGGAGCTGCTTAAGGAAACTGGAATATTGAAACAAATAGACGGAATGATAAATATAGATTATAGAATTGAAGACTATATTTCTAAAGATGATAAGCTTAAAAAAGCATATATAAGAGGTGCATTTATAGGAGGTGGAAGTATAAGTAATCCTGAAAAAACTTACCATCTTGAATTTGTAACTCATATAGAGGAATATGCTGAAGAACTAAGGAATCTTATAAATTCTTTTGGACTTAATTCAAAAGTTATTCAGAGAAAGAATAGTTTTATTGTCTATATAAAAGAAGGAGAACAGATAGTAGATCTTTTAAATATAATAGGAGCTTATACATCACTTCTTCAAATTGAAAATATAAGAATTGTAAAAGAAATGAGAAATAATGTAAATAGACTTGTTAACTGTGAAACAGCAAATCTTTCAAAGACAGTAAATGCGGCAGTAAGACAGGTTGAAAGTATAAAGCTTATTGAATCAACAATTGGTCTTAAAAGACTTCCTGAAAATTTAAGAGCAGTTGCAGAACTTAGATTAAGCTATCCTGATGAATCATTAAAAGAACTTGGAACAATGCTAAATCCACCTGTAGGAAAATCAGGTGTAAATCATAGACTTAGAAAAATAGAGAAAATAGCAGATGAATTAAAAACTAAAAACTAAAATAAAGGGGAGAAAAACAATGTTTACACATATAGTATTATTTAAAGCAAAAAATCCTACAAAAGAAAATTTAGAATTCTTAAAAAATACGTTCTTAAAAATGGATGGAAAAGTTTCTGTACTTAGAAAACTTGAAGTAGGAGTTGACTTAATAAGAAGTGATAGAAGTTATGATGTTGGAATTATAACTCGTTTTGATAATAAAGAAGATTATTTAACTTATGATGTACATCCATTTCATGTAAATGAAGTTAAAAAGGTTATAAAACCATATATTGAATGTAGTAAAACACTTGATTTTGAATAAAATACTATAAAAAAAGAGGAGGTGTAAAAGTTTGAGCAAAAATGAATTTTGTCATCTTCATCTTCATACTGAATACAGTCTTCTTGATGGATCTGGAAAAATTAAGGAGATAATTAAGGCTGCTAAAGAAATGGGAATGAAGAGCGTAGCAATTACAGACCATGGGGTTATGTATGGTCTTGTTGATTTTTATAAAGCGGCAAAAGATGTAGGAATAAAACCTATACTTGGATGTGAGATATATGTTGTTGCAAAATCAATGTATATAAAACAGGCTGATAGGGAAAACTCAAATCATCATCTTGTTCTTCTTGTAAAGAATGAAAAAGGTTATGAAAATCTTATGAAGATAGCTTCAAAGGCTTCAATTGATGGCTTTTATTATAAACCTAGAGTTGATCATGAGTATCTTAAAAATCATAGTGAAGGGCTTATTGCTTTAAGTGCATGTTTGGCTGGTGAAGTTCAGTCATATGAACTAAATGGAAATTATGAAAAAGCTAAAGAAACTGCTATTTTTTATAGTAAAATATTTAACGGTGATTTTTATTTAGAACTTCAAAATCATGGCATGAAGGAACAGCATAAGACAAATGAACTAAACATAAAGATATCAGAGGAAACAGGTATACCACTTGTAGCTACAAATGATGTTCATTATATTACAAAAGAAGATTCTAAAGCACATGATGTTCTTATGTGTATACAGACCGGAAAAACTCTTGATGATCCTCATAGAAGGAGATATCCATCTGACCAATTTTATTTAAAGTCTCCAGAAGAAATGTGGGATATGTTTTCATATGTTCCAGAGGCTCTAGAAAATACAATAAAAATAGCAGATAGTTGCAACTTCGATTACAAATTTCATGAATCAAAACTTCCTAAATACCCACTTAAAGAAGGACAGAATCCTTATACATATTTAAAAGATTTATGTTATAGCGGGCTTATAGAGAGATATGATGAATTTAGTGATTTGCAAAATAAAGAGCTTGATTATTCAAAAATAAATGAACTCAAAGATAAAAATGAAAAAGTAAAGATGTATGTAGATAGGCTTGAATATGAGCTTGGCATAATAAAGCAGATGGGATATGTAGACTATTTCCTTATAGTATGGGATTTTATACATTTTGCATATCAAAATAAAATTCCTACAGGGCCAGGAAGAGGATCAGCAGCGGGTTCAATAGTTGCATATACGCTTGGAATAACTAAAATAGATCCTATTAAGTACAATCTTATCTTTGAGAGATTTCTTAATCCAGAGAGAGTATCTATGCCAGATATAGATAGTGATTTTTGTTATGAAAGACGTCAGGAAGTAATTGATTATGTTGTGCGTAAATATGGAAAAGATAATGTATCTCAGATAATAACTTTTGGAACAATGGCTGCACGTCAGTGTATAAGAGATGTAGGAAGAGCAATGGATTACAGCTATGCGGAAGTTGATAAAGTTGCAAAGATGATACCTACAAAAGTAGGAACTACAATTCAGAGTGCATTTACATTAAATCCTGAATTTAAAAATGCATATGATACTGATGAACGTGTAAAAGAACTTATAGATGTATCATTAAGACTTGAAGGACTTCCAAGACATTCATCTACACATGCAGCAGGAGTTGTAATTGCATCAAATCCACTTGTTTCATATGTACCGCTTCAAAAAAATGAAGATATGATAGTAACTCAGTTTGGAATGACGACACTTGAAGAACTGGGACTTTTAAAGATGGATTTCTTAGGACTTAGAACACTTACTGTAATGAATGATGCAGTAAGAATGATAAAGGAAAATAGGGATAGAAACATAGTTCTTGATAAGATAGATTTTGACGATCAGAATGTTTTTAAGATGATAGGAGAAGGAAAGACTGTAGGAGTATTCCAACTTGAATCATCAGGAATGACATCATTTATGAAAGAACTTAAGCCAGATTCTATTGAAGATATCATAGCAGGTATATCACTATATAGACCAGGTCCTATGGCTGAAATTCCAAAATATATAGAAGGAAAACAAAATCCTTCAAAAGTCACTTATACGACTCCTGAGCTTGAACCTATACTTAAAGTAACATATGGGTGTCTTGTATACCAAGAACAGGTTATGCAGGCTGTAAGAGACCTTGCAGGGTATTCTATGGGTAGAAGTGACATGGTAAGAAGAGCCATGTCTAAGAAAAAACATAAAGTTATGGAAGAAGAGCGTAAAAACTTTATAAATGGAATTGTAGATGAAGATGGAACTGTAAATGTACCTGGATGTATAAGAAACGGAATTAGTGAAGAGGCAGCAAATAAGATATTTGATTCTATGATGGATTTTGCATCTTATGCATTTAATAAATCACATGCAGCAGCATATGCAGTTGTAGGATATGAGACAGCATATCTTATGAGATATTATCCTGTTGAAATGCTTGCTGCAATGCTAAATTCAGTAATAACCAAAAGTGATAAGGTATCACATTATATAAGAGAAGCATCAAAGTTTAACATAAGAGTTATTCCTCCAAACATAAACGAGGGAAAAGCTAAGTTTACAGTTAAAGATGATGATATAAAGTTTGGGCTTGCTGCAATAAAAAATGTGGGATCAAATGTAATAGATTCAATTGTAGAGACACGTGAAAAAAAGGGAGAATTTACATCACTTCAAGATTTTGTAAGTAAAATTGATTTATCATGCGTAAATAAAAGAGCAGTTGAATGTCTTATAAAAGCTGGAGCATTTGATACATTTGATGTATATAGGTCAAAACTGCTTGCTGTTTATGAAAAACTTATGGATAATACATCAAATGAAAGAAAGAAAAATATTGATGGACAAATAAGCCTTTTTGCAACATCAGAATTAAAGAAAACTCAGATAAAGTATCCTGATATTAAGGAATTCACTAAAAAGAATTTACTATCTATGGAAAAAGAGATGACAGGACTTTACATAACTGGGCATCCTCTTGATGATTATAAAAAGAGTTTAAGTGTTCAGGTAAGCACACAGATTGCAGATATTTTTGCTAAAAGTGAAAATAATACTGATAATGATATGCCTAATGATGATATAGATATCTTCAAGAATGACGAAGTATTTATGGATGGTGATAGAGTTATAGTAGGAGGAATATTATCCTCTGTAAATCAGAAAGTTACAAGAAATAATACTATAATGGCTTTTTTAAGGCTTGAAGATTTATCTGGGAATATAGAAGTAATAGTATTTGCTAGAACGTATGAAAGAGTTAAAAAACTTTGTATAGCAGATAGTCTTGTAGTAATCAAAGGAAGATTAAGCATTAAAGAGGACGAAGAGACAAGAGTAATTTGTGAATCTATAGAACCTCTTGAAAAAATAGATAATGCAAAAGTTTATATAAGAGCAGATAATAAAGGTGCTGCTAAAAAGATAAATGCAATGCTTAAACATATAGTTAACGATTCAGTAAGAGGAGAAAATGCAGTATTTATATTTGCAGCAAAGGAAAGACAGAAGTTTAGAGTATCTCATGATAAATGGGTATCACTGGATACTGATATTGTAAAAATCTTTGAAAATAAATTTGGAAAAGAAAATGTAAAAGTAGTTGACTAAATATTATAAAGTTAATTGTAGAATATAATATAAATAGTATTATAATTTGTATTTTTATATAATTAATTTAGAGAATTAAAAAAAAATAGTCAAATTCGATTGATAAATTCTCTTAGATTATGTACAATAAGTGTTGGTAAGGCGATGTGTTTATAATTTAGAATATAGATTCATGTTTTATCAGATTGAAATATAGTCAAAATTTAATTTTAAATAAGTTTTAAGTAGAAAGAGGAGTGTACGTTAATGAGAAAAACTAAAATGATTTGTACTATCGGACCAGCTAGTGAAGATCTTGAAACTCTTGAAAAAATAGTCTTAGCAGGAATGAATGCATCAAGACATAATTTTTCACATGGAGATCATGAAGAACATAAAGGAAGAATTGAAAATGTAAGAAAGCTTGCTAAGAAGCATAATAAGCAAATAGCAATCATTCTTGATACAAAGGGACCAGAAATCAGAACTGGAGACTTTAAACCAAACAAGGTTGAACTTCAAAAGGGTTCTGAATTCACTATATATGCTGGAGATATGTCAGTTATTGGTGATACAACTAAGTGTGCTGTTACATACGAAGGATTAGCAAAAGATGTTAAGCCTGGAGACACAATTTTAATAGATGATGGTTTAGTTGGATTAACAGTTAAATCAGTTGAAGGAAATGCTGTTAAATGTGGTGTTAACAATACTGGATTAGTTGGAACACATAAGGGAGTTAACGTTCCTGGAGTTTCAATAAAATTACCAGCAATGACTGCAAAAGATAAGGACGATTTAATCTTTGGATGCGAAATGAAAGTTGACTTAATTGCTGCTTCATTCGTAAGAAAAGCTGAAGATGTATTAGCAATAAGAAAAGTTCTTACTGAACATGGTGGAGAAGACATATTAATCTGCCCTAAGATAGAAAGCCAAGAAGGAGTAGATAATATAGATTCAATTATCGAAGTTTCAGATGCAATCATGGTTGCAAGAGGAGACTTAGGAGTTGAAATTCCAATAGAAAATGTTCCTAGAGTTCAGAAGATGATCATAAAGAAATGTAACGCAGTTGGAAAGCCAGTTGTTACAGCAACTCAGATGCTTGATTCTATGATCAGAAACCCAAGACCAACAAGAGCAGAAGTTTCAGATATAGCTAATGCTATTTTTGATGGAACAGACGCTGTTATGCTTTCAGGAGAAAGTGCTAATGGAGATTATCCAGTAGAAGCAGTTAAAACTCAGGCTAGAATTTGTGAAGAAGCTGAAAAACAATTAGAATACAAAGTATCAGTTTCAAAAGCAAAACATCATGTACCAGCTGTAGCAGGAGTTATTTCAAGAGCAGCATGTAATGCAGCTAATGAATTAAAAGCTAAAGCAATTATCTCATCAACACAGAGCGGAGCTACTGCAAGAAGAATTTCTCAGTGCAGACCAGAATGCCCAGTTATCGCTGTTACACCAGACGAAAGAGTTGCTAAGAAGTTAGTATTCTCATGGGGAGTATTCCCAATCGTAGCAGACAAGATGGAATCAACAGATGAAATGTTAGAAAAATCAGTTGAAATCGCAAAGGCAAACAAGTTTGTTGAAGATGGAGATACAGTTGTATTAGCAGCTGGAGTTCCAGTTGACAAAATTGGAGCTACTAACCTTTTAAAGGTAAGCGTTGTTGAATAATCTTGACTTAAATATAGATTAAGATATAAATAAGAAGTTTGTCACAGATGTTTTAAATTCTGTGACAGGCCTCTTATTTTTTATACATTTTAAAAATGTTAACAAAAAATTAACATTTACTTTTAATGGTTTTAGTATATAATGTATACTACAGACTAAAAATGGAATACTTAATAGTGTATGGAATTAAATGGCAACTGATTCTGTATTAGCACCGAAAGGTGCTTTTTTATTTTACTTAATTAAATAGTTCAGTGTATAATAAATATAGTTTAAAATTAATGAATTCAGAGGGTTATTATGATAGAAATAAATAAAGAATATATAGTTAATATAGAATCATTCGGTTATGAAGGAGAGGGCGTCGCTAAAATAGATAACTTTCCTATATTTGTTTTAGGTGCATTAAAAGGAGAAAAAGCTAGAGTAGTAATAACTAAAAAGAAGAAAAAGTATGCATATGCTAAGGTTTTAGAAATACTAGAAAAATCTGAAAAAAGAGAAGAAGCAAAGTGCAAAAATTTTGAAAAGTGTGGAGGGTGTAACTTTCAAAATTTAAGTTATAGTGGGCAGCTTGACTTTAAATATGACAGAGTACGAGACTGCATAAGTAAAATTGGAGGATTAAATCCGGATTTAGTAGAATATCCTTTAGGAATGCGTGATTTTTTAAATTATAGAAATAAAGTTCAGCTTCCAGTAGCAAAAATTAATGGAAAAATAGTAATAGGTTTTTATAGTGAAAAGACACATGATGTAATAGATATAGATTCATGTATGATTCAGCCTAAAGAAAATTCTATGATTGTAAATTTAATTAAAGAGTGGATGACTGAAAATAATATAGAACCAGCAAATAAAGATGGAGCATTTTATAAAAAAGGAATAATAAGACACATTATAATAAGAAAAGCATTTAAAACAAATCAATTAATGATAATATTAGTTTCTACAAAAAAGAAAATACCAAAGCTTGATAAACTTATTGAAAATTTGAAATCTAAAGTTACATTTTTAAAAAGTGTAATAGTAAATATAAATGATTCAAATACAAGTAGAGTTTATGGAAATACAAATATAACAGTGTATGGAACAGATTATATTGAAGAATGTATAAGTGATTTAAAATTTAGAATATCTCCATTATCATTTTTTCAAGTAAATCCAGTTCAGACTGAAGTTTTATATAAAAAAGTATTAGAATATGCAGATTTAAAAAGCGATGAAACAGTATTTGATGCTTACTGCGGAACAGGCAGTATTTCATTATTTTTATCTAAAAAAGCGAAAAAAGTATATGGTGTAGAAATAGTAGATGAAGCTATAAAAAGTGCTAGAGTAAATTCAGAAATAAATAATATTAATAATGCAGAATTCTATACAGGAAAATCTGAAAAAGTAATACCAGAGCTTATAGAAAAAGGTATTACTGCGGATGTTATAGTTGTTGATCCACCAAGAAAAGGATGCGATAAGTTTCTTCTTGATTCAATCATAAAGGCTGAACCTAAAAAAATCGTTTATGTATCATGCGATCCAAGCACTCTTGCACGAGATTTGAAATATTTATGCAGCGAAAAATATGAAGTGAGAAAAGCTCAACCTGTTGATATGTTTCCTGAGACTAAGCACGTTGAGAGTATAATTCTGATGACGTATTGTGGTTCAGGGGGCGAAAAGTAGAAGTTGACCACAACATATAGTGGTTCAAGAGTGATTTTGGAGCAAAAAATGAGCGAAAAAACACCGTTTTTTGACCCCTATTTTTGGGGTGCTTTATAGATGACATAGGGTAAAAAGAGTGATGACATTATAAAGGTGGAAAAATTGATGGCTCAGAAAGAGGGAGAAATAATCCTCTGGGATGATAAGAATTTTATATAATCTAATGTAGTGGTAGTTGTTTTGAAACAGCTACCACTATAGTTTTTTAATAGTTTGAAATTTTATTTCAAACTATTATAGAACCTACAATATTTGTGTTTTTAAAATAGGTTTGTATAGAAATCACCCTTTTATGGTATTAATGTCGTAATAGATGGTTTTGAGATATTTCAAATAATATAAAAAACACTTGAATAAATGCTCATATAACTATTGACATATGAGAAAAACAATAATATAATAAATACACAACGTATGAATGCTTGCTCAAGTATTCAGATGAAATGATTTAAAAAGAGGTGATAATATGACTGAAAAATTTAATTCAATTGAAAGATGTGACTGCAATGTAATTCATGAGGATATTGTAAATCAAGTTAGAG
Organism: Clostridium sp. BJN0001; assembly: GCF_022869825.1. NCBI lineage: Bacteria > Bacillati > Bacillota > Clostridia > Eubacteriales > Clostridiaceae > Clostridium > Clostridium sp. BJN0001. The sequence continues at coordinate 2,401,452 of NZ_CP094971.1, read as the reverse complement.
ATAAAATGCCTCAAGAAGAAAGCCTTTATGATCTAGCAGAATTATTTAAAGTATTTGGAGATTCAACACGAATCAGGATATTATGGGCTTTACATGAAGCTGAAATGTGTGTTTGTGATATCGCTTTATTACTTAACATGACACAATCAGCAATTTCCCATCAGCTGAGAGTCTTAAAACAAGCTAATTTAGTGAAAAACAGAAAAGAAGGGAAAGTAGTATATTATTCATTAGTTGATGATCATGTAAGAGAAATATTTGACCAAGGTCTAATTCATATCAACGAGAAGTAGTAATGTGGTATAATAGAATATTTTTTGAAGATATTTGGGCAGATATTTAAGTCTTCATATCAAATGAGCTATGTTTCAATAAAATTTGAAAAAGACTTGTAGTATTTAAAATAAAATTACAAATAATATTTAGGAGGATTTAATAATGAAAAAGAAATTTATACTTGAAGGCTTGGATTGTGCAAATTGCGCGGCAAAAATGGAAAAAGCTATTAATGAGCTTGATGGAGTAAAAGAAGCTACTGTTAACTTTATGACCACAAAACTCGTTATTGATGGTGAGGATGAAAAAATGCCAACAATAATAGCAGAGGCCGAAAAAATAGTTAAAAAAATTGAACCCGATACAACTATGAAAAAGGCTTAAAGGAGGCTGTTTAGTATGACAAAACGACTATGGCGAATAATAATTGGTGCAGCCGTGTTAGTTGCAGCAACAATTATTAATTTTAATAATGAATGGTTACAGATTGCTCTCTTTATAATAAGTTACATTATTGTAGGCGGAGATGTTGTAAAAAGAGCTGTAAAAAATATTTTTAAAGGTCAAGTTTTTGATGAAAACTTTTTAATGAGTATTGCAACAATTGGTGCATTTTTTATTGGTGAGTATCCTGAAGGTGTTGCAGTTATGCTGTTTTATCAAGTTGGAGAACTGTTTCAAAGCTATGCAGTTGGCAAGTCGAGAAAGTCAATTGCAAGCCTTATGGATATTCGACCAGATTATGCAAATGTTAAAAAAGGCGATGAACTTGTCAAAGTTGACCCAGATGAAGTACAAATTGGAGATATTATTGTAATTAAAGCAGGAGAAAAAATTCCTCTTGATGGCAAGGTAATTGAGGGAAGTTCAATGATTGATACATCGGCACTAACAGGCGAATCTGTTCCTCGTGAAGTAGAAGTTGGAAGTGATATCCTAAGTGGGTGCATCAACATTAATGGAGTTATTACAGCGGAGGTTACCAAGGAATTTGGAGAATCTACAGTAAGTAAAATTCTTGATTTAGTTGAAAATGCAAGTAGTAAAAAATCCAATTCAGAACAATTTATTACGAAGTTTGCGAGATATTATACACCGGTTGTGGTTATAATTGCAGTTTTTCTAGCTATTATACCGCCTCTTGTTATAGACGGGGCGACTTTTAGTGATTGGATATATAGAGCACTAGCATTCCTTGTGGTATCCTGTCCGTGTGCTTTAGTTATTTCAATTCCTTTGAGTTTCTTCGGTGGAATAGGTGGAGCTTCAAAAAAAGGTATTTTAGTCAAGGGTAGTAACTATTTAGAGGCTTTAGCAGAAACTGAAATTGTTGTTTTTGATAAAACTGGAACACTAACGAAAGGTGTATTTAATGTACAGGAAATTCATCCAGAAGGAGTTTCCAAAGAAGAGCTACTAGAATTAACTGCATATGTGGAAAGCTATTCCAATCATCCGATTTCACTTTCACTGAAACGTGCATATGGCAAAGAAATAGACAATGGACGTATTTCAGATGTAGAAGAGATATCAGGTCATGGTGTTATTGCAACAGTAGATGGCAAAAAGGTTATGGCAGGAAATATCAAACTTATGAAAATGATGGATATCCCTTATTTCAAGGGAGAGCTGATCGGTACTGCTGTACATGTTGCTGTTAATAACAAATATATAGGTTATATTCTAATTGCCGATGAGGTAAAGGAAGATTCAGCACAAGCAATCAAGGAACTTAAGGCAGCTAATATTAAACAAACAGTTATGTTGACAGGTGATAATAAAAGTGTTGGTTCAAAAGTTGCTAAAGAGCTTGGTCTTGATAAGGTTTATGCAGAACTATTGCCAGCAGACAAAGTTGAAAAACTAGAAGAATTATTTTCGCAAAAATCTAAAAAAGGTAAACTTGCTTTTGTTGGTGACGGAATCAATGATGCACCTGTATTAGCCCGTGCAGACATTGGAATAGCAATGGGTGGTTTAGGTTCTGATGCAGCCATTGAAGCTGCTGATATTGTAATTATGACTGATGAGCCATCGAAAATTGCTACTGCAATGAAAATTTCTAAAAAGACACTAAAAATTGCACATCAAAACATAGTATTTGCAATTGGAATAAAAATAATTGTTCTTATTTTGAGTGCTTTTGGAATAACTACTATGTGGGCAGCTATATTTGCAGATGTAGGTGTAACTATCATCGCAGTATTAAATGCTTTTAGAGCTTTGAATGTAAAGAATCTATAATTAGTAATCCTTTTAATGCCGATTGGGAGTGGAATATATCTTAATCGGCAATTTTAGGTACAGTGGTTCATATAGCAATAGATAAAGAATATGCAGGGTATATTGTAATTTTTGATGAAGTTAAACATGATTAAAAAGAGCAATAAACGAGCTTAAAAAAATTGGAGTAAAAAAGATAGTTATGCTTACTGGAGATGCTAAATCTGTTGGTGAAAAGGTAGGGAGATTTTTGGGTATAGAAGAGGTACATGGAGAACTTCTTCCAGACCAGAAGGTTGAACAATTAGAAAGGTTAGATAAAGATAAATCAACTAAAGGAAAACTCGCTTTTGTAGGAGATGGAATCAATGATGCACCAGTACTAGCAAGAGCAAATATAGGGATAGCCATGCGAGGGCTTAGTTCGGACAATGTCGTCAACTTAGTAGATTAAGCTATGTAAAAATAAATTGAAAGAAATCATTTTTGATGTCTATTTTAATTTATCTTAAAAAATGGTACACTAAATAAATCCACTGGATAAAGTGAATTTTAAATATGTATTTATTTATATTTAATATTAAAAACAGGATTTAATATTATGATGGTGCTTTTTTCTTGGATGTTTGTTTTTGCGCTCACAAGATCGGTTGCAACGTATTTGTGAGCGTATTTTTATAGCTTTTTCAAGTATTAATTCTAACAGCTTATTTCTTAATCTAGATTTAACTAATAAAGCTATAATTCGTTTGAATACCTGTCCCAAAATAAAATTCCTATTTGATTGATATATTGAATTTAAATCTTTATCCTTATTATCATTTGATATCGCAGCATCGGCATCTTTTTTTATAAGAGCTGCAATCATCGATAAATAAATAGAAACGTAAAAATCTTGCTTTATGGCAATTGGCTTAGTACCTGAAAATTCTTCGATTTTAAGACTGCATTTTAATTCTTTATATTTAGATTCAACGCCCCATCTTAAGAAATAGAGTTCTTTGAATTTTAAAGGCGTAATAGTATCATCATAGATGTTAGTCACTAAAGTTTCTGTCACCTCATCTGACAGCTTAACTTTTACTACTCTTATTTTTTTTATTTCACCTTTAACTTTATATTTTAAAATAAAGTCAGGGGAATCTATTGATTGTGCAAGTTTAAAAGATGTTGATACTCGCATTAAAAATAGTAATTTCTTGGAATTTAAATAATCAAACATATCATATGAAGGATAGCCTCTATCAAAAATAACAATGCTTTTTCGAGGACAGAATTTATCTCCTATTGACTCTATATGTTGTTTTGCAATATGTCTTTCACTTGTCTTATATTTAGTAATTCTAGCATCTACAATAATGTCATTTAATACATCATATAAGGCTGACGCCGTCGCAATAGCAGTTCTTGTCTTATTTTGATTACTGCTTAATCCAAAATATTCACCACATTCTTTTGTATCTGGCACTTGTAGACTAGTTCCATCTACAGCTAGAATATTAAAACCATTCCAAGTGTTTAAATTTTTATTTATACTATAAAATTTATCAACAAAAAGTCTGCATAATTCATTAAAGGCTTCTGGTGATATATTTTGTCTTGCCTTAGAAAATGCTTGTTTTGTTATTGACGGAAATTTTAAACATTTATGATCTTCAATAAAATTATCAATTTCAGAAGAGATGGATTTTCGCAATGCGGAGCAAATAAAATGAACCGTATTTGAAAAGGATAGTTTTCTATTCCTTGAGAATGAGTTACCTAAGCTGTATGCTTCTTTGTACTCACTTGAAGTAATTAAATCGTTTGTTTCTTTTAAAATTAAAGATAATAATCTAGTATTTTTCATAATGTAAAACCTCGCTATAAATTTATTTCTCTATAGCGAGGCTGCAAAATTTTCCACTATTGTCAAGTGTTTTTTTTATTAAATTATCATTTTCTCTTAAGTTGACGACATTGTTAGTTCGGATGCGGCAATAGAAGCTGCTGATGTTGTAATAATGACAGATGAACCATTTAAAATAGTTACTGCAATAAAAATAGCAAAAAAATTAGAAGGATAGTTTGGCAGAATATAGCACTTGCTATGGGAGTTAGGGCAATAGTACTTATTCTAGGTGCAGGTGGAATAGCTACTATGTGGGAAGCTGTTTTTGCAGATGTAGGTGTTTCAATCCTTGCTATTATAAATGCTATGAGGATTATGAAAACTAATGATAAATTATAAAATAATCTAACCTAAAAAGGATACAATTAATAAGCCAACAATCACACCAACTACAATTCCAATGGTGGATAACCTGCCTTTCCATGTCTCTCTGGCATTTGGCAGGGTTTCGCTGCAAATAATGTATAAAATCATTCCACTTGCAAAAGCAAGACTTATACTGATTACAACAAGTGAAATTTTACTCATCATACCTCCAAGTAAGGCTCCTAAGCCCATTGGAATTGAAGTTATAATAGATATTACAACAAGAGAAAATGTACTTAGGCTACTTTCTCTAAAAAAAATCCCTACAGCAAGGCCTTCAGGAATCCCATGTAATATTAGAGCTATAGTAAGATGGAGGCCTTTAATTGGAGAAGTTGATAATAAAGATCCTAGTGCAATACCACTTGGTATATTGTGTATTCCTATAGCTATGGCCATAAATATGCCTGCTTTTAAAAACCTATCCTTTTTATTGTTGGTAGCATGTATATGATCATGACCTAATTTTCCATCTAATAATACAGCTAAAACTAGTCCAAAAGTAATTCCAATTGAAGCTATATAAATACTGCCTGCCTCAAATGACTCTGGAAGTAAGTCAAAACAAACAATGGCTAACATCAATCCACCAATAAAACCAAGTACAGTTCCTTTAAAGCGTCTCCCTCTATCTTTAATAAAAAATGAGAATAAAATGCCAGTAAGAATCCCCATCCAAGCAGTAAGATAACCCGAACCCCCTGTAATTAGTATTGTGTTCATAATTTTACTCATATAATTATCTCTCCCAAAACATTATATATATATATTATTTTTATAGTTTAAATTAAGAACAATAATTAATGATGATATTGTATAATGGTTATGATAATTAAATGGCGCTATTAAACAATTTCGATACAATGAATATGTGAACAACAAATATTCAAGTATAGTTAATATAAGTAATTAGTATATACGCTTAAAATATCTGTAATAATATTGAATGAAGATGAAGTATGAGATTAGAAAATTTATTAAAAAAATAATGGTATGTTTACTAGATTAGTACCTAAAATAATTGGAGGGAAATTATGTTTTATATTTTATTAGCTATTATATTATTATTTATCGACCAGTATACCAAGTATCTAGCAGAACTATATCTTAAGCCAATTGGTTCATATCCTTTAATACAAGATATATTTCACTTAACCTATGCAAGAAACACTGGAGCAGCATTTAGCATATTACAGAACAATCAAATTTTTTTAATAATTATTTCATCGATTGTTGTTTTAGGTCTAATATTCTATTTAATAAAAAACTTAAGAAAAAGTATGTTTCTATTCAACTTTTCTCTTGTTTTTATAATATGTGGTGCACTGGGAAATCTAATTGATAGGGTTAGATTAAATTTTGTAATTGATTTCTTTAACTTTACATTGATAAATTTTGCGATTTTTAATTTTGCAGATATATTTGTAGTTTCAGGCACAATATTGTTATCATATATGATTTTGTTTCAAGAATTTAAAAATGTAAAACAGTACCAAAAATAGAGATTGCTTCTTCTGTTGAAATCTAAAACAATCTAGATATGGATCATACTAATCTTGCAATAATAAAAGGAATAAATTATAAAATGCTTCCTTTTATTATTGATAATTCAATCATAAAAGCCTACAATCACATAAGCAATAGTAGTAGCTACCACTCTAGATATTAAATATAGAAAAGAGGTAGTAAGGTGATTTCCGTAGGATTTGTCTGACATTTGTGCAGATAACGGTGATATTATATCAGCTACTGATCCCCCTGCCTAAACTGTACCTATCATTACAGTGATATTAAATATCGCCATATAGCGATTTCTTTACGTTACTAACAGTACATTACTTAGTAATTAATAATCCTAAAACCACAAAAAGTGCACGAATTATTGATTTCAAAAATAGTATCTGAAGGGTTAATTATATATCGTTTTTTTCTGGGAGGTAAAATATGCAAACAACAGATGGACAGATTGAGGTATATACAAGGTTTTTCCATGGATTATCGAATCCGGCACGGTACAAAAATATTCTTTCTCTAGTAAATGGGGAGATGAATGAAGGTGAACTGGCACAAGATATAGGGTGCTCTTAAAGTCTTTATCAATGCAATTAAAATGTTTAAAGCGGTGCAATTTTGTGAAATCCACACAAGAAGAAAAGAATATTTAGTACTATATTGCAGACGAAAGAATAAAGTCCTTATTCAACTTGGGTAATCTATAGCAGAAGAAAACACAGCAAGGAAATGCACTTGCGAAATATTAGAAAATGAAAAAATAAAATCAAAGGAGGTCAGCGAAAAATAATGGAAGAAAAAAGTCTTAATAAGTCTTGTTGTGAAGAACATTCAAATTCTAACAGTAGCGTAGGAAAAAGCAATTTATGCCCTGTATGCGGTGAGGGAGGTAATGCTGTAAAAAAAGTTACAGTAAAACATTTGATACTTAACGAATTAGTCGAACAAGTTGAGGATAGTGATTATTTTTTATGTATGAGTAAGGAATGTGATATTACTTACTATAACACAGAATCTAACATTAAATTTAATAAACAGCAAGTAAAAGTACCAATATGGTTTAAAAATGATGCAAATCCTAAATATGCATGTTATTGTAGTGAAGTTACAGAAGAAGAAGTAATAAATGCGGTAGTAAAACATGGAGCTATCAGTATGAAAGAGGTTTTAGAGATTACTGGAGCAATGAGTAACTCACAATGTCAAAAGAAAAATCCGCTAGGGAAATGCTGTCATCAAATAATCCAAGATGCGATAGATAAAGGATTAATTATGAAATGATTATTGTTTTGAGTATTGCGATAGTGAAAAAATAGGTTATACCATTAGCATAAAATGAGCATATATTTTATACTATCAATAACATGAAAAAACTTCAATAGCACTGAGATGAAAAACTCTTGGTGCTTTTGTTTTATATAAATTTTAAACTAAATAAAGAAACCCAAAGAGGCGAAGTCTTCGGTCAACTTATGACCGATAGGCTTCGCCTCTTTTTTATTTCAAAAACTAATAGAAAGAAAGGACTGAGAACAATGTCAAGATATTTTATGTATGGTACATCACTAGGAGGGATAGAGCAGCTGATGATGCTGGCACCTAATTTTCCTCAAAGAAGAAGTGGTATAGTCATTAATAATCATTTTAATTGTAAGGGAGGTATTAAGATTTGTAATGGCTGTATAGCCAAGGTTAAAAGCAGATGTAACACTAATGATTGTTTTTGTTTTAAAGAAAAACTAGAGGCAGATGAAATTGAATATACGGATCTGATAAGAGATTGCTTTGGAAGAATAAAAAATTATGCTCTAAAAAACAGATTGAAATTACTTAACAATAGATTTACAGGTGAATTATTTGTAAATCACAATCATAAAGAAAGATTTTATTATGCACATTATAAGCAAGATATTGAAATATGGGAAAGGACACCAAGCCACCTTGCAGTAATATTTCTTCTAACTGCTAATGAAGTACTATGGGATATCTCGGAGAATGCAGTTTGCCTAAATGGATTTGATTTTTCACAGATACATCTTAGACAAATTAGTACAGAAGGCTATGCCCTTTACCAAACAGCAAAAACCATATGGTCAGGAAAAGAATATATAAGAATCAGTGAGATAGCAGATAAAGAACTTATCGATGATACTGCATTTAAGATAATAATCAATGCATCATTAATAGCAAAGTATGGTGCAGATGTATTTTCAATTAAAAAATAGGATGGAGGACAGATATGCTAATTAGATTAAAAAGAATCGACAGAAAAGAAGATGAGTCAATTATGTTTAATTTTCCTTATGAGGAAAATGAAATATCCAATGTATATAATCAACTAGAGATTGAAGTTTCAGCTGCTCCCATATAGAATAGCATTTTATATGATGTTAAAAAATTTAAATATCTTCAAAATAAATAAAGAGCAAGCATTATTTGCATGACTAAATTTTAGTCAAAGTATTTAATGCTTGCCTTTTTTAGTATATTATTATTTTATATTATTCTTAGAAAGGAAAAAAGCAGAGCAACACCACCGACCAAAGTTTTGTTGCTCTGCTAACCATAAATTCTATGATAACTAATATTTATGATACAAAAATCATATCTAATTTAGATTCAAAAATCAAGTCATTAACGCAAAAATCCTATGATAAATTTATTAAAGACATAGATTTTCACAAACTTACTTGTTCCTGCGGAAGGTCCGGGTAGCTTGTAAAGCATGGTTACTACAAGAGAACTGTTAAAAACAGTGATGGCAAGATATCTATAACAATTCTTAGAGCAAAGTGTACATGTTGCAATAAAACTCATGCTATATTTCCAGAGTGTATTGTACCTTATTCTCAAATTCTTTTATGTGATCATATTTCAATTATTAATGCTTATAATTCCAAAGCTTCTTTTGAACCCATTATGATAGCTAATGAATTTATCGATGAAAGCAATATTTTTTATATAATAAAACAATATCTAGAGCATTGGAAGGAACGTATTACTTCATTTAAAATTTCATTAGATTTAAGTATTTCAAAGCAATGTTTAAAAAACTTTAAAAGACAATTTATGCAAATTAAATGCATCAATAATATTTTATTTTCGTAAAACCACATAACTTAGTTTTACTGTTAATTTATGTAGATATAAGCTTATATTGTAATAAAACAAAGGAGGCTTTTTCAAAATATGGACGAAAAAACTAGAAAAGAAATAGCACTTTTCAGGTACGGAATCTTGGCTCCTCTGATAAGTGGTACTTATGATGAAAATAAAAGTGTTAAACAATTTTTCCGAGATGCCGCAGGCAAAGTATATCAGACTCCAGATGGTGAAGATACTAAGGTAGCTGCTGCTACTCTTGAACGTTGGTATTACAATTACAAGAATAAGGGCTTTGAGGCACTCATACCTGTAAAACGATGCGACACTGGAAGAACACGTAAATTAGATTCTGATATTACAGAACAGATTAAATATTTAAAACAAGAATATCCAAGAATCCCAGCAACACTTATCTATCAAAAGCTTATTAACAATGGAACTATTGTTAAAGGAGATATTTCACTTTCAACAATTAATAGGTATGTTAATGTTCTTAAGCTTGAGAATAAATATTCTAAAAATAAAGATATGAAAAGATATGAGCGTGCTCATATAAATGAAGTATGGTGTGGTGACAGCAGCGTTGGACCTTATTTGAAGGTAGATGGTAAAAAGAAACGCGTTTACATAATAGCACTTATTGATGATGCTTCAAGATACATAACAGGAATAGATGTATTTTTTAATGATAATTTTGTAAATCTTATGTCTGTTTTAAAATCTGCTGTTACACGATTCGGGAAACCTAAAATCTTAAACTTTGATAATGGTGCTTCATATAAGAACAAGCAAATGGAACTTTTAGCAGCTAGAATAGGTACAACTATTAGTTATTGTGCACCCTATACCCCACAATCAAAAGCTAAAATTGAAAGGTGGTTTCGTACATTAAAAGATCAATGGATGTCCCAGCTTAATATGAATGATTTTAATAATTTAGATGAACTTAGGATAAGCCTTATTTCATATGTTAATAGCTATAATCAGCATATACATTCTTCTCTAGATGGACTATCTCCACAGGACAGGTTTTTCAAGGAATCTCACATGATTAAAAGGCTTACAGATGAACAAATTGAAACTTCCTTTTTACTTGAATATGAAAGAAGAGTATCAGCCGATAACGTAGTTATGATAGATGAAACAGAATATGAAGTTGATTATAGATACTCAAAACAAAGAATAACCCTAAGATATTCACCTGATTTAAGCAAAATTTATGTAGTTGATAAAAACACTTCTGAACTTACAGAAATAAAGCTTTTAAATAAGCATGATAATTCTGTTATAAAAAGGGAAAAAATAAAACTTACTGGAGGTCAAGAATAATGGATTATATAAGTAGATATGGAATGGATTTTAATCCGTTTATAAAAAATTCTAAGGAAATAGTAGTAGAAACTTCTGACTATAAAGAAGTTATTTGTAGACTTAATTATTTACTTAATAATAAAGGTTTCGGAATCCTGACCGGAGGTCCAGGGCGAGGTAAAACTACAATAATAAGAAACTGGTCTAATAGCCTTAATTCATCACTTTATAAAGTTATTTATAGTTCCCTTTCTACACTTACTGTTGCAGAATTTTATAAAAATATGGCTGCCCAGCTTGGACTAGAGCCAATGTGCAGAAAAATTGATAATTTCAAAATTATCCAAAATGAAATAACTAGATATTCAGTTGAAAAACGTATAACTCCTGTAATAATTATTGATGAAGCTAATTATGTAAGTAATGGAATACTTAATGATTTAAAAATGCTTTTTAATTTTGACATGGATTCAAGAGATCGTGCAATAGTACTTCTTGTGGGGCTTCCTCAGTTAAATAATACCATGAGGCTAGTTGCTAATGAGCCTTTAAGACAACGTATAACAATGAATTATAATTTAGATAATCTCACAAAATCAGAAACTAAAGACTATATATTAGCAAAGCTTACTGGTGCTAAATGTAATACTGATATTTTTGATGATACCGCTCTTGAAGCAATTGCTAACGCTTCGAACGGAGTTCCTAGAATTGTTAATAAAATCTGTGATTCTAGCCTTATGATAGGCAATACAAAAAATATGAATACAATTGATAGTGACATAATAATGCTTGCTGTTAATGAAACTGAACTTGGATAAAAGTAAAATCTGCAAATATCAATAAGGTATTTGTGGATTTTTTTGTAATATTCAGAATATTTATCATCATAAACCGTAACGAAGTAGCCTCATTTTCATTGAAGATTTTGAAGAATATATTCATTTTTAGCATCAAATAAAGTTATGATATTAGCATCAAATAATTTGACGTTCAATAAGTATGATGAACAGATAGTCCGCAAGCTGATAGAAAAAATTACTGTTTATGATGAAAAAGTCACTGTTGCCTTTAAATCTGGGATGGAGATTGATGTGGAGATATAGGGTGAGCCAAATAAACAAATCACCCTATATTAAAATTTTAGGGATAATATTAAGCATAACTGATGAATTTATAGCAACTCTATCGAATACACTCGTGCTGAGCATTTAAATACAATAGTAAATAAACGGATGATTGAATTACTATTTTGGATTATATATTAAAATATATTTTTATAAGAATTAAAGCTACGATATGAAATCGTAGCTTTAATTCTTACTTTAGATTGGATTAGCAGATTTTTATCAGTTTATCTTTTATAAAAGCTAATAGCTTTAACAGGACAATTATCAATTGCTTTATTAAGTTTTATATCATCAAGAATGAAATCGTATTTTTTAACTTGTGCTTTTTTATTACTTATTTCAAAAAGTTCTGGATAGTTCTTTACACATAGAGAACAACCCATGCAAGCATTTCGATTTATTATTACCCCTTCTTGTTCAGGTGTGGACTCGCTTGGTATATCTTCATCTTTAACAATTTTCGAAGTTATCCATGAGAAAATAACAATGGCAATAACAGTGAGAATCCAACGAACAACCATAAATTCAATTCCTAGAAATTTTATTTCATTTAGAAGCATAGGGATTTTTATAACCGCCCAAGAACTGAGTATTATGACAATATTTTTTATTGATGCTCCTTTTTTATGCAACATAATACAGACTGGAAAAGCAGCATAAATAGGTCCGGCAGATATTCCTCCAAGAAGGAATGATAGAATAGTGCCTTTAAATTTTGATTGCCTACCAAGATATTTCATTATTGTTTCTTTTGGCACCCATACATCAAGCAAGGCTGTTAAAACAAAAATAACCGGCATAATCATAAGCATTTCTTTTAAATAGTACCCACTGTTGCCTACCGCAGTCATACCAGTTTCAGGTTTAAGAATAAATATTAATACGTATGCAATAATAATTATTGCTGTAAATAAATTTTCTTTAAGTATCTTTGTAATCTTTATCATATTATCACCCCCATAACAAGTGCTATAACTATAGCAAATACAAAGCTAAGTCCATTTCTGACAACTGTAAATTTCATTCCGAATTCTTTTTTTTCAAGTGGAAATGTAACCACTCCAACCATAGTTAATGTTGTTAAAAAAGCAATAGAAGGGACAACCCCAACACCTGCACCAATAAGTGTTCCAACAAGAGGAAATGCAATAAAAGCAGGAATAAGAGTAATTGTCCCAAACAGTGCAGATACGATGGTAGCAATTAAAACATTTTGATTCTCAACATATCCTGCAATTTGTTCAGGTGGAAGTAGTGCCAAAACAAGACCTATTAGTAAAATAATTGACAATATACTGAGAATCATACTTTTGCCCATGCCAAAAGCCATTCTAAGTGCGTTTTTTGTTTTTTCTCTGTTTTTTGTCAAAGAAAAAATAAGAAAAATAATTGTTCCTATCCAGATTGCTATAGTGAATATATCCATTTTAAATCCCCCTTGTTATTTAATAATCCGATTATAAGTGATTTTTATATGAGATAATAGACACCAATGTTTCTTTTTGATATAATATGAGTAGTCACGGAAACTAATTTAGTAATTGTGATTATTTATACAAGTAGTATTTTTAAATAAAAACTTTAGTTTTTATTTAAAAATAGGCATAGCAAACAAACCTACAAATGTAAGTTTAAAAAAATATTCAATTTGATTGAAAGTCTATTTTAATAAATTTAAGATAGAAAATCCAAAGGCTTTAATTCTAGCGTCAAGATGAATATTGATGCTAGCAATCATAGTCATGAAAGAATAACGCTTTTTACCACGTATTTTTAAAGAATGAATTTTATAGTCATTAAGAATACGATTGTTGATTCTTTCGGAACAGGTTCTGGTTTTATAAATTTCTTTATATTGTTTTGAACCACGAGGGATTTTTGTAAATAAACGTAAATCCCATGATGGTTTAGTATATATTACTCGGCCATATGCCGAAGGCGAGCATTGGTCAGTACAAGAACATGATTTAATTTTTTTACATGCTAAAGGACAGCGCCATTTAACTCTTGAACGGCTTTTTTCAAAGCCATTATAAATCATTTCATGGCCGCCTATGCATATTGGAACACCCTTTTCATTAATTGATAAGGATGTAGGATATTTTGAATTTCCTTTATTTTTGGAATTCAAATCAATGAAGGGATTAATGTTCCATTTGGAGCATAATTCATATGTAGGATAGTTATCATTGGCTGAGTCAAGCACATAATTTGATATTTTGAACTGCGGTAACAGTTCTCTAAATTCAGCCAATGCAACTACTCCAGTTATACTATCATGTCTACTTGCTTCTACAAAGCGTAGATATACTGGTAAATATATTTTATATTCAGGGTTATAAGTAGATAGCGCATAAAGAGTATAACCGTAAAACCAACGGTTTTCATGACTATCCCAGCCCCAATTAGCATCAACATCAGAAAGTTTACGGGCACATTTACAATCGTAAATACCATTTTCACGACAGTTACAAACTTTTGAACCATAATAAGATGAATGACAATGAACACATGTGCCATCACCAGCGAGTGTAAGATTCTGTTGTTTTATTAGATTAAGATCAAATGATGGTTTAACAGCAACAAGAGAAAATATGTGTTGAAGCAATTTTTCAGCTCTAAGTGAAAATGAATGGTCTGTTTCAAAAAAATCGCATATTTTTTTCACAGATCCAGATTTTTTATTAGGAAGCTTCTTATTTTGTCCTGGTGATTTTACTTTAGATGGTTTTTTCTTGTAAGGTCGTACAATTTTAAGCCTTTTTCTATCAGATGCTAAGTCAGACATCCAAAGTCTAGATATAAAATCATAATGAGCACCAAGTGATGGTGTTTTACCGGCGGTGCAACCGATGCATATTGCAAGGAATTCATCACAATTTAATTTTTTTACCCAATTTGTAATACTAGTTTCTTTCAGAAAAAGCATTAATGAAAAGGAACGAAATATTTCAGGTTGAAGGGCGGCAGGCCAATGTCGTCAACTTAGTAGATTAAGCTATGCAAAAATAAATTGAAAGAAATCATTTTTGATGTCTATTTTAATTTATCTTAAAAAATGGTACACTAAATAAATCCACTGGATAAAGTGAATTTTAAATATGTATTTATTTATATTTAATATTAAAAACAGGATTTAATATTATGATGGTGCTTTTTTCTTGGATGTTTGTTTTTGCGCTCACAAGATCGGTTGCAACGTATTTGTGAGCGTATTTTTATAGCTTTTTCAAGTATTAATTCTAACAGCTTATTTCTTAATCTAGATTTAACTAATAAAGCTATAATTCGTTTGAATACCTGTCCCAAAATAAAATTCCTATTTGATTGATATATTGAATTTAAATCTTTATCCTTATTATCATTTGATATCGCAGCATCGGCATCTTTTTTTATAAGAGCTGCAATCATCGATAAATAAATAGAAACGTAAAAATCTTGCTTTATGGCAATTGGCTTAGTACCTGAAAATTCTTCGATTTTAAGACTGCATTTTAATTCTTTATATTTAGATTCAACGCCCCATCTTAAGAAATAGAGTTCTTTGAATTTTAAAGGCGTAATAGTATCATCATAGATGTTAGTCACTAAAGTTTCTGTCACCTCATCTGACAGCTTAACTTTTACTACTCTTATTTTTTTTATTTCACCTTTAACTTTATATTTTAAAATAAAGTCAGGGGAATCTATTGATTGTGCAAGTTTAAAAGATGTTGATACTCGCATTAAAAATAGTAATTCCTTGGAATTTAAATAATCAAACATATCATATGAAGGATAGCCTCTATCAAAAATAACAATGCTTTTTCGAGGACAGAATTTATCTCCTATTGACTCTATATGTTGTTTTGCAATATGTCTTTCACTTGTCTTATATTTAGTAATTCTAGAATCTACAATAATGTCATTTAATACATCATATAAGGCTGACGCCGTCGCAATAGCAGTTCTTGTCTTATTTTGATTACTGCTTAATCCAAAATATTCACCACATTCTTTTGTATCTGGCACTTGTAGACTAGTTCCATCTACAGCTAGAATATTAAAACCATTCCAAGTGTTTAAATTTTTATTTATACTATAAAATTTATCAACAAAAAGTCTGCATAATTCATTAAAGGCTTCTGGTGATATATTTTGTCTTGCCTTAGAAAATGCTTGTTTTGTTATTGACGGAAATTTTAAACATTTATGATCTTCAATAAAATTATCAATTTCAGAAGAGATGGATTTTCGCAATGCGGAGCAAATAAAATGAACCGTATTTGAAAAGGATAGTTTTCTATTCCTTGAGAATGAGTTACCTAAGCTGTATGCTTCTTTGTACTCACTTGAAGTAATTAAATCGTTTGTTTCTTTTAAAATTAAAGATAATAATCTAGTATTTTTCATAATGTAAAACCTCGCTATAAATTTATTTCTCTATAGCGAGGCTGCAAAATTTTCCACTATTGTCAAGTGTTTTTTTTATTAAATTATCATTTTCTCTTAAGTTGACGACATTGGGCGGCAGGCCTGCCCGTGTTAGAATAATAAGGCTTCAATATTTCTCCAAGTATATCTAAATCTAAACAATATAGTTTAGAAATAGATGATTCTAATTCTAAAACTCTTTTATAAAAAGTTTGATTAGATGATGAGAAATTTGAAATAATAAATTGCTGATATTCAGCATGAGATGTCCAATTTTTAAGCATAATATAATCCTCCAAAAAAGTATGTTTTTAGGAGGATGCCGCAAATTTCTATACATTTGTCAAGGCTTTTATGCAAAAAAGTTGGGGGAATTAAGAAAAAAATAAATTAAGACAAGAGAGTATTCATGGGCAACTAAGAGTTTCCGTGAGAACTCAATATAAAAAAGGGGGCATAGTATGAAAGATATTGACATTATAAAATGTGTTCCGATTTTGAAACCTGTTACTGATATTGAATTACTCGTTTCTCAAGGTCAAATCAAAATTAAAAAGTATGCAAAAGGGGAAACCTTATATAATCAAGGCTGTTTATGTAACTCTCTCGATATTGTCGTTACGGGCAGTCTTACAGCTTATTCTCTTACCGAGAGTGGTTCTTCAACAATAATGTTTGAATTTAAAAAGGATAGTATTATTGGTGCAAATCTGTTATTTGCCACTAATAATATCTACCCTCTTAACATATATTGTTCATCTGAATGTAGTCTTATTCATATAGAAAAAACAGCTGTAGAAATATTACTTCACAATTATGATTTTGTAATGTCATATGTAAGATCATTATCGCAAAATTCTCTTGGACTTAATCACAAAATTGCTATGTTTTCACGAAAAACACTTCGCCAGAATATTTATGAGTATTTATTACAACAATCAATCGCTCAACATTCGCAAACAGTGTATTTGCCTTTTAGTAAAAAAGAATTTGCCGATTATCTCGGAGTACAGCGTCCTTCGCTTTTTAGAGAAATTAAAAAAATGCAACTTGACGGCATTATCAGCATTGATAACCGAAAAATAACAATATTAAAGCATATATAAAATCATCTTAATCTTTAAGCACAAACTTATAAAGAGAATATTGATTATAGCAAAAAATAATAATATTTGTTGCATTTGCAACATATTTTTGCAAAGGTTAACAGTATAATAAATGTATATTGATTTGTAGTATTAAATTCTAAATATATTGAAATAATAATTGGGTTGGAGGTGTTAAATATTGATTGAACAAATATTTGAACTGGCTAGAGGCAATGAAAAAGCTGTTGAGAAAGTTGTATTTGACGAAAATGTACATTATCTTCACATGATTTTCAATAAAGATGAAGGGCTTCCTGAACATTTTTCTAATTCAAACGTTTATATGACAGTTATTAGAGGAAAGCTTTCAATAGGACTTAATGATCAGGATATCCATGAGTATGAGGCAGGTACTTTATTAAAAATACCGTTTCAAACGAAGATGAATGTGAAAAATATGCATCATGAAACATTGGAGCTTATTGTTGTAAAAGCACCAGCTCCCAAAATGTAAAAATATGAAAGGGTGAATGAGATGAAAGCAGAAATTGATAGAGAAGGTTGTATTTCCTGTGGGCTTTGTGTGTCTATGTGTCCAGAAGTATTTCGTATGGGTGATGATGGTCCGGCTGAAGTTTATGTTGATCCTATACCATCAGATGCAGAGAATTCAGCATTAGAAGCAAGAGACGGTTGCCCTGTATCTGTAATAACAATTGAATATCAATGTAATAGTTAATATGTATTGCCTCATCATAAAATTCATTGATGGGGTTATATTTATAATGAGAGTAAATAATATTTAGATGTATTAGAGATATACAGGCTTTAAAAGCAATTCAGAAAATTTTATGTAAAAAAGGATTATTATCCTAATAAAAACTGAACTCCGCAGCATTTTTGCGGAGTTTTGATATTTTATAATATATTTTATTCATTCTGGAAATAATATAACTATCCCAAAATACTAGGAGGTTTATTATGGAAAATTCAATGTTCTGTTATCAATGTGAGCAAACATTAGGTGCTAAAGGCTGTGTAAAATCAGGTGTATGTGGTAAAAATCCTACGGTTGCTAATTTACAAGATGTACTTATCCATGAATTGAAAGGTATTGGTTTTTATGGTCAAAAAAATTTGGAGAAAGGGTTAAAAATTAGGAGTGAAATCAATAAGTTTGTGGTAGATACTATGTTTTCTACTCTTACTAATGTTAATTTTGATCCGACTAGATTTGTAGAGTATATTAAAAAAGCCGAAGAAATAAAAGAAGAACTTAAAAATGCAGTTGGTGAAATTGAAAATGTACCTAAAGCGGCAAATTACAGAGCACCAAACACTATGGAAGAAATGGTGGCAGATGCTAAGAATATAGGGATTATGTC
Organism: Clostridium sp. BJN0001; assembly: GCF_022869825.1. NCBI lineage: Bacteria > Bacillati > Bacillota > Clostridia > Eubacteriales > Clostridiaceae > Clostridium > Clostridium sp. BJN0001. The sequence goes on along the minus strand of NZ_CP094971.1, from coordinate 2,382,752 downwards.
TGATGAAAAATTAGATATGGATATACGTTCTTTAAGAGAATTGTTAATATACGCATTTAAAGGAATGGCTGCATATGCGCATCATGCTTATATACTCGGCAAATTTGAGGATGAAGTCAATAATTTCTTTTACAAAGGCTTAGCGGGTACGATTGATGAGAGTTTAACGGTTGAAGATTTATTTAATTTAAACATGGAACTTGGTAAAACCAACTTTAAATGTATGGAAGTATTAGATTCTGCTGTTACTAGTCCTTTTGGTGATCCTGAGCCAACAGAAGTATTAATTACAAAGAAAAAAGGTCCATTTATTATAGTTTCAGGACATGATTACAAGGATTTAAAGGAACTTTTAGAACAAACAGAAGGTAAAGGCATTAATATTTATACTCACTGTGAAATGCTTCCTGCAAATGCATATCCAGAATTGAAAAAGCATAAGAATTTAATTGGTAACTTTGGAGGTGCATGGCAGAAACAGCAAGAGGAGTTTGACGGAATTCCTGGATGTATACTAATGACTACTAACTGTATACAAAAACCAAGAGACAGCTATAAAGATAGATTATTTACAACAAGTATAGTTGGGATGCCTGAATGTCCACATATTGAAGAAGTTAATGGTAAAAAAAATTTTACTTCTATTATTCAAAAAGCATTAGAATTAGGTGGATGGCAAGAAGATGAGCCTGAAAAGAGAATTACCATTGGCTTTGCCCATAATGCTATTTTAAGTCATGCTAATGAAATCGTAGAGGCGGTTAAAGGCGGCAAAATTAAACACTTCTTTTTGATAGGAGGGTGTGACGGAGCAAAACCAGGTAGAAATTACTATACAGAATTTGCAGAAAAAACTCCAAAGGATACTATTATTTTAACTTTAGCCTGTGGTAAATACCGTTTTAATAAACTTGATTTAGGAACAGTAGCAGGTTTCCCAAGAGTGCTTGATTGTGGTCAATGTAGTGATTCATATTCAGCTATTAAGGTTGCTCTTACACTCGCAGAAGCGTTTAACTGTGGAGTAAATGAGTTACCACTTTCATTAGTTCTTTCTTGGTATGAACAAAAAGCAGTGGGTATACTTCTTACGTTATTATCTTTAGGGATTAAAGATATTCGTCTTGGACCAACACTACCTGCATTTATTACACCAAATATATTACAAGTATTAGTTGACAAATTTGGTTTAAAACCTATTTCAACACCTGAAGAAGATTTAAAAGCAATTTTAGGTCAATAATATTAATTAATATTATGGTTTGAAGTTGTCGTATAAAGGGAAATAATAACAATAAATTACTAGTTGACTAGGGAGTTTTAAAAAATCATTAGTCTTATTTTATAGGCTAATGATTTTCTGAGGCTTTTTTGATTCTGTGTTTATATTATATGCTAAATTGATTCGACAGCCCATATTTTTAAAAAATTTGTAGATTAGTTCAGTTATGTTGCTTTTGCAACATACTTATGCAAAATTTAGCAGTATAATAAATATGAATAGATTTGTAATTCTAATTTCTAAAAATTTTAATAATAAAAGGAGGATTTAAAATGAGTATGTTTTGTTATCAATGTCAAGAAACAGCAAAAAACACAGGTTGTACAGTGAAAGGTGTTTGCGGAAAGAATGAAGAGGTTGCAAAGCTTCAGGACCTTCTGATATACACACTTAAAGGCATTTCAGATATTGTTGTAAAAGGAAAGGTTGATATTAATAATCTGGATAAGACTAATTATGAAGTTTTAAGCAGCTTATTTATGACTATTACCAACGCAAATTTTGACGACAGTCATATTGAAAATCAAATTAAGAAAATGATAGTGCTAAGAGATGAACTGAAAAATACTGTCAAAGTCAAAGATTTGCACGATGCATCAATATTCACGGTGGATTCAAGAGAAACTATGATTGAAAAAGCAACATCCGTGGGTGTGCTTTCAACAGAGAATGAAGACATTCGTTCCTTGCGTGAAATGATTATTTATGGACTTAAGGGTATGGCGGCTTATGGCGAACACGCAAAGAATATTGGCAAAGAGGATTTAGATATTAATGCTTTTATTTACGAAGCATTGGCGGCAACACTAGACGATTCTCTTACAGCTGATGACCTTGTTGCATTAACACTCAAGACCGGAGAATACGGTGTTAAGGTAATGGCTTTGTTGGATGAGGCACATACAACGAGATTTGGAAATCCAGAGATTACCGAGGTAAATATCGGGGTAAGAAAAAATCCTGCCATTCTTATTTCGGGTCATGATTTAACTGATCTTGAGCAGCTTCTTGAGCAAACTAAGGGCACAGGCGTTGACGTATATACTCATAGTGAGATGCTTCCTGCACATTATTACCCTGCTTTCAAGAAATATGACAACTTTGCAGGAAATTACGGAAACGCATGGTGGAAACAGCTTGACGAATTCGTATCCTTCCGTGGCCCTATTCTTTTTACAACGAACTGTATTGTTCCGCCTAGAAGCGAAGAAGTAAGGGGCAGAATTTTTACTACTGGAGCTACCGGTTATCCTGGCTGCACACATATTGAAGCCGATGAAAATGGAAAAAAAGACTTTTCACAAATCATAGCACTTGCTAAGACACTGCCTTCGCCAGAAGAAATTGAGACGGGAAGCATTGTAGGCGGCTTTGCTCACAATCAGGTGATTGCACTTGCGGACAAAGTTGTTGAGGCTGTTAAATCTGGTGCAATTAAGAAGTTCTTTGTTATGGCAGGGTGCGATGGAAGAATGAAGTCAAGAGAGTATTATACAGAATTTGCTGAAAAGCTTCCAAAGGATACTATAATACTTACTGCGGGTTGTGCTAAATATCGTTATAACAAATTGAATTTAGGTGACATTGGCGGAATTCCAAGAGTACTTGATGCAGGTCAGTGTAATGACTCTTATTCACTAGCAGTTATAGCACTAAAACTTAAGGAAGTTTTCGGTCTGGACGATATCAATAAGTTACCAATTGCCTTTAATATAGCTTGGTATGAACAGAAAGCAGTTATTGTTCTTTTGGCATTACTGTATCTAGGTGTGAAAAACATACATCTAGGACCAACACTACCTGGCTTTTTGTCTCCTAATGTGGCAAAGGTTTTGGTTGAGAAATTCGGTATTGCAGGTATTGGTACAGTTGAGGATGATATTAAGTTATTCATGTCATAAAATTAATAAATAAACAATATATAACTCCTGACAATTGATAGCCTTTGTCAGGAGTTGTTTTATAAACGGAGGGATACAGCATGGATAAAAAATCTGTTTTAATAAATGAAATGATTAAATATTATGCAAGTGATGTGAAAAGAATTAATCATTTTATGAAAGTATATAGCTTCGCAAAAACAATTGGAGAGATGGAGAAGGTAGATTGCTTAAACCAAGAAGTTTTAGAAATTGCAGCAATTGTTCATGATATTGGAATTAAATTAAGTGAGCAGAAATATAATTCGAGTTCAGGAAAGTATCAACAAATTGAAGGACCTGCTTTAGCAAAGGAATTACTTGAAAAGCTTGATTTTGAAGACACTATAATTTCAAGAGTGTGTTTTATTGTAGGACATCATCATACATATACAGCTATTGATGGCATAGATTTTCAAATTCTTGTTGAAGCAGATTTTTTAATCAATATATATGAAGATGAAATTTCGCAGGAAGCAATTTGTAAAATAAGAGACAATTATTATAAAACGGATGCAGGGATAAACTTTTTGAAACAAATGTATTTATCATAGTCTAAACTAAGAATTAAGAATACTTTTTGATATAGAAAAAATAAGAACACCCGCAAGATTTAGTGTCCTAGACTTTGCGGGTGTAAAGATATATAGTTTATGAATTATGCTTCAAGAATTTTGCCATCAGTTGAAATTGTTATGACTTGCCAAGGAATGAGTTTTCCACTGTTTTGAAGGGCTGTCTTAACAGCATTTTCAATACCACCACAGCATGGAACTTCCATTCTTACTACTGTCAAAGATTTTATATTATTCATTTTTAGTATGGCAGTGAACTTTTCGCTGTAATCACCTTCATCCAGCTTTGGACAGCCTATAAGGGTTATTTTGTTTTTCATAAATTCATTGTGAAAATTGCCATATGCATATGCTGTACAGTCGGCTGCAATTAGTAGGTGAGCATTATTAAAGTAAGGTGCGTTTGGTGGAGCAAGTTTAATTTGTACTGGCCACTGGTTCAATTGGGTTTGTATTGTTGCAGATGTTTCTGCCTTGGTTTCACTAATAACATTACGCTTGAACGTTTTTGATTGAGTACCAGGACAACCACAAGCCAAATTTTGAGGTTGCTTATTTTCCATATTCATCTTTACCGCCGCCTCATCATATGCTACTGCTTCTCTTTCTTCAAAACTGATTGCATTGGTTGGGCAAGCCGGTAAACAGTCACCAAGTCCGTCACAATAATCATCACGAAGAAGCTTTGCTTTTCCGTTTACCATACCAATGGCTCCTTCGTGACAGGCTGTAACACATAATCCGCAACCATTACATTTATCTTCATCTATTTTTATTATTTTTCTAATCATTTTGAAGTCCTCCTTGTTTTTTATAGTATTAGTATAGTATAATGAACATAAGATGTCTGTTGCATTTGCAACATAAGAGGTGAGCTATGAAGAAATATCTTAAGCAACTACAAAATAATGAATTGTTCAATAATTTTAATTTGAATGATTTGGAAAGTATTTTAAATTGTCTATCTGCAAAGGTTAATTATTATAAAAAAAAGGATTTGATAATACAACAAGGTACGCATATTCACTATGTTGGAATAGTTTTGTCAGGTGGCATTCAAATAATAAAAGAAGATATCGAAGGTAATATCAATATTCTTTCTCATTTAGGTATTAATGATATTTTTGCAGAAGCATTTGCATATGCTGATATTTATGAATGTCCTATTACAGTGCAAGCCACTGAGAATTGCGAAATAATGTTTATTGATTGTAAACGAATCATCAAAACGTGTAATAATGCCTGTGTTTTTCATTGGAATCTGATGGAAAATATGCTTTTTATGATTGCAAGAAAAAATATAAGGCTGAATCAAAAAATGGAGATATTATCAAAACGTACTACAAGAGAAAAGTTATTAGCATTTTTCAATACACAAGTTCAAATGAATCATTCAAAAAAATTTTTAATACCTTATAACCGAGAAGGACTTGCATTTTATCTTTGTGTAGATAGAAGTGCACTGTCACGTGAGCTATCTAATATGCGAGATGAAGGATTGTTAAAATTCAATAAGAATGAATTTGAAATTCTTTAAAATAAATTAGTTACTATTTTTTAAAAGATTATATTAAGGAGGAATTTTTTATGGAGGTTGGATTAATTAGATGTATGCAAACAGAGGATATGTGTCCTGGAACAACAGATTTTAAAGTCATTAAAGAAAAAAAGTGTGCATTCGAAGGAGTAGAAGGAGATATTGAGATTATAGGGTTTAATACTTGCGGAGGATGCCCTGGCAAAAAAGCAGTAACAAGAGCTGCAGAAATGGTTAAAAGAGGTGCTGATACAATAGTTTTGTGCTCTTGTATTACGAAAGGGAATCCCATTGGTTTTGCCTGTCCACACGCTAAGGAAATGAAAGAAGCAATTATTAAAAAACTAGGCGATAGTGTAACTATTATAGATTATACGCACTAGATACAGTTTAGTCATATTAAGAAAAGATAATGGAGGTGTGTTATTGCTACATAACCGTTCAATAATTTGCTGCATTGACAATAACACAGCTTTCAATGAAATTATTACTTAATATTCCACCTATCCCCACAACCTTTCGGTTGTCAACGATATGTCTTAGGAAGTTGTATGATTTTTAACATAATATGGTAAAAATAAGGGTGAAACTCGGTCGAAGTTATTATAATATGTTACCTAAACGAAAGTAGGTTGAGTTGACATTATAAAAGTCCTCTCGAGCCATGTGGAGACGTGCGTCCTTTTGTCCCAACAAATGTAATTAAATAACAATTCCCCCGTTTCTCCCCGAAAACCAGCCCAAACCCCATAAACCCTGAACAAAACCAAAAACCCAATGGAGAATAAAGCCTGGAAACCCAAAAGGGAGAAGCAAAAACAGAATAAACCAAGCAAAATAGAGAGCTAATGAGAAAATCCCTAGCTCTTTTTTCATGCTTCGAAGTAGCAAATAGATAAGAAAATAATAGGAAATACTCAATCAATAGAAATGCCAGGAACCTAGGAATAAAGCCATTCGGAGCGATAGCTAGTTAGTCCTATTATAATAATGAAAAAGTTCTGTTCAATCTTTAATGGAAAAGACACTAAATCTTAAACAGATAAGAAGTATCAGATACTACTTATCTGTTCAAACTTTATGGGGATAAATGAAGAAGAAAACAGGACTAAGACCAGTAATAATGAGAGATACAAGGATAAATACAAGGAATATATGAAGAAGCTCTTATGACACTAAACCTTGAACAAAACCTCATAAACCTTGAATTATTGATGCTTCGCTATCCGACCTGAAAGGGGAATTATTGCAAGAAATGAAGGAAAAATAAAAAGACTGTAAACCTAGATAAATACATGCTTTAGAGGTGATTTGATAACAGGATGAAAACAGGGAAATATGAAGAATTTCTATGGGAAATAAATTGGAAATTTAAAAGGGGCAAAATGTTCAAGGTTTAAGGGAAATTACACTAAACCTTGAACGCATAAGTGGTATTTGATACCATCATTTTTGGTCAAAAATAGTGTTCAAGGTTTATGGGTATAAAAATTGAAATGTAGGAATGGTGGGAGATTGGAGGGGGTGAAAGTGTTCAGGGTTTATGGGGGGAGTACAACAAATGTAACTAAATAACAATTCCCCCGTTTCTCCCCGAAACCCAGCACATCTCCCATAAACCCTGAACAAAACCAAAAACCCAATGGAGAACAAAGTATTGAACGTCAAATTATTTGATGCTAATATCATAACTTTATTTGATGCTAAAAATGAATATATTCTTCAAAATCTTCAATGAAAATGAGGCTACTTCGTTACGGTTTATGATGATAAATATTCTGAATATTACAAAAAAATCCACAAATACCTTATTGATATTTGCAGATTTTACTTTTATCCAAGTTCAGTTTCATTAACAGCAAGCATTATTATGTCACTATCAATTGTATTCATATTTTTTGTATTGCCTATCATAAGGCTAGAATCACAGATTTTATTAACAATTCTAGGAACTCCGTTCGAAGCGTTAGCAATTGCTTCAAGAGCGGTATCATCAAAAATATCAGTATTACATTTAGCACCAGTAAGCTTTGCTAATATATAGTCTTTAGTTTCTGATTTTGTGAGATTATCTAAATTATAATTCATTGTTATACGTTGTCTTAAAGGCTCATTAGCAACTAGCCTCATGGTATTATTTAACTGAGGAAGCCCCACAAGAAGTACTATTGCACGATCTCTTGAATCCATGTCAAAATTAAAAAGCATTTTTAAATCATTAAGTATTCCATTACTTACATAATTAGCTTCATCAATAATTATTACAGGAGTTATACGTTTTTCAACTGAATATCTAGTTATTTCATTTTGGATAATTTTGAAATTATCAATTTTTCTGCACCTTGGCTCTAGTCCAAGCTGGGCAGCCATATTTTTATAAAATTCTGCAACAGTAAGTGTAGAAAGGGAACTATAAATAACTTTATAAAGTGATGAATTAAGGCTATTAGACCAGTTTCTTATTATTGTAGTTTTACCTCGCCCTGGACCTCCGGTCAGGATTCCGAAACCTTTATTATTAAGTAAATAATTAAGTCTACAAATAACTTCTTTATAGTCAGAAGTTTCTACTACTATTTCCTTAGAATTTTTTATAAACGGATTAAAATCCATTCCATATCTACTTATATAATCCATTATTCTTGACCTCCAGTAAGTTTTATTTTTTCCCTTTTTATAACAGAATTATCATGCTTATTTAAAAGCTTTATTTCTGTAAGTTCAGAAGTGTTTTTATCAACTACATAAATTTTGCTTAAATCAGGTGAATATCTTAGGGTTATTCTTTGTTTTGAGTATCTATAATCAACTTCATATTCTGTTTCATCTATCATAACTACGTTATCGGCTGATACTCTTCTTTCATATTCAAGTAAAAAGGAAGTTTCAATTTGTTCATCTGTAAGCCTTTTAATCATGTGAGATTCCTTGAAAAACCTGTCCTGTGGAGATAGTCCATCTAGAGAAGAATGTATATGCTGATTATAGCTATTAACATATGAAATAAGGCTTATCCTAAGTTCATCTAAATTATTAAAATCATTCATATTAAGCTGGGACATCCATTGATCTTTTAATGTACGAAACCACCTTTCAATTTTAGCTTTTGATTGTGGGGTATAGGGTGCACAATAACTAATAGTTGTACCTATTCTAGCTGCTAAAAGTTCCATTTGCTTGTTCTTATATGAAGCACCATTATCAAAGTTTAAGATTTTAGGTTTCCCGAATCGTGTAACAGCAGATTTTAAAACAGACATAAGATTTACAAAATTATCATTAAAAAATACATCTATTCCTGTTATGTATCTTGAAGCATCATCAATAAGTGCTATTATGTAAACGCGTTTCTTTTTACCATCTACCTTCAAATAAGGTCCAACGCTGCTGTCACCACACCATACTTCATTTATATGAGCACGCTCATATCTTTTCATATCTTTATTTTTAGAATATTTATTCTCAAGCTTAAGAACATTAACATACCTATTAATTGTTGAAAGTGAAATATCTCCTTTAACAATAGTTCCATTGTTAATAAGCTTTTGATAGATAAGTGTTGCTGGGATTCTTGGATATTCTTGTTTTAAATATTTAATCTGTTCTGTAATATCAGAATCTAATTTACGTGTTCTTCCAGTGTCGCATCGTTTTACAGGTATGAGTGCCTCAAAGCCCTTATTCTTGTAATTGTAATACCAACGTTCAAGAGTAGCAGCAGCTACCTTAGTATCTTCACCATCTGGAGTCTGATATACTTTGCCTGCGGCATCTCGGAAAAATTGTTTAACACTTTTATTTTCATCATAAGTACCACTTATCAGAGGAGCCAAGATTCCGTACCTGAAAAGTGCTATTTCTTTTCTAGTTTTTTCGTCCATATTTTGAAAAAGCCTCCTTTGTTTTATTACAATATAAGCTTATATCTACATAAATTAACAGTAAAACTAAGTTATGTGGTTTTACGAAAATAAAATATTATTGATGCATTTAATTTGCATAAATTGTCTTTTAAAGTTTTTTAAACATTGCTTTGAAATACTTAAATCTAATGAAATTTTAAATGAAGTAATACGTTCCTTCCAATGCTCTAGATATTGTTTTATTATATAAAAAATATTGCTTTCATCGATAAATTCATTAGCTATCATAATGGGTTCAAAAGAAGCTTTGGAATTATAAGCATTAATAATTGAAATATGATCACATAAAAGAATTTGAGAATAAGGTACAATACACTCTGGAAATATAGCATGAGTTTTATTGCAACATGTACACTTTGCTCTAAGAATTGTTATAGATATCTTGCCATCACTGTTTTTAACAGTTCTCTTGTAATAACCATGCTTTACAAGCTGCCCGGACCTTCCGCAGGAACAAGTAAGTTTGTGAAAATCTATGTCTTTAATAAATTTATCATAGGATTTTTGCGTTAATGACTTGATTTTTGAATCTAAATTAGATATGATTTTTGTATCATAAATATTAGTTATCATAGAATTTATGGTTAGCAGAGCAACAAAACTTTGGTCGGTGGTGTTGCTCTGCTTTTTTCCTTTCTAAGAATAATATAAAATAATAATATACTAAAAAAGGCAAGCATTAAATACTTTGACTAAAATTTAGTCATGCAAATAATGCTTGCTCTTTATTTATTTTGAAGATATTTAAATTTTTTAACATCATATAAAATGCTATTCTATAGTATGGAGCTTTTTTCTATAAGTAAAACTATTAATGTTAATAGTGATATTAAGAATATACCTCCTTGAAATAGCAAAATAGGAAATGTTCAAAGAAGTCCAATGTGTTATTATATATTTAGTGTTGTAGTCGGCTTAGATACGAGGGGATTAAAATGGAGAATATAGATATTATTCAAGAAAGTATTGATTATATTGAACAAAACTTAAAAGAAAATTTAAATGCAGAGGTGTTAGCTAAAAGAGCAGCTTTTTCTGTATTTTATTATTATCGTATTTTTCAAAGTGTGGTTGGAGTTCCTGTTATGCAATATATACAGAAAAGAAAACTATTGAATCTAATTTATGAAATAGGAATTGGAAGACCAATGTTAATAGTAGAATCAGAATATGGTTTTGAAACTCATTCTGGATTTTATAAAGCTTTTAAAAAAGAATTTGGGTGTTCTCCAACAACATATTTAAATCTCCATAAACCTAAAAAACCATATAAAATGAATCTTAAGCAGGAGGAACACATTATGATAACACATAAAAAGTTAAAATCTATTTTAGAAAAGTGGAATATAGATTTACCAGTTATAATTGAAGATATATATTATTCAAATGAGGAAAGAGCAACAAATTGTTGGAAGATAAATAAGAGATTTATTATAAAGGCAGGAACAAATATTGAAAGATTAAGGCAGCATATTAATGTTTCAAGATTATTAGTTGAAGCAGGTTTATTAGCATCATTACCAATAAAAACCAAATATGATTCAGATTATTATATAGAAGATGAATTGTATTTTTGTTTGATGAAACCTGTGCAAGGCACAATGATGAATAGTAAGGAAATTTTTAATGATGAACAGTATAAAGAAAAAGCAAGATATATTGGTGAAATAATAGCACAGTTGCATAAGGTTATAAAAAATTATGAGAATAAAATAGCGTTTAATTCTCCAAATATATATAACAATGTAAGTGAATGGGCAATACCTATAATTAAGAATAGTTCAGAGATACCATATAAATTTTATGATGAGTATAAAACTATTTTTGGGCAAATATATCCTAAGCTGCCAAAGCAGATAATTCATCGTGATCCAAATCTAAGGAACATAATTGTTAATGATGAAAAGATAGCTGGATTTATTGATTTTGAATTATCTGAAAAAAATATTAGAATTTATGATCCATGTTATGCAGCAACTTCAATTTTATCTGAAATCTTTAATGAGGGAAAGAATGTTGAAAAATGGTTTGATATTTATGAAAATATAATATTAGGATATGATAATGTTTGCAATCTTACTATAGAAGAAAAGAAAGCTTTACCTTATGTTGTATTATCAAATCAAATGATATGTTATGCATATTTTAGTGAATTAGATAAATTTGAAGAATTAAAGAGTATCAATAAAGATATGACATTATGGTTGTATAAAAATATTAAGCGTTTAGATGTATTTTGAGGAATGAAAGAATGAATAGTAGCCTTGAGAGATAAAACTCTTAGGGCTTTTTCTTTTGCCATTGTAAACACATCTTTCTTTTATTTATATTTTAATAAGTCTACAATATTATACTATCACCACACATTTCAACCCACTCGCAGCGGATTGACTTCATATTTTACATTCTATTAACACATCTTTTATTTAGATTTTATATAATTCATCTATAATTACTCTTATACAGAAAAACAGGAACATTATAAGATTGGAGAGATAGTAATGCCATCGACTTATGCACACTATAGGTTAGGACAGAAAGTACTAGGTAAGCTTCCAGATGAAATTAAGACTACAATTAATAGTTACAAACAGCTTTATGATATAGGACTTCATGGACCAGATATATTATTTTATTATAAACCACTGTGGTCATGCACGGTTAACAAGCAGGGGTATGATATACACGAAAGAAGAGAAAGGTGATTTAATCATGAAGATGAGGCTTAATGGAGAAGAAAAAAGATGGATAATGTACGATGTTGGAAATTCAGCATTTACATTGCTTGTATCAACAATAATTCCTATATATTTTAATTATCTTGCGAGTAATGCAGGACTTTCAGATGTGGATTATCTTGCGTATTGGGGATATGCAGCTTCAATATGTACAATAATAGTTGCAGTCTTTGGACCAATCTGTGGAACAATTGCCGATACTAAAGGGCTTAAAAAACCGTTATTTATGGGATCAATACTTCTTGGAACTATAGGATGCTTGTTGCTTGGGCTTATGGTTCAGTGGATGGTATTTTTGGTAGTATTTATAGTGGCTAAAATAGGCTTTTCTTTAAGTCTGATATTCTATGATTCAATGCTCATTGATGTTACAGATCAAAAGCGGATGGATTATGTGTCATCGAATGGGTTTGCATGGGGATATATAGGAAGTTGCGTGCCATTTGTAGCATGCCTTGTGATTGTACTGGGTTCAAGTAAGCTTGGAATCAGCATGGAAGTTGCCATGGGAATAGCATTTGTTATAGTAGCACTTTGGTGGCTTGGAATGTCAGTGCCGCTGCTTAAGAGATATGAACAGAGACATTATATAGAAAAACAGCCACATGCAATAACACAGAGTTTTAAAAGACTTGGCAATACATTTAAGAATATAAGAAAGGAAAAGCATGCGTTCATGTTTCTACTTGCATTTTTCTTTTACATAGATGGCGTTTATACAATAATAGATATGGCGACAGCGTATGGTTCAGCGCTAGGGCTTAATAGTACGGGACTTCTTCTTGCGTTGCTGGTAACTCAGATTGTTGCCTTTCCATGTGCAATTATATTCGGTAATCTGTCATACAGAGTCAGTACAGAGAAGTTAATTGCCGTGTGCATCTTAGCATATCTTGGCATAGCAATATTTGCAATCTTCTTAGAGACACAGTTTCAGTTCTGGATTCTTGCAATACTTGTAGGAATGTTTCAGGGCGGTATTCAGGCTCTTTCAAGATCATATTTTATTAAGATTATTCCAGAGGAACATTCAGGTAAGTATTTCGGACTTATGGATATATGTGGTAAGGGTGCATCATTTATAGGAACAACAATTGTCAGTGTGGTATCGCAGATTACAGGCAACATAAGTATAGGTGTCGGAATGATCGCGATTCTGTTTTGTGTTGGACTTGTGATATTCTTTAAAGCTGTCTCAATGACAAAAAATTATGGCAAATCAAACACCTTAGCTAATTTAAAAAAAATCTGAGGATGCTTAGCCAATTCTTCGTATCCATTATTCTGTAAACACCATTTAATTGAAGTCATAACAATTGATGCATAAACTTCTGATAAATATTTTAAAACGTCAGGAAAATTTTGCTCCTTTATTTCATATTGTTTATAAAAACTTTTCTTTAAAAAATTATACATATCATCATATAAATGAATAGTACTTGTATCTATAGTAAAAAGAGCTAATATCTGTTCTTTTTTAGTAAGTAGTATTTGATATAAATTCTTTATTATTAGAATCATATCTTCAGGTTTGTTACAGTCAAACCGTTTTTTACACCTGTTTTTAATAAATCTAACACTTCTTTGCAAAGAAGTTCAGCTAACCTATATTTATCATTATAATGTTTGTAGAATGTTGAACGGTTAATTAGTGCTTTATCTAATATATCTTGTACTGTAATTTTACAGAAATCTTTTTTACTTAGTAAATATATAAATGATATTTCAATATTTTTTCTGGTCTTTATAACACGTAAGTCATTTTGATTCATATACATGCCTCCTTTTTAGTATTTTAGTACACATTATATAGATAAGCAACATTCTGTAGATTATTGATGTTTATCTATATAAACTTTTAATACTTGATGATTGTATCCTAAAAACGGATAGGTATAATGAAAATCAAAGGAGGAATAATAAATGAATGAATTAAAATGGATTGTTTGGTTATTTCCATTATTGTTTATTATACATGATATGTAAGAAATCATTATGGCAAAAAATTGGTGTAAAAAAGGACTAAAACAGCACATTAATCTACACATGACACCTTTTGGAAATGCAAAAAGTACAGAAGTAGTTGCAATTGCTGTTTATGAAGAGCTTATTTTATGGATAGTTGCTACTATGGTTGGAGTTTTTAGTGGATTTTATGGGTTATGGTATGGCTTTCTTATCTCTAATATCGTGCATCTTATTTTATTACATATTATATTGTTGCCACTTGCATATCATTTATATGTGCCTGGACAAATAACAGCATGGATAACAGTTATTCCATGTTTTTATATTTTAAAGTTAGCCCAAAACGTATTACAATACTCTATCAGTGAAATTATAATTTGGACAATACTTGGAGTTACTATTGGATTTTTAAATATGAAAATATTGCATAAAAGTATAAATAAATTTGATGCTAGTCGATAAAAAAGGCGGATTCATAAATTGAATTCGTCTTTTTTAGCAGAATATGTTATTTTAACGTGATTTTAACTAAAATTTTTGATGTGTAAAATGAACATGAGTTATAATATATTTATTAAACAAAAGATAATTATTTAAATATACTGTAATACTATAGGAGGCATCAATAGATGAATAGTATGAAATCTAAAAAGACTAAAAATACTAAAAGCAAAGGAAGTAAAAGCATTAAGACTGAGCTGATAGCAAGTTTTATAACATTACTAGTTATTATCTGCATAGGCATATCTTTAATCTCATTATATATTTCAAAACAATCTTTAATCAAAACAATAAAAACCACATTACCATCTACAGCTATACAAGCATCTTATTCTTTAGAAAATTCTATGAATACATATTTAGAGGTTCTTACTTTAGTAGCAGATAATGAAAAAATAAAAGATCCAAATGTTCCTATAAAAGAAAAACTTGAAGTATTATCTGCTGAAAATGAACGAGCAAATCATTTAGGAATGAGTTTTGTTGATACTGAAGGAAATTTGTATAGTACAGATGGCAGCACTTTTAATGTAGCAGAACAAGATGGATTTATACAAGCGCTTGCAGGAAAAAAGAATACATCTGATCCTATTATAAATAAAACTGATGGCGGAATTATTGTACTTTATGCTGCACCTGTTAAATATAATGGAGAAGTAGTAGGAGTTATTATGGCAGGAGCTGATGGAAATGAATTAAGTAATTTAACAAAGAGTATAACTTTAGGTAATACAGGTAAAGCTTTTATGATTAATAAAGAAGGAGACATAATAGCGCATACTGATAAAGATTTAGTTTTATCTAAGGAAAATTATATAAAAGATTTAGAAAAAGATCCTAGTCTTCAATCTATAGTTAATATAGAGAAGAAAATGTTAAAAGGCGAAACTGGTACTGGACAATACAAATATAAAAATAAATCAGAGTATGTTGCATATGCACCAGTAAAAAGCACAGGATGGTCAATAGCAATATCTATTGAAACTTCTGAAATCCTAAAAGAATTAAATACATTAAAAATAAGTATTGTAATAATGGCTATTCTATTTATAATTTTTGGAATTATATCAATTTCTATTATATCTAGGATTATAACAAAACCTATTAAAGATTTTGATGTTCAGCTTGAAACTATTTCTCGTGGAGATTTAACTAGAAATATATCAGAAGAAATATTAAAGCGTAAAGATGAACTAGGTAAGATGGGCAAATCACTTAACATTATGAAAAATTCAATATTTTCTATAATTAAAGATATAAAGACAAATTCTATAAATGTGGATGATAATGTAAAGAAAATTACAGTCTCTGCTAAGGAACTCAAAACATCAAGTGAAAATATACATAATGCCATAAACAATGTATCAGAATCAAATGTATCGCAAGCATCTGATTTAAATGATATAAATTCAATACTTACAGAATTTAGTTCTAATTTAGATGGAGTGTTGAATTTGATACATGAAATTAATGATAATAATAATGATATAGATAAGATATCTGATGATAGTAATAAAAATATGAAAGATGTAATAAATTCATTTGAAAGTTTAAATGTGTCTCTTATAGCCCCCCTAATTAGATTGGACAATATTAATTAAAATAATTAATATATAAATATGATAATTAGGAGGTCTTTTTATATGGAGAAAATTAAATTTAGAAGAACATTTACAGAGGAAGAAAGAGTTAAATTTGTTACTGAAGTTTTAGAGTCTGGAAGCAATATACTTATTGCTAAAAAATATGATATTAATGCTGTACAATTAAGCTATTGGGTAAATAATTACCGTAGATATAGGCAAACACTAGAACCAAAAGAACCAAAAGATACAAAATTGATACCTAATTATAAGCGCGAATATAAAAAAGCTCAGGAAAAAATTGAGGAGCAAAAACTAAAAATAGCTATTCTTGAAGATCTTCTAAAAAAAAACAAATAACACTAGAATATAAAATTTTAAGTGCCCACAAATGGATTAAACTTGGATATAAAGTAACAATAGTACTTAAAATATTACGGATTTCTAGATCCACATATTATTCAAAACAGAAATATATTGTTAAAAGAAGCTACGCTAACGTAGGTAGAAAGGTCCCTGGATACAGTTTAACATTCGATAATATCAAAATATCTGATATAACTATTCAAAAGTATATAACAGAAATTAGAAGTAAGAAAACATCGCGAAAATATGGATATAAAAAAGTTACCGGTGAGTTAAGATTTAGAAAGAAGTACAATTTAAAAATTAATAAGAAGAAAGTTAGAAGACTAATGAAAAATTTAAATTTATTAGGAAACTACTATAAAAGACAGAAAAGAAGAATGTCACGTACCTGCGAAAGCAGAAAAGTTACAGCTTCTAATCAATTATGGCAAATGGATATCAAATATGCATTTATTGCTGGTAATAAGAAAACAGCCTATATAACTTCAATAATCGATGTTTTTGATAGAGAAATAGTGGCATATTCAATTGACTTATCTGCTACAGGTTCTGTTGCTAAAAAAGTTATGTTAGAAGCTCTATATAACAGAGGCTTAAACTATGATAAAAATAAAACAGTAGTACTTCGTACCGATAACGGCAGTCAATTTATTAGTGGAGTTTTTGAGAAAGGATGCCTTGATGAAGGTGTTCTTCATGAAAGAATTCCAGTACACAGTCCAAATTATAATGCATTCATAGAATCATATCATAGATATCTTCAAGATGAATGCCTTACCGGAATGATATATTGGAATTTAGATCACATAAAAAATGATGTAGGTGATTTTGTTTATAGATATAATCATGAGAGAATACATTCATCTATTGGATATATTCCTCCTCATGATTACTATCTAATGAAATTAGCAGCATAATTACAGAATATTAAGAACTAACGAGTATTAACTTAATATTGTCCATTTAACGGGGAGCCCTCCGGTCTTTTAACGACTTAAACAATAAAATTGAAAATGTTGGTTGTAATATAGTTAAAATACAAGATATAGTAACACTTATAAATAATATTTCAGAGCAGACAAATTTATTAGCTTTAAATGCAGCTATAGAAGCAGCAAGAGCTGGTGAAGTTGGAAAAGGATTTTCTGTAGTTGCAGAGGAAATAAGAAAATTGGCAGAGCAGACAAAAGAGTCATCTCTTAGTATTTCAAAAATTATATCGGAAACTTCAGAAGAGACAACAATAGTTATAGGTACAACTGCTAATGTAAAAGAAGAATTGAAAAATCAAAAAGAGACTATAAATAAAGCAATAAAAGTTTTTGGAACAATATCAAGCGCAGTAAATAAAATTACACCTAAAATTAATGATGCAAATACATCAATTAATACATTAAATGATAATAAAAATATTGTATTATCAAAAATAGAATCATTTTCTGATATAGCTCAAAAAAATTCAGCAATGTCGGAAGAAATATCATCTTCTACAGAAGAGATGAATGAATTTACAGAAAAAATGGCTTCTTCATTAACTTTATTAGAATCAATGAGCAAAGAAATGACAGTGAGTGTTGATAAATTTAAAATTAAATAATGAAAATACGGCTTGAAGCGAAAAAATATAAATGTCATGTTATAATTTCTTTAGTAGATATATAAGGAGAGATGAAAAGTGAAAGAAATTGAAAATAGAAGAAGTATCCGTAAATATCAAAATAGAGAAGTTGAAAAGGAAAAGCTAAATTGCATATTGGAAAGTGCCAGATTAGCACCATCTGGAAGTAATACTCAGCCGTGGACATTTATAGTAGTAAAATCGCTTGATACAAAAGAAAAACTTTCTAAAGCTGATCATAATCAAAGATGGATGATGTCAGCGCCTATTTTCATTGTTTGTGTAGCAGATATAAGATGTCGTATTTCCAAAGATAAAAAGATTATTCTAAATGAAACTAGTCCTGAACCTGAATTAAAACAAATAATTAGAGACACAGCAATTTCAATTGAGCATATACTTCTTGAAGCTGAACACCTAGGGTTAGGTACTTGTTGGACAGGTTGGTTTGAACAAGATGATATAAGACCAATTTTAAATATTCCTGAAGATAAGTATGTGTGTGGAATTATAACACTAGGGTATTCTGATGAAACTTTAAAGCAAAGACCTAGAAAAAGTTTAGAAGATGTTGTGCGATATGAAAAATGGTAAATATATTGCTATAATTTATGGATATAAGTTTTCAAATGATGAATAGATATCTAAATGGATATTTTTTTTATTCTCAAATCAGATTGCAAAATTATTTGTGTATGACAGCACTTTAAATAAACAAAATACATGAAGTTTAATCACTGATTGAATATAATTCATTGACTTATATTCAATCAAGTATTAAACTTATTGTTGTTAAGAAAATAAATTTTTAATAGGGCACAAAAACTATTCAAATTTATAAATAATATCATAAGATAAAAGGAGTAATTTAAATGAAAAATATAGCATTAATAACTGGAGCAACAAGTGGACTTGGACTTAGCTATGCAAAATATTTTGCATCTAAAGGATATAATTTAATTATAACTGGAAGGCGTGAATCTGTAATACGCTCAAATGCTAAGGAACTTATGAAAAAATATAAAATAGAGGTTCAGGTAATCATTACTGAATTATCTAATGATAAAGGAGTTAACTATCTTTTAGATAACATAAAAGGAAAAGATATAAGTGTTCTTGTAAATAACGCAGGATTTGGACTTAAAACTACTTTTGCAGATACATCAGAGGATAATATTAAAAAGCTTCTGTATCTTCAGACTGTATGTGTAACAAGGCTTACACATTTTGTTCTTAAAAATATGCTCGAAAAAAATAATGGAATTATTATAAATATTTCATCAGATGGTGCTTTTGCTGTTATTCCTCACAATGTTCTTTACTCATCAACTAAGCTTTATATACTTAATTTAACAGAGGGACTACATATGGAATTAGATGGAACAAATGTAAAAGTCCAAGCAGTATGCCCTGGATTTATTGATTCCCATTTTCACGAGAGTGCAGGTATGCATGTTAATAAAAACAAGAAAGGATTATTTGGATTTAGGAAGCCAGATGATATTGTTTCTGATGCTATGCATGATTTAGAATGTGGAAAAGTGGTTTCAATTCCAGACAAAGGTGCACGTCTTCTACGAAAAATGGTAATGTTTATGCCAAGAAAAGTATTTTATAAAAAAGCGATAAATTTATCAAAAAAGATGATTTTAAAGAAATAGGATTAGTAAAATTAAAGTCTAAGACCTTAGGTCAAAGTAGAACCTAAAGTTTTAGACTATTTTTACACAAAAAAGCTGGAAGAGTACGAGTTAAAATTTATATTTTATAATTCATTTATTGTATCAGTTATAGCCATATTCTGAATCCGTTTTGATGGAACATAAATTGCGGCAATAGATGCACCAAAAACAAATAGAAGTATAATTATTATTGGTATAACTGGTAAATGCCATGTAGCATAGCTAAAATGAGTTGTAATATATTTAATTTTTTAACGACAACAAATATATATTTAATGTTAGTATTGTTATAATTATAGATGTTAAATGTAAAACTAAAGAAACAGTAAGTGAGGTGAAATGTTTTGATTATAAGTTGTACAAAAAAATTACAAGATGAGCTTGGAATTAAGCCATCTCTTTTGATGACAGAAAATCCTTTATATTCATGGCATGCTAATATAGTTAGAGTAAATAGAAGAAAAACAGTTGTACTTGTAAATGATGCAAGCCGATATAACGTAATTCTTTATGGTTTAAAAGCAAAAGATTTTAAAAATATTCAAAATACGATTCTTTTAGGAATTCGTCAAATACTTTTATGGGATGGAGTTAATGATGTTGTTATTGATCAATATTTGAAAAAAGCAGGACAAATTAGTTTCTCAAAAACACAAAGTAGAGCTTTAGTAGCAAGATTGAATAAAGGATGTGAAGCAGCAAATCTTTTTGATGATTGTTATTCTGAAGATGGTATTTCACAGTCTTTAGTATCTAAAATAGCAAATAAATTTATTTTCTTTGATTGCTCTGGTGAATATAAGCACGCAAATGAAATATTTTATGAAGAATTAAGTAAAGAATTTGACCTTCCAATTATAAAGTGCAAAGCTTTAAAATTATCAGTAAAGATGAAACTTAATAAATTTAATATATGGCGTAATGTTATTGTCCCTTTGAATTTCACTTTTGAAGAATTACACAAATCATTGCAGAATATTTTCAACTGGAATAATTGTCACTTACATGATTTTATGATTTTTGATGGCAACAATCCTATTATTAATATTGTTAGCAGTGAGGAAAGTCTTCAATATAAAACTGATATTCCTATGATTTTGGAAAATCAAATAAAAATATCTGAGTATTTACCTAAATATAAAAACATAAATTACAGATATGATTATGGAAATAACTGGGAAAATATTATTCGAGTTGAAGATGTAATATTTGATTATGATAAAAATTATGCTTGCTGCATAGATGGAAATGGTGCTGCGCCACCAGAAGATGTGGGAGGTGAATTTGGATTTGATGAATTTATAAAAATTATAAACGATCCTAATAATGAAGAATATGATAATATGAAACAATGGGCAGAGATTCAGGGATATAAGGAATTTGATATTGAGATGGTAAATAGGAGATTAAGATTTTAATAAGAATAAATTGGGATAAGAAACTTAAAGGAGCATCTTTTAAGTTTCTTTTTATTTATATAATTTTAAAATTTATTATTGACATATGCCAATAATAAGAATACAATAGAAACTGTAAATGACATATGTCAATAACTATATGAGGAGGAGATCATATGCCAAGAAGAAATGGAACTAGCGAAGTGGGTGCAGGAGCAATAAGTGGAAGAGGTTTAGGACTTTGTAATTTAGCAAATACCGAAGTTAAATATGGTTTAGGCCGCAGAATGAGATTAGGATTAAAATCTAGATGTAGATGTAATCAGAGGACGCTCTGATTACTTTTAATTAGAATTGAGGTGATAATTATGCCAAGGCCAATTAAGTGGAGAAAAGTATGCTGTTTGCCAGAAAGCAATAAATTTGGACCTCTTGATTCTACGTCAGACGAAAAAGAAAATATAAATATGACGGTTGATGAATATGAGACGATAAGACTTATTGATTTAGAGGGATTAACACAAGAAGAATGTGCCAAGCAGATGAATGTTTCAAGAACTACTATTCAGGGTATCTATATTGAAGCTAGAAAAAAATTAGCAAAATTATTAGTTAATGGTAAAGTTCTATTAATTGAGGGTGGTGAGTATAGACTCTGTAATAAATTTAAAGAAGGTTATGGTAATGCTTGTCACAGATATAGACATGGACATGGGAAATGTTTTATAGAAAATAAGGATTAGGATAAATGATTATTACTTTAAAAAATAACTTACGATTTTATATGATCTTAATTAAGTAAAAAAATTATTTGTATGAAAATAGAATGGAGGATTATTTATGAAAATAGCAATACTGTTGTGGTCAAGTGTTTTTGTAACACTTTGACCTAATTTTTTTATATCTTGCTTCAAATGGCGTTAGACCATTATTAAATGTATGTGGACGTAAGTGGTTGTACCAGACGTATGCAAAGTTATCGATATCTGAATTAAGCTCTTTATCATTATGATAATATTTTAGATTTATCAATTCATTCTTAAGAGTGTTGAAATATCGTTCCATAGGTGCATTATCATAGGGATAACCAGCCTTACTCATACTTTGCGTTATACCGTTACCTTTGCAGAAATTAACAAACTCCTTTGAAGTGAATTGAGTACCTTGATCACTATGAAGTAATATATTACCATTATTAGTAATATGCTGCGCGGCGAATGCCTTTTTTACTGTTTTTATAGCCAAATCAGACGTGATTTCTTTACCATTAAGTGATGCAACAACTGAGCGGTCATGCAGATCTACGATTGAACAGTTATATCTTTTTTGACCATTAGCAAGTGTAATATATGTGAAATCAGTGCACCATTTTTCATTAATTTTTGCAGCTACGAAATCTTGATTCAACAAATTAGGAAATTTCTTGTACGCTTTTCCATGTCTGTAAGAAGGCTTCTTTTTACGAACTATAGAATATATCTTCAAGTCAGTATTCATGTATTTATGGACAGTCTGGCAGCTTAAATATATATGCTTACGTTCTAAGAATATTTTCATATTTCTATAGCCTAATACACCATTATTTTCATGATAGATTTCTTCTATTGTAGAATATATAGACTTCTTCTTATCATTATAAGCCTGTTTTCTTGCTTTTTTGTAGTTATAATATGCATTAGGATAGATACTAAATCGTCTAAGCAGCCATCGTACACCGAAGTGCTGTTTATTATCATCAATAAATCGATAAACCATCAATCGATTTCCTTTGCAAAGAATGCCGCTGCTTTTTTTAAGAAATCATTTTCCTTCTGCATTTCCTGAAGCTGTTTCTTAAGCTTCTTATTTTCAGTAAGATAATCATATTCGCTTTTTAAATCCTGGTTTGTCTGGCATTCGCTGCGGTATTGCTTAACCCAATTTGAAATACTAGCCTTTGATACTTTATATTCATCAACTAAACTTTTAATTGTTCTTCCTTCAACATGAAGAGCTACTATTTTTCTTTTTACTTCTTCCTCAAAATGTTGTACCATAATCTATTCCCCTTTTCCTAATAAAATTATAATTTATTAGGTACTCATGTTACAACTTTACTTTATCACAACATACCTGTAGACGAAAAAGATATTCAATCAAATGTGTGTATATCATTTGGACGTGCACCATATTTTCTCTTTTATAATACACAGACTAAAGAGAGTGTATTCATTGATAATATTGCAGCAGAAAGCACTGGTGGTGCAGGAATTAAGGCTGCACAAGTAATAGCTGATAATAAGGTGGACGCATTATTGACACCTAGATGCGGACAAAATGCAGCAGATGTATTAAAAGCTGCTGACATTAAAATTTTTAAAACAATAAATGACTCTATAAAGGAGAATATTGAAAATTATATTTCTGGAAATCTTCCTTTATTAAATGAAATACATGCTGGATTTCATGGACACGGAGGTAAATAGTATGAATATAGCTGTGCTTAGTGGTAAAGGTGGCACAGGAAAGACATTGGTATCAGTTAATTTAGCAGCAGTGGCAAATAAATCTGTTTATATGGATTGTGATGTTGAAGAACCTAATGGATATCTGTTTTTTAAACCTAAAGATATTTTAGATGAACAAATATCAGTTAAAATTGCCACTGTGAATAATGATCTTTGCGATGGATGCCGAAAGTGCGTTGATTTTTGTAAATTCAATGCTCTTGCCTATATAAAAGACAAGATGATTGTTTTTGAAGAGGTCTGTCATTCTTGTGGTGGATGCAGTATACTTTGCCCACAAAAGGCAATAATAGAAAAAGAAAAGATAATTGGAAAAATTCAAAAAGGTGTTTCTGATGACGTAACAGTATATACGGGAATGCTTAATACTGGTGAAACTTCTGGAATTCCTATTATAAAAAAGATGCTTACTAAGGATGAACTAAAAAGTGATAATCTTACAATTATTGACTGCCCTCCAGGGAGTGCTTGTGCTGTAATGGAAAGTATTAAAGATGCAGATTATTGCATATTAGTAGCAGAGCCAACACTATTTGGAGCTCATAATCTTAATATGGTTTATAAACTAGTAAAATTATTTAATAAACCTTTTGGAGTAGTTCTTAATAAATGTTTAGAAGAAGAAAACCCATCAGAAAAATTCTGCCTAGAAAAAAATATTAAAATTTTAAGCAAAATACCTTTTGATAATGAACTTGGAGAGATAAATTCAAATGCAGAGATTGCAGTTAGAAAAAGTAATAAATATAATAATGTATTCTCTTCATTACTAGAAACAGTTAAAAAGGAGGTGCAGCATGAAACAACTTCTAATTCTTAGCGGTAAAGGTGGTACTGGAAAGACTACAATAGCAAGTGCATTTGTAAAACTTTCTGAAGCTAAGGCATATGCAGATTGTGATGTCGATGCACCTAATTTACATCTTATAGCAGGCCAAAATTTAGAACCTAAAAAGACAGACTATTATGGACTCCCAAAGGCTGAAATAGATTTAGACAAGTGCATTAAATGTGATAAGTGTAGACAAAATTGCAGGTTCGATGCAATTTCAGCAAAAAATAATGGTTATGAAGTAGATGCTTTTGCATGTGAAGGATGTGGAGTCTGTGAACTTATCTGTCCTGTGAAAGCAATATCATTAAAACCAGCTGTAGCAGGAGAATTAATGCTATATTCTAATGAAGATAAAGTTTTTTCGACTGCAGAACTTAAGATGGGAAGCGGCACATCTGGAATGCTCGTTACTGAAGTAAAAAAACAAATGAAGTCAGCAGCTATTGATACCAAAATTGCTATTATTGATGGTTCACCTGGGATTGGCTGTCCAGTTATAGCATCACTTAGCGGTGCTAATATGGTATTAATTGTAGCTGAACCTTCAATATCTGGTATAAGTGATATGGAACGAATCATAAAAACATCAGAAAAATTTGGCATAAAGATAGCAGTATGTGTAAATAAATTCAATACAAATATTAAAAACTCAGAGAAGATTGAACTGTTTTGTAAAAAACAAAATTTA
Organism: Clostridium sp. BJN0001; assembly: GCF_022869825.1. NCBI lineage: Bacteria > Bacillati > Bacillota > Clostridia > Eubacteriales > Clostridiaceae > Clostridium > Clostridium sp. BJN0001. Next base: position 2,357,630 of record NZ_CP094971.1, on the reverse strand, counting down.
CCGTTTGTTGGAAGAGTACCTTTTGATTCCGATGCAGTAAAAGCTGTTAATAAAGGACAGACTATTGTGGATATAGATTGTAAGTCAGGAACAGCTGTTAAATCAATTTATAATAAAACAATTGAATTGCTTTTTAAATAGGGTGGTGATATAAAATTATGATTATTAAAACTTTAGTAGAAAATACATCAATATCAGAAGATTTTGGAAGTGAGCATGGTCTTAGTTTATATATAGAAACTAAGAAACATAAAATTCTGTTTGATGTTGGAGCAAGTGACTTATTTGTTAAAAATGCACAGAAGATGAATGTTAACATTTCTGATATTGATTACCTTGTTATTTCACATGGACATAACGATCATGGTGGTGGCCTTAAGACATTTTTTAAGTATAATAATAAAGCTAAAGTATTTATAAATGAAAAAGGCTTTGAAAAACATTATGCACTACGCAAAAATGGAAATTTAGAATTTATTGGTTTAGATGAAGAACTTAAGCAGAATAAACAAATTATTTTTACAGGAGAAAATTTCTCTATTAGTGATGGAATAGAAGTGTTTTCAAATGTTGTTCAAAAAAGACCAGGTCCAATATCAAATAGTACATTGTTTATGAAACAAAATGGAATATTAATGAACGATACATTTTCTCATGAACAGAATCTTGTAATAGAAGAAGATGGAAAAACACTTTTAGTAACAGGATGTGCTCATAATGGGATTGTTAATATAATGGAGCATTTTTATAATTTAAAAAAACGAGAGCCTAACTATGTTATAGGAGGATTTCATCTTTCAAGTCGTTCTCTTGGTAGTAGTGAACGCATTGAAACTACACAAGAAATAGGTAAATATCTTCTTAAGACAGATGTAAAGTACTATACATGCCATTGTACAGGTATAGAATCTTATAAAAGACTTAAAGATGTTATGGGAGAGAAAATAGATTATTTATCTGCTGGAAGTGAATTAAAAATTTAATAAGTAATACTTATTTATTAGCAAAGGAGATTAATAAAATGAGTGAAAATTGCGACCAAAATTGCAGTAGCTGCTCACAAGATTGTGCAGAAAGAAAAGAACAGAAAATTGATTTCTCAGAGAATTTAAATGAAATGAGCAGTGTCAAAAAAGTAATAGGTGTTGTTAGTGGTAAAGGAGGAGTTGGTAAGTCTCTTGTAACTTCAATGCTTGCAGTTACAATGAATAGAATGGGATATCATTGTGCTATTCTTGATGCAGATATTACAGGACCTTCTATACCAAAAGCATTTGGAATAAAAGAAAAAGCTACAGGTAGTGAATCATGCTTCTTCCCAGTACAAAGCAGTACCGGTATTGATATAATGTCTGTTAATTTACTTTTAGAAAATGACACCGATCCAGTAGTTTGGAGAGGACCAATTATTGCTGGTACAGTTAAGCAATTCTGGACAGATGTTGTCTGGAGTAATGTAGATTTTATGTTTATTGATATGCCACCTGGTACAGGAGATGTTCCACTTACAGTATTTCAATCAATACCTGTTGATGGAATTATTGTCGTAACTTCACCACAGGAACTGGTATCAATGATTGTATCTAAAGCTGTGAATATGGCTGAAATGATGAATATACCTATTATTGGATTAATAGAAAATATGTCATATTTTACATGCCCTGATAATGGCAAAAACTATAATATATTTGGAGAAAGCCATATTGAAGAAATAGCAGATAAGCATAATTTAAAAGTTTTAGCAAAAGTACCTATTGATCCTAAAATATCTGAAGCATGTGATAAAGGAATAATAGAAGAGATTAATCAAAATTGCTTTGATTCTGTAGGTAAAATACTTGCAGAAAGAATATAAAAATAATAAAAATGGAGGAAAATAATAATGATTAAAATTGCAGTAGCAAGTGAAAATGAAAGAGTAACAGGACATTTTGGACATTGTATAAATTTCAATATTTTTGAAACTGAAAATGGACAGATCACAAAATGTGATTCTATTCCTAACCCAGGACATAGACCTGGATTTTTACCAAACTTTTTAAATGATATGGGAGTTAATGTTATCATATCAGGAGGTATGGGAGAAGGTGCTGTAGATATCTTTAATGAAAAAGGTATTGAAGTTATTTTAGGAGCATCTGGTAATGCAAAAGATGCTGTAAATGAATATCTTAAAGGAGCACTTAAATCTACAGGATCTATCTGTCATGAACATCAGCATGAAGGTGAATGTGGAAAGTAAATTATTATAAGTGTTTAATTTCTAAAGATAAAATTATATTAAATATTAAAAGTAACATTTTAACTATAAAGCCTATAATCATAAATAAAACTAATGATTATAGGCTATTTTTTATATATCAAATTATTAATGTATTACAAATTTTAATTATTATTCTTTTAATGAAGAAAGTGATATTGATAAAAATTATGGTAAGATATATAATATGTAAAAAATAACTATTAGGCTGATGAAAAATGGAGGACATATTATGCATAATTTAATTGCACATGCTTTAGTTCAAAATAAAAAAGGAGAAATTCTTATAATTAGAAGAACACTTGTTGAAAGAGGCAAAAAAAATTTTGAGGCAGGAAAATGGGATATTCCAGGAGGAACTGTAGGTTCATTAAATATAGTTCTAAATTTGGAAGAACATGATGACTATAAATGGGTCAGTAAATCAGAAATATTAAAACTAGATGATAGCAAATTAGTTTCATATATGAAAGAAGCAGTAAAGTTATTAAAGTAATTTTACTGTTTTTTTATATAAATATTATTTTCAGATTTAATCATAGTACTAATTATATATTTATATAATTTACTGTATGAGTATTTCTATAATAAAGGCTACATAGTTTATATGTAAAAATAAATTAAGCAGGTTTTAATTTAGACAAAAATTATATGGTAAAGGGGATAGTATTATGTTAGAAAGCAGATGTCCAGTAACAGGAAGAATGAATATGGAAAAAGATTTTAAAGGCAAAGGAACAACTAATGAAGACTGGTGGCCAAATCAGCTTAAACTTAATATTCTTCGTCAAAATTCAGAACTTAGCAATCCTATGTCAAAGGGATTTAATTATGATGAAGAATTTAAAGAATTAGATTATTATGGATTAAAAAATGATTTATATAAGCTAATGACAGATTCTAAAAAGTGGTGGCCTGCCGATTATGGTCATTATGGACCACTTTTTATTCGTATGGCTTGGCATAGTGCTGGAACTTATAGAGTTGGTGATGGAAGAGGAGGCGGAGGACAAGGATTACAGCGTTTCCCACCACTTAATAGCTGGCCAGATAATGTAAATTTAGATAAAGCACGTCGTTTACTTTGGCCTATTAAAAAGAAATATGGGAACAAAATATCATGGGCAGACCTTATGATACTTACAGGTAATTGTGCATTAGAATCTATGGGATTAAAGACAATTGGTTTTGGTGGTGGCAGAGCAGACGTTTGGGAACCACAGGAGGATATTTATTGGGGCAGTGAAAAAGAGTGGCTCGCTGATGAGCGTAATGAAGAAGATGATAAAGAAAAACTTGAAAATCCACTTGCTGCTGTACAGATGGGGTTAATTTATGTAAATCCAGAAGGACCAAATGGAGTGCCTGATCCTGTAAAATCAGCTGATGATGTGAGAGTAACATTTCAGCGTATGGCAATGAATGATGAAGAGACTGTTGCGCTTATAGCTGGTGGACATACTTTTGGAAAATGCCACGGCGCAGCTTCTGCTTCATATGTAGGTAAAGAACCTGAAGCTGCACCTATTGAAGAGCAGGGATTAGGGTGGAAAAGCAGCTATAAAACTGGTAAAGGTCCTGATACTATAAGTACTGGACTTGAAGGAGCATGGAAAGCTAAACCTGTACATTGGACAATGGGCTATTTAAAAACATTATTCAAATATGAATGGGAATTAGTTAAAAGTCCTGCAGGTGCATATCAGTGGCTTGCTAAGAATGTAGATGAAGAAGATATGGTAGTTGATGCCTACGATCCATCAAAAAAGCATAGACCTATGATGACTACTGCTGATTTATCACTTATTTATGATCCTATCTATAGGAAGATAGCAGAAAATTATTTAAAAAATCCAAAAAAATTTGCTGATGATTTTGCTAAAGCTTGGTTCAAATTAACACATAGAGATATGGGACCAATATCAAGATACCTAGGACCAGAAGTTCCAAAGGAAGTTTTCATTTGGCAAGATCCAGTACCAAAAGCTAATTATAAATTGGTTAATAAAAAGAATATTTCAGATATTAAGAAGAAAATTTTATCTTCAGGACTTTCTATATCAGAACTTGTTAAAATAGCTTGGAAATCTGCATCAACATTTCGTATTTCGGATAAACGTGGTGGAGCAAATGGTGCAAGAATACGATTAGAGCCACAAAGAAATTGGAAGAGCAATGAACCAGAAAAACTTAAAAAAGTTTTAGATATATTAGAAAAAATTCAAATTGATTTTAATAATTCACATTCAAAAGGAAGAAAGATTTCTTTAGCTGATATAATTGTATTAGCTGGATGTGTTGGTATCGAACAGGCTGCTAAAAATGCAGGTTATAAAATCACGGTTCCATTTATTAAAGGGCGAACTGATGCAAATAAGGAGCAGACAGATATAGAATCATTTAGTTATCTTGAGCCTAAGGCAGATGGATTTAGAAATTATGTAAAATATGATAAGTATGCAGAATTATCAGATGAAATGTTAATTGATAAAGCACAACTACTAAACTTAACAATTAAAGAGATGACAGTATTAATTGGTGGCATGCGTGTTTTAAATACTAATTATAAAGAGTCAAAAGATGGAGTATTTACAAATAAGAAAGAATGTCTTACAAATGATTTCTTTGTAAATCTTTTAGATATGGATACTGTGTGGAAGAAGTCACCTGAATGCAGCGAAAGATTTATAGGTTTTGATAGGGAAACAGGAAAGAAAAAATGGACAGCTACAAGAGTTGATCTTATATTTGGATCAAATGCACAGCTTCGTGCAGTTGCTGAAGTATATGCATCAAATGGAAATGAGGAAAAATTTATACAAGATTTTGTATGCGCATGGAATAAAGTAATGAATGCAGACCGTTTTGATGTTCAGAAGGATTAATGTTATGTTAACAAATAGTAAAATTGTTGAATATTTGTAAAAATACATTAAAATTAAAGTAGAGGTGACTATATATGAAAAAGGGGGTAAAAAAAATTATATTTGGACTCTTATCAATAATCTTATGTATTTTTATTTATATGATAATTCCGTATTCACCAATAAAAAAAGAATATTTAAACAATGTTAAAAATTTTAAGCAAAGTTATCAGATGCCAAAATATAAAATTACAGAAAATGATTTAAAGGTGCTTCCAGAAGCTTTGCAAAAGTATTTTGTAAAAAATGGATATTTAGGTATAGAAAGTGCAAATGCTGTTAAGTTTGACTTTAAAGATGCTGATTTTTTAATTTCAAGAAGTAAGCCTAAGATAAAAATTGACTATGTAGTATATGATTTTATAAAAGAGCCTATAAGAATAGCATTAATTGATTCTAAAATGTATGGTATACCATTTCAAGGAATTGATTTGTGTAAGGATGGAGGGTGTTCCATGAAAGGTGTAATTGCAAAGCATATACCTCTTTTTAATGAATCTTATGACTTCATAGATGCCACATATTTATCGGAGTGTTTAATGCACCCAAGCCTTGCACTTCAAAAAAATATTACGTATAGACAGCTTGATGATTATAGTGTAGAAGCGACAATAAGAAAAAATGATAAAGAAACTACAGGTGTTTTCTATTTTAATAAATCGGATGAAATGACTAGTTTTGTTGCTAAAAAAAGATTCTGCAGTGATACAAACACTTATGAAAAATGGTCTGCAATTGTAGATGATTATAAAATAATTAATGGAATCAATATACCGACAAAATTTCAAGCAGTATGGAATTTTGAAAGTGATAATTTGATTTATTTTGATAGTAATGGAATGGAAATTTCATATACTTAAAATTAATTATTAAAATTATAAAGAGCCTTCACTGTTTTGCAGCGAAGGCTTTTATTGAATAGAATTAAGGGGGAATTTAGATGCCGTTATTTTAAAGAAAAAGATATATTATAAAAGCTGCATCTTCTATTAGTATATTCATCTTATGATTAAAATGTGATAAGTTATGATAAAACAGTATCTTGATAATGGTAAATTATATTGTTATACTTAGACATATAAAAAGAATATGATATTTTAGGTATTTTTATTTAAGGAAAATAGTGAAAATCTATTACAGCCCCCGCTACTGTAAATGGTGACAAAGCCATAAAAACCACTAAAGATGAATTTATCTTTGGGAAGGATGGCAGAAGGATGACCCATAAGCCAGGAGACCTGCCTAAAATATATGTATGATAACTTCGGAGGGAAGCTAACCATATTTAACGATATTTTTATTTTAATATATTTATAAAATTTCGCATTAATAAGGATAAATGTATTTTATCCGCTTTATTTTTATGCAGATTTATATTATTAAAGTGTGTATATTATTGAATATAAAAAAACCTCTACAGATATCTGTAGAGGTCTTTTATTTATAAATCAAGGAGGAAATTAAATGTTATTTAAAAGTAAAAAGTTTATTCTTGCAGCATCAGTTACGCTTAGTATATTAGTATGCTTATCTGGATGTGGAAAAGGAAAGAGTGCTGATGCATCATTATCGAAAGAGACAGAGGTAACAGATGTACAAACAAATATTGAACTTATTGAAAGTAAAGAACTTTCAAATGTTAAGGAAGATCAAATACCTGATGTTACAGATGTAAAATGGTCTTTTGGTCTTGAAAATACACAGCCTATAGTATCTAAGGATGGAAAGAATGTTTTAATTGTTGAAAAGGAAAAAATGACATGGTATGATATAGAGTCTAAAAAGGAAGTATGGAGTAATTCAACATATGGAAATGTAGGAAGCTATATAATAAGTGATGATAAGCTTTATCTTGCAGATAAATACTCATATAAAAATGAGAAGAAAGAGGCAAATATTATATGTCTTGATGTAAATACAGGTAAAGAGTTATGGAGATATAATGTACAGAAAGATCTTAAGCCTGTTACAGATAAGTACATGAAGGAAAATTCTAAGATTAGCATATCAGGAAGTATAAAAATGACAGGTGATGATGGAAATCTTTATGTATGCGCAAGTTCTTCATGGGATAATGATAAAGATAAGGATAAAGCTGAAGTTTTACTTAAGATAGATAAAGACGGTAATAAAATATGGCAGACAGAATCACATGGTTTCCCAGGAATAATGAGTATGAGCGAAATGACAGTATTCGATGGAAAAATTATAATGGGTAATTACAGCTATGGTGACGATAAAACTGGTCCTGCATTTGTAGGAGCATATGATATAAATACTGGAAAAGAAGCATGGCATTTTGATGTTAAAAATGATTCAGATATGGCGTATACTAAGACTACTAATGTAAATGTTGGGATTATAGGAGATAAAATTGTTGCTGTAGCAGGTTATGGAAGAGCGTTTGTATTAGATAAAGATGGAAATGAAATCAATCATTTTGATTTGTTTAAGCCTGAAAAACATGATGATATAAACTTATATACAGCTGTTTCACATGACAATGTTGAATTTGGAAAAAATGAACTTATAGTTTCTCCAAATAAGACATATCTTAAAGATTCAAGTGATTCTAAAGGAAAACTACCTGCTGAACATTCAGATGTAGGAGTAATTAAAGTATTTGATCTTGATGGAAATCTTAATTGGAAGTTTAGAACAGGTGGAACTGTTACTAATATTAAGACAAAAGGTGATTATTTAGTTTTAGGTACATGTCAAAATCAAGATAATTATGATTACAGCTATTGTGGAATTTATGCTTTTGATATTTCTAAAGATGGAAAAGGAAAAGAGATAGATACTGATAATAAAGATGCACTTGAAGGATATGTTGGATATTTTAATACAGATGGAGCAATACTTTATAATTCTGTAAATATTTCTGGTGATGGAAAAGTTATATGTGCAACAACTTGGCCAACAAAAGTAGATACAGAAAAACATGGAACACATAATTTATATACTCTTAAATTGAGTTAACAAAAGGGGCACGCTTGTGAATAAAAAAATTACTACATTATTTTTAATATTTTTAATAGTATTTTCTTCAATATTTTCTTTATCATACAAAACTGTATTTGGTTATGAAAATCTAATAAGCACAGATGAAGGAGAAAAGGCTAAAGATGATACTATAGATGTTAAAAAAGGATATGGAATATATAAAGTAAATATGGATGATGAAAAATTCCCATCTAAGGCAGAGTGGAGATGGGAAGGAGACGGAAGTGCATATGCATGTATAAAATATTCAGATAATAATGTTATATATTATCTTATGGGAGACAGTATAGCGCCTGAAATAAAAAAGTCTTCATTTATAGATAAAAAAGGAATTCCAAGAGTTATTGTGCCTAAAATATTAAGAGTTAATGATAAAGATGTAAGATTTAATTTTTTAGATTCATATTATAAGTATTTTGGAGAAAAAGCAGTTAATGTTGAAAGTATTACTTTTTATGTAAAAACTGATGATAGAATTATAATTAAAAATTTAAAGTTATCTTCTTTTAAAGACAGAATACCTAGTGATGAACTTGTTTCATTAGATGAAGAGAGTGACAATATTCACATTGATATAAATGTTCCAGAAGGAAATAGTAAAGATAGTTACATTATAGAAAATGAAAAAACAAATATAAAAATAACGTTAAGAGCACTTATAACAAAAGAGTCTTACGGATATTTAAAAATAAAAATTCCAAATGGCATGAAAATAATACCTGAAAAAAGTGATGGATTTGAGTATGAAAATGATAATGTTTTAAAAACTAAAATTCATGCATATGAGGGTTATTATGAAAAAAATTTTATACTGAGTGCTGAAAGTGCAGTTCAAGGAAGGCTTGAAACTGAAGCTTCTTTAGGAAATAATGTTAATAGTACGTTTAAGGATATAAACTGCATAAATTTAGATGATATAAAAAATAATGTATCCATATCAGATGATGGTGTTTATCCAGTTCAAAGTGATAAAGAGAAGGAAACTTTAAAAAAGGAACTTAAAAATAATATAAAAATAAAACAAAGCATAAGCGATACATTTCAAAGTTTTATAGGTAGAGATGAAAAATATGATGCGCCTGCAGGATATATGTGTGCAGACATTAATAATGCAGGAGAATTTGATTTACCTGTTCATATTAAGTTTTCTGTATTAGATGATAATGGAAATGAAATAAAATACTTTAGAGGAGATCAATTTGACAGGCAGGAGGGAGAAAATGATTCTGTTCCTGAAACAAATGTTGTACTTAAATCTTCTGATAGTTTAAGTTTAAAACTTCCTGTTTATGCAGATGGATTTTCTGTAAAACCAGGTACATATAAGGCTCAGTTTAAGGTATCAGTATATGGCTCTGATACTGATATCTTAATAAAAAATTTTGATCTTGAAGTGTATAAAGAGTCACAGTTTCAAAAAATTATTGCAGCGGTTTCAATTATACTTTCTATAATATGTGTTATTGTTTTTTCTTCAAAGCAGAAAAAGTGGCTTAATAATTTTATAACTAGTGAGATAATGTTTATTGCACTTTTTTCTGCTGTTAAATTTGTATTAGTTGATGTAACTGATTTTGTATTTTCAGATTCAATAAGAGCAATATTAGGACCTTTAGGGCCAGTAGAACATCTTATTACGGGAATCTTATGGGATGTAGTTAATTCTATGTTTGTTACATGTATGGTATGTCTTATACCTAAATGTGGTGTCATAATTATATCTTCAGTTGTAAGACTTATTTTAAAAGGTGTTGCATTTGGAAGCTTTAATCCAGTTTCAATACTTCTTATGATGTCATATGCAGTTATTGCAGAAGTGCTTTTATATGCTGCAGGATTTACGAGAGGAAAGAGAAAATTTGAAACTAAGGCAGGAGTTTTCGTTTTAGTAGGACTTATATTTGGATTTCAAAATTGCTATTCAACGTATACTTTTTATTACATGTGGATGTATCTATATAGGCTTTTCTATCCATCATGGTATATAAATATTAATGCGATATTCTCAATAATCTATTCAATAATAGGTTCAATTGGTGGAATATATTTATCTAAAAAGCTTAAGAAGGTGATGGACTAATGAAAAATGAATTTACTCAGGCAGAAAGAAATAACTCATTTTTTAGCAGACTTGATGTGAGAACAAAGCTTGTTATATTATGTTCATTATCAGTTATAGGAATGCTTCTTGATAGGTGGCAGGTGTTATTTATTTTATTTGTATCTATTTGGATACTTATAATTATTTCTAGAATTTCTTATGCAAAAATAAAATCACTTATTTTATTAAATTTTATCAGCATATGGGGTATAATATGGCTTCAAGCTATATTTTATGAGGCTTATCCAAGACACGCTTTATTTTATATAATTGCTCCAAAGTTAATAAGTGAGAATGCTCCGTTAATTGGAGGACTTTATGAGGGAGTTGCGATTTATTATGAAGGATTTGTTTATGGAATGATTCAGTCGCTTAGATTAGTTATTCCTATGACATTTGGACTTTTGATATTTTGGACTGAAGATCCTGTAAGAATACTTATAGGACTTAATAAATTAAAACTTCCATATACTATATCTTTTATGGTTATGACATGTATAAGATTTATTCCAATAACATTTTCGGAAGCGAAAGTTACATTTAATTCACAAAAACTTAGAAAATATAAGCCACTTACTTTAAAAGGAGTTATATTTCTATATGGGATTTATGATGCTGTTGTACATATTCTTGTACCACTTTTTGCAAACTGTATAAGAAAATCTGAAAATATGGCTAAAAGTGCTGATTCAAGAGCATTTAGAGCATATGATAAGAGAACGGAAATTAGAAAATTAGAATTCACATTTTGGGATAAGGCAATTTTAGCTTTGGTAATAATATTTATGATTATCATTATAATTTGTAAAATTCTTCTCTATTTTTCTAATAAAAATATTTATTATACTCATCTTTTGCTGCCTATGTACTGGTTTACTCGTAAATATTTGTAAAATTACGATTGAGGAGAAAATTTATGATAAGAATTGAGAATGTTTCTTATAAATATTATGGTAGAGAAAAAGCTGAATTAGAAAATATTAATCTTCAGATAGAAAAAGGTGAATTTATTCTTTTATGTGGTAGCACGGGGTGCGGGAAGTCTACTCTTTTAAAATGCTTAAATGGTATTATTCCACATGAAAGCAGAGGAGAGTTTACTGGAAACGTCTATATAAAAGATATGAATACAAGAAAATATCCTATACGAGTTTTATCTGAAAAAGTTGGACTTTTATTTCAAAATCCTGATGAACAGATATTTCAGACTATTGTATCAGATGAAGTTGCATTTGGACTTGAAAATTTATGTTTTCCTGAAGAAGAAATAAAAGAACGTATTATGTGGGCACTTGAGAAAGTAAATATGCTTGCCTTTATAGACTCACCAACAAATGCATTATCAGGAGGACAGAAGCAGAGAGTAGCACTTGCTTCTGTCCTTTCACTAAAGCCTGAAATTCTTGTACTAGATGAACCAATAAGTCAGCTTGATCCTAAGGGTGCACGTGAAGTTTTAAAAGTTGTACAAAATTTAAGAGATGAAGGAATGACAATAATTCTAGTTGAGCATAGACTTCATGAAGTTATTTCATGGGCAGACAGAGTTATAGTTATGGATAAAGGAAAAATATTTCTTGATGAAAAAGCTAAGAATATTGAGACTAAACTTGATGTTTTTAAAAATCTAGGATTAAGAATTCCAATAAAAAATAACATAGATTATCATAAAATATTTAAAAAATATAAGGATTCTAAACCTCAAAGTTTAGAAAATAAAAAGAAGGTTATAGAAGTTAAAAATCTTTATTATTCTTATGAGAAAAAGAAGAAAAAAAGAAAAAACAATATGGTTTTAAAAGGAATAGATCTTGATATATATGAGGGAGAAATCGTAGGAATATTAGGAAATAACGGAAGTGGAAAAAGCACTCTTATGTATCATATGGCTGGAATTTATAAACCTAGTGAAGGTGATATTATTATATGCGGAAAAAATACAAAAAAGACAAGTGCATATAATCTTGCAGGAACATGCAGTATATTATTTCAAAATGCAGAGCTTATGCTTACGTGTGATACAATATATGATGAGGTTTCATTTGGACCTAGGAATTTAAAGTATTCTAAAGAAAAAGTAAAAGAAATAACAGAAAATAAACTTTTAGAATTAGAAATAGAAGATTTAAAAGAATTTCATCCACAGTCAGTTTCAGGAGGTCAGAGACTTAGATGTGCAGCAGCATCTATACTTTCAATGAATCCTAAAATACTTCTTCTTGATGAGCCAACTAGCGGACAGGATATAAAACATATAAGAAAGCTTTTAAAATTATGCAGAAATCTTACATTTTCAGGTGTTACTACAATTTTTATAACACATGATTACGAAGTTGCTGTAAAATATACAGATAGATTAATTTATATAGAAGATGGAAAAATATCTATGAATGTAAAAACATCTAAGATAAGACAGGAAGAAAAAACAGTATAATATAAAGGATGACATTATGATAAATAAAACAATCAAAAGTAAAGATTTTTCTAATGGAAACATAATATATCAGATGATAAAACTTGCTGTGCCAATGACTTTGGCACAGCTTATTAATGTGCTTTATAACATAGTTGATAGAATTTTTATAGGGAAAATCCCAAATAATGCAACAGAGTCTCTTATTGGTCTCGGAATATGTTTTCCAATCATAACGATAGTTATTGCATTTGCAAATTTTATAGGTATGGGAGGAGCACCACTTTTCTCAATAGAAAGAGGAAAAGGTAATAGAAAAGAAGCAGAATATATATTAGGAAATAGCTTCATTCTTCTTATTTTTATAGGAATTTTTCTTACAATTTCTATATTTATTTTTAAAAGACCGCTTCTTTATTTTTTAGGAGCAGGAGAAAATACATATATCTATGCTGATTCATATATGTCATATTATCTTATAGGAACTATTTTTGTAACTATAAGTCTCGGACTTAATAGTTTTATAAATGCTCAAGGGTTTGGAAATGTAGGAATGATTACAGTTTTAATAGGAGCTGTTATAAATATAATTCTTGATCCTATTTTTATATTTAAATTCAAACTTGGAGTTGAAGGAGCGGCTATAGCAACTGTTATAGCACAGTTTTTATCAGCAGTATGGACTTTTTCTTTTTTAATAGGAAAACGTACTGAATATAAGATAAAAATATCTAAAATGAGACTCAGTTTGAAACGAATTAGAAGAATACTTTTTCTTGGATTTGCAGGTTTTATTATGAATGTAACAAATAGCTGTGTTCAAATGTCATGTAATATAAATCTTAAAATTTATGGTGGCGATATTTATATTGGAGCAATGACTGTAATTAATTCTATAAGAGAAGTTATTTCAATGCCTGTATGCGGTCTTACAAATAGTGCACAACCTATTCTGGGTTATAACTATGGAGCTAAAAAATATAAGCGTGTAAAAGAATGTATAAAATATATGTCATCTGCTTTGATAGTATATACACTCATAGCGTGGATAATTGTATTTGTTTTTCCATCAGAGCTTATTTCAATTTTTAATTCAGATGTTGATCTTTTAAAAGCAGGAGTACCATCTATGCATATATATTTTTTTGGCTTTTGTATGATGGCATTACAATTTTCTGGACAAACTGTATTTTCGAGTCTTGGAAAATCAGGGAGGGCAATATTTTTTTCTATTTTTAGAAAGATAATAATAGTAGTTCCTTTGATTTTTATTCTGCCAAGGATAGGCAATCTTAGAATAGTAGGTGTTTTTTTAGCAGAACCTATTTCAAATTTTATAGGCGGAATAGCATGTTTTACTACAATGATTTTGACTATTTATAAAAAACTTTAGATATATTTTAGATAAAATAAAAAAAGCTAAACAAATATGGTTTAACTTCATACTATATATATAGTTACAAAATGGTGCGAGTGATGGGACTTGAACCCATAAAAACCAGCCTCTGATGCTGGGATGTCTGCCAATTGCATCACACTTGCAAAATATAAATACATTATACTATTAAAAATACTAAAATTCAATTTTTTAACAGAATATCCACTAAAAATAAACGTTGACAAAAGGAAATTTAGGAATTATTATTGATATAAAATACTCTTTGCACTGCATTAAAATCTACAGTACAAACTGAGCAAGCAAACAATAGATTTTAGTCTATTGTTAGCCGGGCCCGTTAATAAATGGCAACAGATTATGTTATATATATCTGTGGGACAGTAGTTTACTATTATGTTCCACAGATTTTTTTTATCTAAAAAAGGAACAAATTGCATGTGACACAGAGCTATCTTACACAATATATTGTTATTATGGAGGTAACCGGTATGGAACAAGAAAAAAATAAAAGAAAAAGCGCATATGAAAAAGAAATTGCGATGAAAGTGTCCTTTAATAGTATTGTTGTAAATACAATATTATCAATATTTAAGCTTTTGGCTGGAATATTTGCATCATCTGGAGCTATGATTTCAGATGCAGTTCATTCTGCATCTGATGTATTTAGTACTTTTATTGTAATTATTGGAGTAAATATTGCTAATAAGAAGTCTGATAATGAACATCAATATGGTCATGAAAGAATGGAGTGTATTGCATCTATAATTCTTGCAGCAGTACTTTTAGGTACAGGCCTTTGCATTGGATATCAAGGTATTAAAAAAATAATTTATAGAAATTATATTGATATAGCAATACCAGGCATACTTGCACTTATAGCTGCAAGTATATCTATTATAGTTAAAGAATGGATGTATCGTTATACAAAGAATGCGTCTAAAAAAATAAATTCAAGTGCACTTATGGCAGATGCATGGCATCATAGATCAGATGCACTTTCATCTATTGGAGCACTTATAGGAATTTTAGGATCGAGAATTGGATTCCCTATTTTAGATTCTGTTGCGAGTGTTGTTATTTGTATATTTATAGTAAAAGCATCATATGATATTTTTAAGGATTCAGTAAATAAGCTTGTTGATAAATCATGTGATAAAAAAATTGTAGATTCTATGAGAAAAGTAATATTAAATCAAACTGGTGTATTACGTATAGATGATATAAGGACAAGAATATTTGGGAATAAAGTATACGTAGATATTGAAATAGCAGCAGACGGTAATAAATCTTTGATTGAAACACATAAAATAGCAGAAAGTGTTCATCATATAATAGAAAATGATTTTGGAAATGTAAAACATTGTATGGTTCACGTAAACCCATATAAAAAGTAAATATTGATATAAATTTGTAGAAAAAATTATTATATTGACAAATAATCAATTGAAATATATAATAATTAATATTAGTAGCGAAGTAGCAGTCATATAATGGCTGCCTTTTTTTATATAATTTTAAATAGGTATTTGGAGATGATTTGATGGGGAAAATTAGATTTTTTGCTGAAGGTGATTCAGCTATAATGGTCCAGTTTGATGATAAAATATGTAATGAAACAAATTTTAAAATTAGAAACTTTGTTCAGGCACTTAATGAAAATCCTATAAAAGGAGTAACTGATGTAATCCCTACTTTTTGCGCCGCTTTAATAAATTATGATCCACGTTTGACTAAATATAGTGAAATTAAAGAAAAACTTCAAAAATTATTAGAGATTAATGTAGAAGCAGGAAATGTAAAAAAGAGAATAGTAGAGATACCAGTATGTTATGGAGGAAAATTTGGACCAGACATGAAAAGAGTTGTCGAGCATACGAATCTTACAGAAGATGAAATAATAAAAATTCATTCACAAAAAGATTATCTTATATATATGCTTGGATTTCTTCCGGGATTTGCATATCTTGGTGGGATGGATAAGAGACTTAATACTCCAAGACTTGAAAATCCAAGATTAAAAATTGAAAGAGGTTCTGTAGGTATTGGTGGTGTTCAAACAGGTATATATCCTTTAGAATCACCAGGAGGATGGAATATAATAGGTCTTACTCCAGTAAAGCCTTATGATAGTAATAAAGAAAATCCATTTATATATAAGGCTGGAGATTATATTAGGTTTATACCTATTTCTGAAGAAAGGTATAAAGAGATAGAATTACTTTGCGAAAAAGGAAAATATGAATGCAAATGTATAGAAGGAGAGATGTAAGTTATGGGTGTACGTATTTTAAAAGCAGGTCTTTTTACTACGGTACAGGATCTTGGTAGAAATGGTTATCAGAATGTAGGTTTTCCTGTATCAGGAGTTATGGATAGACGTTCGTTTAGACTAGCAAATATGCTTATTGATAATCCTGAAAATGAAGCTGTATTAGAATTTGCATTAATAGGTCCTACTCTTGAATTTACATCAGATACGATAATATCAATAACAGGAGGAGATTTTACTCCTTTAATTAATGATAAAGAAGTATCGATGTATACGGCAATTTATGCACATAAAGGTGATGTATTAAAATTTGGATCTTCAAAAACAGGAAGCTATGGATATATAGCTTTTTCAAGCAGATTAGATATTCCTGTATTTATGGGAAGCAGATCTACATATGAAAAATGTTCAGCAGGAGGATATAAAGGAAGAAAACTTCGTGAAGGCGATCATATATGGTTTAGAGTAAAGAAAAGATATATTCCTTACTTTTTATCACGTCATTTAGAAAAAGAAGATTTCAGTTCAAATGAAATTACATTAAGAGTTGTGATGGGATCTCAAGATGATTTTTTTACAAACGATGGAATAAAAACTTTTCTGTCAGAGGAATATAAAGTAACATCAGATTTCGATAGAATGGGATGTAGGCTTGATGGAAAAGAGATTGAACATAGAAATAGGGCAGATATTATATCTGATGGAATGGTGTTTGGATCAATTCAGGTTCCAGCACATGGAAAACCTATAATAGCACTTGCAGATAGACAGACAGTTGGGGGATATACAAAGATAGCTACAGTTATAAGTGTAGATATACCAAAAATTGTTCAATCTAAAGAAGGAGATAGAGTTCGTTTTGAAAAAGTAACTGTAGATGAGGCGCAAAAGATTTATATTAATCAGCTTAGACAATATGAAAAACTTAGAAAAGAGATTCATGTTCCGTGTAAGGAAGTATTAAAACCAAGAGTAGCATCTCAAAGAATAGAAAAATTATTTAGTTAAAAGTTTAAGGGGGAATAGAAATGGATATAGAAAAGATCAAAGAATTATGTAAATTAATGAAAGAAACAGGATTATCAGAATTGTCACTTAAAGAAGGCGTTGATGAAATTAAGATGTCAAAGCCAAAAGAAACTGTTAAGATATCAGATAATATAGAAACAGATGAAAAAGAAGATCAAAAAAATGAAGATAATGATGAGGATTTATATATTCATTCTCCTATTGTAGGAACTTTTTACTCATCTTCATCACCAGAGACAACTGCATTTGTTAATATTGGAGATAATATAAAAAAAGGACAGACTGTATGTATTATTGAAGCTATGAAGCTTATGAATGAGATTGAAGCTGAATTTGATGCTCAAATTGAAGCAGTGCTTGTAAGTAATGAACAGAAAGTTGAATATGGTCAGCCTCTATTTAAAATAAGAAGAATATAGGAGGGTGTTTAATGTATAATAAAGTATTAATTGCAAACCGTGGTGAAATTGCAGTAAGAATAATAAGAGCGTGCAGGAATATGGGTATAAGATCTGTAGCTGTTTATTCAAAAGCTGATAAAAATGCACTTCACGTAAAACTTGCAGATCAGAGAGTTTGCATAGGTGAGCCTGAAGCTAAAGATAGTTATTTAAATATGGACAGAATAATAAATGCTGCAATAAATATGAAAGCAGATGCAATTCATCCTGGATTTGGATTTCTTTCTGAAAATAGTGAATTTGCAAAAAAATGCGAAGAATATGGAATAGATTTTATAGGACCCTCTTCTAAAATAATAGATGAAATGGGAAATAAATCTAACGCAAGAAAGACAATGCTTCAAGCTGGAGTCCCTGTTGTACCGGGAACAAAAGAACCAGTTTACGATGGTAACGAAGCTCTTAAAAAAGCTGAAAAAATAGGATTCCCTATTATGATAAAAGCATCATCAGGTGGTGGTGGTAAAGGAATGAGAGTTTCATATTCAAAGGATGATTTTTTGTACCAATTTTCTAATGCACAACATGAATCTGCGAGTGCATTTGGAGATGATACTATGTATCTTGAACGATTTGTAGAAAATCCAAGACATGTAGAAGTACAGATTATGGGAGATAAATTTGGAAATGTTATTGCGTTAGGAGATAGAGATTGCTCTATTCAAAGAAATCATCAAAAAATGATTGAAGAATCTCCATCACCAGCAGTTGATGATGTTACTCGTGAAAAAATGATAAAAGTAGCTATCCTTGCTGCAAAAACTGTTAATTATTATAGTGCAGGTACAATAGAATTTATAATGGATAAAAATAGAAACTTTTATTTCATGGAAATGAATACAAGAATACAAGTTGAGCATCCAGTTACAGAAATGGTAACAGGTGTTGATCTTATAGAAGAACAGATAAGGGTTTCAATGAACGAAAAGCTTTCGGTAAAACAGAAAGATATTAAAATAACTGGACATGCAATTGAATGTAGAATCAATGCAGAAATGCCTGAGAAAAATTTTATGCCAAGTGCAGGAACTATAAAAGCACTTCATCTTCCAGGAGGTAATGGTGTAAGAGTTGAAACAGCATTATATACAGGATATAAAATTCCTCCAGATTATGATTCTATGATAGCTAAAATTATAGTTCATGGCAAAGATCGTGAATCTGCAATAAGAAAAATGCTAACAGCTTTAGAAGAGACAGTTATTAGTGGAATTTCAACTAATATGGATTTTCAGTACCTTATATTTAAAAACCCAGTTTTTTGCAAGGGCGATGCAGATACTGGATTTATTGAAAGTCTTTTAAATTATAAGGAGTAATTAAAAAAAGGGGGCAATAATTATGGATTTAGTTCATGCAAAACCAAGTAAAGTGAGAGAAATGATTAGAAGAGGTGAGATAACTACACCTACATCAGGAATGTGTGCAGGATATGCTCAGGCTAATCTTGCTATTATGCCAAAAGATATAGCTTATGATTTTCTTCTTTTTACACAGAGAAATCCAAAGCCGTGTCCTATTCTTGAAGTTACAGATGTAGGAAAAAGAACATTGAATTATATTGCAAAAGATTGTGATATAGCTACGGATTTTCCTAAATATCGTATATATGAAGATGGTATTTTAAAGGGAGAATATACAGATGTAAAAAAGTTTTGGAGAGATGATTTAGTAAGCTTTTTAATAGGATGTAGTTTCTCATTTGAATCTGAACTTATAGAATCTGGAATAGAAATGAGACATAATACTATGGGGTGTAATGTACCTATGTATATTACAAATATTGATACTGTTCCAGCTGGAATATTTAATGGTAAGATGACTGTAAGTATGAGACCTATTCCATATAACAAAATAGTTAGAGCTGTGACTGTGTCGAATACAATGCCGAGGGTACATGGTGCACCTATTCATATAGGAGATCCTTCTGTTATAGGAATTAAGGATATAAATAAGCCTGATTTTGGGGATAAAGTTACAATAAAGCCTGGAGAAGTACCTGTATTTTGGCCATGTGGTGTTACACCGCAGTCAGTCCTTATGAATGTAAAACCTAAATTTGTAATAACACATGCACCAGGTCATATGCTTATTACAGATATTAAAAATATAGATTTAAAGTAGGAGTATGGTTAATAATGATAAAAGTAGATTTAAATAGTGATCTTGGTGAAAGTTTTGGAAGATATTCTCTTGGATCAGATGATAATATAATACCACTTATTTCATCAGCAAATGTTGCATGCGGTTTCCATGCATCAGATCCAGTTGTAATGAAAAACACAATAAAACTTGCTAAAGAAAGTAACATAGGAATAGGAGCTCATCCAGGTTTCCCTGATTTAATGGGATTTGGAAGAAGAAAAATGGATATTACTTCTGAAGAAGCATTTTCTTATACTATGTATCAGATAGGCGCTCTTTATTCATTTTGTAAAAGTGAAAAAGTACGTTTATCTCATGTAAAGCCTCATGGAGCTTTTTATAATATGGCAGCAGAAGATTATGATTTATCTAAAGCTATATGCGAAGCAATATATAAATTTGATAAAAATATAATACTTCTTGGAAGATCTAACAGTATGCTTATAAAGGCAGCAGAGGATACAGGTCTTAAAGCTGCAAGTGAAGTATTTGCAGATAGAGCTTATGAAGAAAATGGAGCGCTTGTATCAAGAAAAAAATCGGGTGCAATGATCACAGATGAGGATGAAGCTATAAAAAGAGTTATAAGAATGATTAAAGAAGGAAAAGTTAAATCAATCACAGGAAAAGATATTTCAATAAAAGCAGATTCAATTTGTGTTCATGGAGATGGACAAAATGCTCTTAATTTTGTTAAGAGAATAAGAAAAGAACTTACAGATGAAGGCATAAAGATATGCAGTTTATCTGATATGTTTTAAAGATAAATAAAAGGGGGAAACAGTAATGAACAAATTTATAGAAAAATTAAAAAATATTGGACCGGGGGCACTTGTTGCAGCAGCATTTATAGGACCAGGAACGGTGACGACGTGTTCAAAGTCAGGGGCAAGCAGTGGGTATACACTTTTATGGGCAATACTTTTTTCAACAATTGCGACAATTATATTTCAGGAAATGGCTGCAAGACTTGGAATAGCTACTCAAAAAGGACTTGGGGAAAATATAAGAGAGAAGATAGTAAATCCTATACTTAGAGTGATAGCAGCAGTTATAGTAATTGCTGCCATATTTGTAGGTAATATTGCATATGAAACAGGTAACCTTACTGGTGGAATAATGGGTATAACAACAGTAATACCAAATTTATCAGCACATATAGTAGCTTTTATTTTAGGAATTTTAGCATTTCTTTTATTATGGTCTGGAAACTATAAAAAAATTGAAAAGATGCTTACAGCGTTAGTTCTTATTATGAGCTTTGCATTTATAGGAACTGCTATTGCTTCAAAACCTGATTTTATGGCAATTATAAAAGGATTATTTACTCCAAAAGCTGGTGCAAACGACTGGATGACAGTAGTAGGATTAATAGGAACAACTGTTGTACCTTATAATTTATTTCTTCATGCTTCAAGTGCAGCAGAAAGATGGAAAGATAAAAGTGAAATAAAAAATGCACGAATTGATACTGTTATTTCTATAGGACTTGGTGGAATTGTTTCTATGTGTATAATAATTGCAGCAGCTGCAAACTGTCAGGGTATGAATATAAATAATGGTGCAGATATGGCTGTAGCATTAGAGCCATTAGTTGGTGTAGGAGCTAAATGGTGTATAGGAATAGGACTTTTATCAGCAGGATTTTCATCAGCAATTACAGCACCTTTATCAGCAGCATTTGCTACTCAAGGAATACTTGGAATGAAGAGAGATATGAAGAATTTCAAATTTAAAATTGTGTGGATAATAGTTTTAGTATTTGGTACTGTTTTATCAGTGCTTGGTCAGTCAAGTCCAACTCAGCTAATATTAGTTGCTCAGGCAGCCAATGCGATAATACTTCCAATAATGGCACTTTTCCTTATTTATTGTGTAAACAGCAAAAATCTTGGTCAATATAAAAATGGGCTAATTAATAATATATTAGGAATCATTATAATTCTAGTTACAGTAGTAATATGTTTTAGAAATATGACAAGTTTTATTTCTTCAGTACAGAAATTATTAGGTTAGATATAATTAAAATTTAATAAAGATTTTATAAATAGTCTTTCCTAATTTGTTATATTTGGTATATTATTAAGAATGGAAAAAAGATTAGGAGAGTGCTATTTTATGAAACAAAGATTAAAAATATTAATACCATTTTTATTAAGTCTTATAATAATGATAAAAAGCTGGCTATTTTTATCAATGCTGAGAACTGATGGAGCAAGTCATTTTGATTTACACAACATATATTTTACAATGCCTGCGTATTGGGCACATATTTTAATGGCTATAATGCTCGCATCTATATGTTTTTTATTTAGAAATAAAAAACAGATTACCTGTTTTATAATTATTGATATACTTATTACAATAATTTTATTGCTTGATATATGGTATTTTAGAACAAATGCAGGTTTTTTATCGATTAAACATTTACTTGGACTTCGTATTTTTAATCCTGTAGAAAAATCTATAATTAATTTTAGATTAATAGATATTGTATTTATAATAGATTTTATTATATTTATAATATTATATATTTTGGGAAGAAAAAATAATTCATCATTTGGTATACATGGTTGCTGCAAAATACATCCAATAATATTAACAGTTATATTAATATTATCAACAATTATAATAGCTTTTACTCATAATACTGTTGATAAAAATGATAGTAGCAATTACATATTATTTAAGGAGTCATGGGCTCCATTTCAGCAAATGTCAAATATGAGCCCTATAGGTTATCATGTATATGATGTTTTTGAAACTTTAACAACAAATGAAAAAACCGTTCTTAATACTGAAAAAGCATCACAAAGTGATATAGAGGATATAGATAAGTGGTTTGAAGAAAATAAAGAAGATCTTAAAGATAATGAATTTAAAGGAATATATAAAGATAATAATGTTATATATATTCAGGTTGAATCTCTTGAAAACTGGGTTATTAATGAGAAAGTATATGGTCAGGAGATAACTCCAAATTTAAATAAATTATTAAATAATAGTTTATACTTTGATAATATATATCATCAAAACAAGACTTCATTTAGTGCTGATGCAGATCTTATGGCGAATGCATCAATTCTTACTTCTAATGGAAGACCGTTTTATGATTATCCTACTGTAACATTAAATTCTATGGCTAAAGTCCTCTCAAAAGAAGGATATGAGGCAATATCAACTCATCCTGAAACTGCAGGAGGATGGAACTGGGCAGAATCTCATAGAGGTGCACTAGGTGTTAATAACATTTGGACAGTTGATGATTTTAATATTGATGAAAAAATAGGACTTGGAATATCAGATGGTTCATATTTAAAACAGGTTAGTGAAAAGCTTGAAAAGCTTAATAATCCATACTATGCTTTTCTTGTTACAATAAGTAGTCATGGTGATTTTGATATACCAAAACAGTATAGATATTTAGATTTACCAGAAGATTTTGATTCAACTATAGCAGGATCATACTGCCAGGCAATACGATATACAGATGAGCAGATTGGGAAATTTATTGAGTCTTTAAAAGAAAATGGAAGCCTTGATAATACTACAATAGTTATTTATGGAGATCATACAATACTTCATAGATGTTATAAGAATCAAATTGAAGAAATGAGTATAGATGGACCATGGAAAGCTGATGAGGAGAAAATACCTCTTATTGTATATAATCCAAAGACAGAAGGTCAGGTAATTGAGAAAAATGGAGGACTCGTTGATGTAATGCCTACAGTATTATATCTTTTAGGAAATGATAGGCAGGATATAGAAAAGACATGTATGGGAAGAATACTCGTTAATACAGATAGAGATTCTACAATTGTATTTACAGGAAAGATAGCTGGAGATCCAAAGACAGATGAAGAAAGACAGCATTTAAATGATGCTTATAGTATAAGTGAAAAGATATTTAGAAATAATTATTTTAAGGTTAAAGGATATTAAAAAATAATATATGAATAAAAAGGTGTAGCACAAAATAAAGTGTTACACCTTTTTTATTAGATCTTATATTTTAAATAAAGTAAATTTTAATATAATAATACTTTTTTAATTTTTTTGTCAAAATAGCAGTATAGTATTAGTTTTAAAATTTTAAATGAAGAAAGTTTTAAGATTATGAGTTAAAATCAAGATAAAGTTAGAGAAAGAAAGAGAGATAGTTTATGGAAAATATTAATGTTTTAAAAAAAGAAGATATAATTGAAGGATTAAAAAAATGTGGTTTAAAAAAAGGGCAGAATGTTTTAGTTCATACGTCTTTAAAAAGCTTTGGATTTGTAATAGGAGGAGCTGAAACTATTATACGTTCTCTTTTGGATACTGTTGGAGAAGAGGGAACAGTAATGATGCCATCACAAACATGGAAAAATTTAGATCCAGAAATAGGTGTTCACTGGGAAGTACCAGAAAAGTATTATGATGCTATAAGAGAAAACTGGCCTGCATATGATAAGGATGTTACACCTGCAATAGGAATGGGAGTTGTATCAGAACTATTTGCAAAATGGCCAGGAAGAAAACGTTCTGATCATCCTGCAAGATCTTTTGCAGCTGTAGGAAAAAATGCGCAGCATCTTACAGAAAATCATGATTTAAGGAATATTTTTGGAGAAGGTTCACCACTTTCAAAATTATATGATTTAGATGGATATGTTCTTCTTTTAGGAGTTTATTACAACAAAAATACATCATTTCATTTAGCTGAAACTAGAGCAAATTATAAAAATAAATTTGAAAGTACACAGCATAAGTTGATTTTGCAGTAAAATATATAGAAAAAACAAGAGTATAAAAATAATAGTGGAGAGGATAATTCAGATTTATCCCTTCCACTTATTAAAAGACATTAAAGGACTTCTTTATAAACACGAAGTACATTTTTATAAAATATTTTATCTATTTCTGATTCCTTAAAACCAGATTTTTTTAAAAGATCAAATAGAATGTACATATAAGAAGCGTCTTTTATTTCAGGATTGCCTGATATCCCATCAAAGTCAGATCCGAGAGATACAGAATTTATTCCCCCTGTATCTGCGATATGATGAGCATGGTTTACTATATATGATGCGTAGCTGTTATTACCATTTTCACTATTTAAGAATTGTGGGTAGTAGTTAATGCCGATAACACCTCCGCATCTTGATATGGTTTTTATCATTTTATCAGTAAGGTTTCTTGGATGAGCACATATTTTTCTAGAATTTGAATGACTTGCTACAAATGGTTTTGAAGAATATTTTGCCACATCAAAAAATCCAGCATCACTTAGATGTGAAACGTCAAGTATAATGCCAAGTTTGTTAATTTCATATAGAAATTCAATACCTTTCTTAGTTAATCCGTTAACAGTATCTATAAATGGAGTTTGTTTATTATTTATAATTTTAGAATTTGGATATGCAAGTTCATTTTTATAATTCCATGTAAGAGTCATCATTCTTACTCCAAGTTTATATAAAATTCTTAAAAATGATATATTTCCTTTACAGATTTCACCTTCTTCTAAAGAAATAAGTGCTGAAATTTTGTTAAGTTTTAAATTCTTTTCTATATTACTATAGGATTTTACTATGCTTATTAGGCTAATATTTTCGCTTACTTCTTGATAAAGACAGTCAATCATATTAATGCAGTATTCAAATGGATTTTCTACTTTAGATAAGTCTACAAACATTGCAAAATTTTGAAGAATATAATTTGATTTTTTTAATTTTTCAATATCTATATGAAAATTATTTTTTCTTAATGAGCAGGGAGTGTTATTTAGTTTTGATTCATAAATTTTAGAAATAGTGTCACAGTGCATATCAGCAATTTTCATAACATAACCATCCTTTTAAAATATTATAGTAATATTTATATTTATTTTTATATACAATTATTAAAAAATATCATTAATAAACGATTTTTAATAGATAATTATGCATAAATTATGTATAATATATGTATAATATTAAAATTGGAGGAGAGCAATATGGCAATAAATTTAAGAGGAAAAAATTTTTTAAAGTTATTAGATTTTACTCCTGATGAAATAAGATATCTTATTGATTTATCAAAAAATCTTAAAGATTTAAAAAGAGCAGGTATAGCACATGATAAGTTAAAGGGGAAAAATATAGTGCTTTTATTTGAAAAAACATCGACAAGAACAAGATGTTCTTTTGAAGTTGCAGGAAGAGATCTAGGTCTTGGAGTTACATACCTTGATTCAAATGGTTCACAGATGGGCAAAAAAGAAAGCATAAAAGATACAGCAAGAGTACTTGGTAGAATGTTTGATGGTATAGAATATAGAGGATTTAAGCAAAGTACAGTTGAAGAGCTTGCAAAATATGCAAAAGTTCCAGTATGGAACGGACTTACTGATGAATTCCATCCAACACAGATGATAGCTGATCTTCTTACAATAGAAGAAAAACTTGGAAAAATTAAAGGTGTAAATTTTGTTTATATGGGTGATGCAAGATACAATATGGGTAATTCACTTATGGTTGCATCAGCTAAAATGGGAATGAATTTCACAGCATGTGCACCAAAAGAACTTTTCCCTTCTGATGATTTAGTTAAAGAATGCAAAAAAATTGCAGAAGAAAATGGCTCAAGTATAACATTATGTGAGGATGTAAAAGAAGCAACAAAAAATGCAGATGTTATATATACAGATATATGGGTATCAATGGGAGAACCAGCTGAAGTATGGGATCAAAGAATAAAACTTTTAAAACCATATAGAGTTACTAAAGAAGTTATGGATAATGCATCAAAAGAAGCAATATTTATGCACTGTCTTCCATCATATCATGATCTTGATACTAAAATTGGAAAAGAAATTTGTGAAAAATATAATATGAATGGAATTGAAGTAACAGATGAGGTATTTGAAGGCAAACAGTCTGTTGTATTTGATGAAGCAGAAAATCGTATGCATTCTATAAAAGCTATAATTTTATCAACTCTTGGTATATAAAAGTTTACTAAAAGGGCATATGACAAGTGAATCCTAAAAATAGGAACATTTGTTAAATGCCTTAATTTTAAAAAAATAATTCAAACGTTTGCATTAAATAAAAAATAGCGATATTAAAAGAAAAATAAAGCATATGAGAGATAGTTTTGAATAATCTGAAAATTTAGAACTTGTAATACTTTATTATGATGTTTATAATAAAAACATAAACAGAAAACGTTTTATTCTGTTTATTATGTATAAAAGAGAAACAGTTATAAGAACGTTATCTGAAAACGTTTTTGAAGCTGATAATTTTTAGGGGGAATAAGGATGATAAAGAAGAAAAAAATATTTTCATTATTAATGGCAGCATCACTAGCTATGGGTACATTAGCAGGATGTGGATCTCAAACTAATTCAGCAGGAAAAGATTCATCAGCTGATAGTGATTCAGGTAAGACTGTAAAAGTATTTCAGTTAAAAGTTGAAATTAACGATGCTTTGCAGAAATTAGCTAAAGAATATGAGAAAGAAACTGGTGTAAAGATTGATATTACAACAGTTGGAGGTGGAGCAGATTATGGTGCTGCACTAAAAGCTGAATTCCAAAAGGGAACTGAACCTGATTTATTTATGATTCAAGGTGCAGGAGATTATAATGTATGGAAAGATAAAATTGATGAATTAACTGATCAAGAATGGGTTAAAAATGCAGTTAAAGGTACTCTTGATACAATAACTATAGATAATAAAATTTATGGTATGCCAGCAGCTACAGAAGGATATGGTTTAGTATACAATAAAGAAATTTTAGAAAAAGCAGGCATAGATCCAAGTACTCTTACTACATTTGATAAATTAAAATCAGCTTTTGAAACATTAGATTCTAAGAAGGCTGATCTTGGACTTGATAATGTTGTTTCTTATACTACAAAAGAGACATGGGTAACTGGAAATCATACATTTAATTTAGGTTTAGCATCTCAAAGTGATCCTGATAAGTTTACTAAAGATTATATAGCAGGAACTGCTGATATAGTTAATAATCAGGGATTCAAAGATTGGGCAAACTTAGTTGAACTTCTTTGTAAATATGGTGGAGGAAAAGCTCTTGATACTATAGATTATAGTACTCAGGTTGCAAATTTTGCACTTGGAAAGACAGCATTTATTCAACAAGGTAACTGGATTGCTTCAGATCTTGATAAATTAGATGCTAAATTTGATATGGGATTTGCTCCATTAGCAGTTGGTAATGATGGAAAAGTAAGTGCATCAATTCCAGTTGGTGTTCCAATGTATTGGGTTGTAAATAAAGATTCAAGTGTAAATAAAGAAGCAAAAGCATTCTTAGACTGGATGGTAACAAGTAAGACTGGTCAAGAATCATTAGTTAACGAGATGAATATGATACCAGCATTTAAAAACTTTGATGTTGAAAGCAAGAATCCTCTTAATAAATCAATCACTGAATATAATAAAGATGGTAAAACTTTAAAATGGGCATTTACTAATTTACCTGATGGATTCAGTATGGATAAATTAGGACCTTTATTCTCAAAATTTGCAGCAAGTGATATGGGAGAAGCAGATAAACAGACATTACTTCAATCAATACAAGATGCATCACCAAAACAAGCACAGTAAAATACAATCTAGAATATTTAATTAAAAAGAAAAATGGTTGCCTTATTTTAAATAAGGCAACTACAATTTAAAAAATATTCAATGTTTCTGATATCTATATTAGTTAGTTAAAGTGATAGACAAATACTTCACTAATATAAATATATAGGGTATCTAGAAAGGAGAAAAAGATGACAAAAAAAGCAAGAGATAATAAGGACTTTTGGATGTTTGCAGGTCCAGCTGTTTTTGCATTAATAATGGTTGTATTTATTCCGTTTTTTATAGGTATTTATTACACATTTACAGATTGGAATGGTGCAAGTAATAACTATAATATTGTTGGACTTAGCAATTATGCAGCAGTTTTTAAGGATAAGCAATTTTTATATTCTTTAATTATTACAATTTTATATACTTTTGCAAGCGTTTTAACAATTAATTTTATTGGATTTGGTCTTGCATATATAGTTACAAGAAATTTAAAAACTAAAAACTTCTTAAGAACAGGATTTTTTATGCCAAACTTAATTGGAGGATTAATTTTAGGATTTATCTGGCAGTTCTTATTTAATTCAGTATTTGTATCTTTCGGAAAAAATATAGGAAATGCAGTACTTTCAATATCATTACTTCAAGGATCAGCTCGTGCAATGTTTGCAATGCTTATTGTTTCATCATGGCAGTATGCTGGATATATAATGGTTATATATGTTTCAGCACTTGAAAATGTGCCACATGATTTAATCGAAGCAGCTCATATAGATGGAGCAAATGGATGGCAGACATTTAAAAATATAACAATTCCAATGGTAAGACCAGGAATTACAGTTTGTTTATTCTTAACTTTATCAAATTCATTTAAGATGTTTGATTTAAACTTTTCACTTACACCACTTAAGAGTACAGAAATGTTAGCTCTTAATATATATAAGGAAGCTTTTGTACTTAATAATATGGGAGTTGGACAAGCAAAAGCAATTATATTCTTTATATTAGTATGTGGAATTTCGATGACTCAGGTTTACTTTAACAAGAAGAAGGAGGTAGATCTATAATGACTAAAAAAAAGCTTACAACACTTGATAGTTATGGTGGCAAGTTAAAATTAGTAGAAGTATTAACTTGGATACTTTTAATTATATATATGGTGCCATTCTATTTAATGCTTGTAAATTCATTTAAAACAAGAAGAGAAATATTCTCTGATACTATAGGACTTCCTTCTATGTGGAAATTTAGCAACTACAAAGATGCAGCTCTTAAGATGGATTTTATTCCGTCATTTGTAAATTCAATAATAATTACAGTATTTAGTGTAAGTCTTATAATACTATTTTCTGCAATGGCTGCATGGGTTCTTGCAAGAACTAAGGATAGAAAGAGCAAAATAATTTTCTATTTGTTTGTTTCTGCAATGGTAGTACCATTCCAGGCAGTAATGATTCCTCTAGTTCAGTGGATGAGCAAAATTCAGTTTGGTCCATTTCAGATGCTTGGGACAAGATATGGTCTAATATTTATGTATATTGGATTTGGATGCGCAATGAGTGTATTCCTTTATCATGGGTTTATAACAGGTGTCCCTGAAGAGGTTGAAGAGGCAGCTATTATTGATGGATGTTCAAAATGGCAGGTATTTATTAAGGTTGTATTACCACTTTTAAAATCTACAACAGTAACAGTTGCAGTTTTAAATAGTATATGGATATGGAATGATTTCTTATTACCTTTCTTAACAGTAAATGGGAAGGTAACAACAATACCACTTGCTATGAATAATTTCTTTGGAGCATTTTCAAAGCAATGGGAGTTAGCAATGGCAGCTTTAGTTATGGCAATAATTCCAATTATAATATTCTACTTCTTTGTTCAAAAGCAGATAATTGCTGGAATAGTTCAAGGATCAATTAAGTAGAGATTTAGATTAAAGAGGCTGGTTAAATTTTTGAATAATAAAGAATTAATTCAGACTCTTTAATTTTTCTTGTATATAGTATGCATAAAGTGATATATTTAATATGTGATAAAATAGGTATCGTTACCAAAGAAAAAAATACATAACATATCAGGAGGGAAAATAAATGAAAAGAAGCAGTGGAATGATAATGCATATAGCATCATTACCTGGAAAGTATGGAATTGGAACATTTGGAGAGGAAGCATATAAATTTGCAGACTTTCTAAAAAAAGCAGGACAGAAATATTGGCAAATACTACCTTTAGGACCAACAAGTTATGGAGATTCACCTTATCAATCATTTTCAGCATTTGCTGGTAATCCATATTTTATTGATTTTGATATATTAAACAAAGATGGATTATTAGAAAAAAGTGATTATGATTCAGTAGATTTTGGAAACAATGCTGAAGATATTGATTATAGCAAGATATTTACAAATAAACTTGCTGTTTTAAGAAAAGCATATGAAAATTTTAAAAAGCATGATAATGGAGAAGTTGAAAAATTTGAAAAAGATCAGGGAGAGTGGCTTGAAAATTATGCTTTTTATATGGCTATAAAAAATAAGTTTAATCTTCAAAGCTGGCAGAACTGGGATGAAGATATAAAACTTAGAAAAGAAGAAGCAGTTAAAAGATATCATAATGAACTTTCTGATGATATAAAGTACTGGAAATTTCTTCAGTTTGAATTCTTCAAACAATGGAATAAATTAAAAGAATATGTTAATGGGTTAGAAATTGAAATTATTGGAGATATGCCTATATATGTATCAGAAGATAGTGCTGATGTATGGGCTAATCCACAGGCATTCCTTATAAATAAGAAAACATTAAAGCCAATAAAGGTTGCAGGATGTCCTCCTGATATTTTCTCTGCTACAGGACAATTATGGGGAAATCCTATATATGATTGGAAGTATATGGAGAAAACAAACTTTGAATGGTGGGTTGAACGTATAAGACAGAGCCTTAAGATTTATGATGTATTAAGAATAGATCACTTTAAGGGATTTGAATCATACTGGTCAATTCCATACGGAGATCCTACAGCAGAAAAAGGAGAATGGGTTAAAGGACCTGGAATAAAGATATTTAATGCAATAAACAAAGAACTTGGAGATGTAAACATTATTGCTGAAGATTTAGGAACTTTAACAGAAGCAACTATAAAACTTAGAAATGATACAGGATTCCCAGGAATGAAGATTTTAGAGTTCGCATTTGATGGAAGTCCAGATAATGTATTCCTTCCACATAATTATGATAAAAACTTTATAGCTTATACAGGAACTCATGATAATGATACTGTAAGAGGATGGATTGAGCATTCTGGTTCTAAAAAAGAAGTTGAAAATGCAAAAAAATATCTTAACCTTACAGAAGAAGAAGGCTATAATTGGGGATTCTTAAGAGGTATTTGGTCAAGTATTGCAAATGTATCAATTGCATTAGCTCAAGACTTCTTAAACCTTGGAGATGAAGCTAGAATAAATATTCCATCAACAATTGGATGTAACTGGAGATGGAGAGCTGAAAAAGGAGTATTTACAGATAAGCTTGCTGAAAAAATATATAAAATGACAGAAATGTATGGAAGACTTAATGAAAATACTAAAGCTACTAAAAAAGAAGATAAGTAAAAAGTGATTAGCATACTACAGGACATTAGTCTTGTAGTATGCTATATTATAATATAGATTTTAGAGGTAAAAGTAATGAGTGTTACTATAAAAGATGTAGCGAAAGAGGCAAACGTTTCCACATCAACTGTATCTAGAGTTTTATCGAATAGCTCAAGAATAAGTGAAAAAACAAAAGAAAGAGTTAATGAAGTAATAGGAAAGCTTAATTATAGACCTAATGCAATAGCACGAAGTCTTGCAAGCAATAAGACAAAGATTCTGGGAGTAGTTCTTCCAAATGAATCAGAGGACCTTATAACAAATTCTTTCTTTATAGAAGCTATGCAAGGAATGAGCAATTATGCGAAAAAGAAAAGATATTATGTAACATATGCTTTTTCTGATAATGAAGAAAGTGAACTTAATTCAATAGCAGATTTTATAAGTAGTAATCTTGTAGCGGGAATATGTATATTAAGAGCAAGAAGTAATGATAAAATAATTGATTATCTAAATGAGACGGGCTTTCCATTTGTTATAATTGGTAGACCTGATGAGTCAGACAAGATGCTTTGGGTTGATAATGATAATTTTGAAGTTACCTATAAAATAACTCAAAATTTAATAAATAAAGGGTATAAAAAAATACAATTTATAGGAGCACAGAAAAGATGGAATGTTTCTAAAGATAGAATAAATGGTTTTTTAGAAGCATGCAGAGTAAATGGAATTAAAGTAAAAGATAGTGACATTATTATAGAAAGAGACTTTTCTATTGAGAATGGAAAAACTGCTGCAGAAAAAATATTTAAAAGTGGTAATATACCAGAAGCAATTGTAGCTCAGGATGATTTAATTGCAATGGGAGTTATTGATGTGTTTAAAGAAAATAATAGAAATATAAATATTATTGGATTTAATAATAGCCCTATTATGCAATATAGGAATCCGAAGGTTTCGTCAGTAGATATTAATGGTGTTGAGCTTGGATATTATGCAACAAAACTTCTTATAGATCGTTTGGAAAATAAAAATATGAAAATTAATCATTATATTGTAAAATCTAAAATAGTATATAGGGATTCGTTTAAAAAGTAATTAGAAAGGGCTTTAGCATTAATATGCGAGGCCTTTTTTTTCTGGAGGTTAAATATGAATTATGTATATATACTTAAGTGTGCAGATAATACTTATTATACAGGCTGGACTAATAATTTAAAGAAAAGAATAAATACTCATTCAAGTGGAAAAGGTGCTAAGTATACAAGAGGACGAAGACCAGTAGAGCTTGTTTATTATGAGAAATTTGAAGAAAAGAGCGATGCTCTTAAAAGAGAATGTAGTATAAAAAGACTTAAACGTGAGCAAAAAGAAAAAATAATTAAAAGTATTAACCCAAATAAAATTAAACTGATATAACTTATTAAAATATGTAAGTTATATCAGTTTTTTAAGTTTAAGGAAATATTAAGGTAAAGTTAATATAATTTTGATATTATTCTGTTAATATTATTAATGGAATCACAAAAAGAAATAATATCAGAATCAGATAGTCTTTTTAGCATCTCAATTATTGTAGCTTTATAGTGACTACGAAATTCATTAATTATTTCATGAGCATAAGAAGTAAGTTCAATTCGTGTGATTCTTTTATCGTTTTTATCTTGTATTTTTTTAACAAGATCATATTTAATAAGATTGTTTATTATTGGTGTCATATTTGGTTTTGAAATATTTAAATTCTTTGCAATTGTAGAAATTGGAGCTGACTCATTTTCTGTAAGAAAAATTAATACTCTTGCGTGAGAATGAGGAAATTGAAATTTTTCTACAACGGAAGAAAAGTATTTTGTTACTTCTGTATCAGTATTAGCGATTTTAGAGTGAGTATTATAAATATAGCTTAAAATAAGCTCCGATATTTCATCAATTTTTTTATTATTCATAAAATAGTATCCTTTCTAAAAAAATTTATTTAAAAATTATTATCAATTTCATTATTGACTTTAAAATAGTTATGAATATATAATTAATTATAATTTGTTTTATAAAATTGTCAAACAATAATAATTATTTATAAATTTAAAAGGAGTTTAAGTAATGAAAAAAACTATAATTTTAACTTTAGTTTGTGTTACTTTAGTTTCACAATCGTTTATAGGATGCGCGAAAGAAACAACATCAGAAGCTGATAAACCTATAGCAGTTTCTGTACAAAAAGCTATTAATGATAATATAGAGAATACAAATACATTTACAGGGAAAACAAAAGAAGGGTCTGAAACTTCAGTAACTGTAGAAATTCCAGGTACAATTGATAAAGTATTTGTAAAACTTGGACAAGAGGTACATAAAGGCGATACATTATTGCAGATAAAATCAAAAGATATTGAAAATAGTGTAGCTCAGGCACAGGCAGCATATGAACTTTCAAAGGCAAGTTATGACAGTCAGACAGGAGCGGCTCTTGATTCACAGGAAAATCAAGTGGATAATGCAATAAAAATTGCTAAGATGAATTATGATGAAGCAAAAAGACAGATGGACATTAATACACAGCTTTATCAGGCAGGAGTAATAAGTGAAGATTCATATAAGAAAAGTCAGCTTGGACTAGATAGCGCAGAGCAAAATTTAAATAGTGCTCAAAAATCTTATGATACAGTTTCAGAAAAAGCACTTCCAGAGGCAAGAGAACTTGCACAAAAACAGCTTAATCAAGCTGAAACAGCACTTGAAACTGCAAAGAGCAATCTAGACAAGCTTACACTTATATCTCCAGTAGATGGAATAATTACAAAGAAAACATTTAATGAACATGAAATGGCAAATCAGAGCCAGCCAGCATTTGTGATTTCAAATCCTGATGAACTTGAAATAGATCTTAATGTAACAGAAGAAGATCTTAAAAAATTAGCTGATGTAAAAGAAGTAGAAGTAACTATTGGTGGAGAAAAGGTTACAGGAAATGTAAAATATGTTCCTATAGTAACAGGAGATAAAACAGCACTTTATGAAGTAAAGATAAGTATTGATAATAAGGAGCATAAATTTAAGGCAGGAATGTCAGTATCAGTAGATGTAAGTGTTGAAAAATCAGAGAACACAATAAAGATTCCTAAAAAAGCAATTATTGAAGATGGTGATAAAAAATACGTTTATATTGTTGATGATGATAAAAAAGCTGTAAAGACTGAAGTTGATACTGGAATTGAAACTTCTAATGATATAGAGATAACAAGCGGAGTAGATGGCGATGATACAGTCGTTATTGGAGGATTAAACTTAATTAATGATGGAAGTAATCTATATCCAGTAGAAAAGGAGGACTAAAATATGAATTTAACAAGAACATCTGTTAAACGTCCTCTTACAATAATAATGGTCTTTTTAGTTTTACTACTTTTTGGAGGCATTGGATATAGTAAAATGGCTGTTGATCTAATGCCAGATATGGATCTCCCATTTTTGATGGTTACAACTCAGTGGAATGGTGCAGGACCTGAAGATGTAGATGAGCAGATAAGTAAAAAGCTTGAAAAACAGCTATCTGGTATATCTAAGATAAAAGATACAATGTCATATTCATATGAAGGATTTTCAATGGTAGGACTTGAGTTTGAATATGGAGTAGATATTGATGAAGTAATGAACGATGTACGTTCAAAAGTTGACATGGTACAAGCTCAGCTTCCTGATGATGTTGAAAAATCATCTATAATGAAAGCTGATATGAATGATATGCCAGTTGGGCAGCTAGTAATTTCAGGAGATAATAAAACTGGAGATGCAATAGCAAATTTTGCAGATGATAATGTTCAAAAGCAGATGGAATCAATAGATGGTGTAACATCAGCTGAAAGCAACGGTGGTGATAAATCTCAGATAGATATAACAGCAGATCCTTCAGTAATTAATAGTTATGGGGTAAGCATATCAGAAATATCAGGAGTTTTATCAGGAACAAATAAGACATACCCTTATGGATCTATAACAGAAGGGGAAAATAAGATAGTTTTAAGAGCTACGGAAGAGTTAAATTCTTTAGAAGATGTTAAGAATATTCAAATTCCTACAGCATCGGGAAAAACTGTAAGCCTTGATTCGTTATGTAATGTAGAACTTACAAAAGCAGATCAGACAGGTATATATAGATATAATGGTCAGCAGAGTCTTATTATGGATGTAAGTAAGCAGCGTGATGCTAATACAGTTAAAGTAATGAGAGAAGTAAAGAAAAAGGTTGAAGAAATAAATAAAAGTAATCCTGATTATACAATAAAGATAATAAATGATACGAGTGATTTTATAAATCAGTCAATGAAAAGTATATTTAAAAACCTCATTGAAAGTGCCATCATATCGTTTATTGTTATTTTTGCATTTTTAAAGAGTGTTAGAGCATCGCTTGTTGTTTCGGTAGCAATTCCAACATCAATAGTTGGAGCAGTTGCACTTTTATATTTTTCTAATGAATCACTTAATATGGTAACTACGGGTTCTCTGGTTATTGCAATTGGAATGGTTGTTGATAATGCAACTGTTGTAATTGAAAATATATTTAAGTATAGATCTAAAGGAGATATGCTTATAGAAGATTGTGCAATTGAAGGGACAAGGACAGTTACAAATGCAGTAATAGCATCAACTCTTACAACTGTTGCTATATTTTTACCTATATTATTTACAGAAGGCTTAGCAGAAATTATGTTTGGCTCGTTAGCTAAAACACTTATATTTGCACTCACAATCTCGCTTATAGTTTCATTAACATTAGTGCCAAGTATATTCAATAAATTAAGTGGAAAAGGTAGCCAAAACAAACTTGTGGAAAAACCATCGCCTATATTTGATAAGGTAAAACAAAAATATAAAAAGCTACTTGATGTTTCACTTAATCATAAAAAACTTGTAGTAATTATAAGTATAGCATTATTTGCAGCTTCTATATTTGGATCAACATTTATAGGAATGGATTTTATGGCAAACTCAGATGAAGGCCAGATAAGTGTTTCTATAAAACTTCCTAAAGGACTTGCTTTAAAGCCAAGTGATGAATATATAATGATGGCTGAAGAAAAACTTTCAGATATAGATGAAATAAAAACAGTAGTTACAACTTATGAAACATCAGGAATAAAGACAGGTTCAAATGCCTCAATAAATATTCAATTAGTACCTAAAGCAGAAAGAAAGCGCTCAACAAAAGATATACAAAAAGAAATTGAAGATAGAATGAATAAAGTGCCAGACTGTAAAATTACAACAAGTATGGCAAGCAGTATTATGCAATCTAGTCCTGGTTCAACATCATCTGGAATTACACTTCAGTTCCAGGGACAGGATATGGATGTATTAACATCGTTATCTGAGGATATAAAAGAGAAACTTGAAACTGTTGATGGTTTAAAAAATGTTGAAACATCAGTATCAGATACAGATAAGGAAGCACGATTTATAATTGATAAGAAAAAAGCGAGTGATTATGGAATAAATACAGCAACTATTGCAACGCTTCTTAGAACTTCTATAAATGGAAGCAATGTTACGCAGGCTAAGATAAATGATTATGATATAGATGTTAATCTTAAAGTTCAAGATAAATCTATTGATAGTATAGATGATATAAAAAATATGAAGGTATTATCTAATACTGGTCAGGAAGTTCCAATAAGTGCATTTGCAGATATATCTATGGAAAATGGATTAAAGACAATTCAGAAGTTTGATGGAGACTATGTTGTAGATATTACAGCAGATGTTGATGGAATAGATACAAGCAAAGCATCAAAACTTGCAAAAGCTAAGGCAGCAGAAGTAGAGCTTCCAAGAAATTATAAGATTTCAGATGGTGGAGTTACTCAGATGATGAATGAATCTATGAGTGGACTTGTATTATCAATGATAATAGCAATAATACTTGTTTATATGGTAATGGTAGCGCAGTTTGAATCATTCAGTAAGCCATTTATAATAATGTTCTCTATACCATTTGGTTTTGTTGGAGTTGTAGCTGCACTTTTACTTACAAGAGTAACATTAAGTATAGTAGGTATGCTCGGCTCAATACTTCTTGTTGGTATAGTTGTTAATAATGGTATAGTTTTGATAGATTATATAGAGCAGCTTAGAAAAACAAATATAAATAAAGATCTTAAAGAAGTTGTTTCATATGGAGCATCTCAACGATTAAGACCGGTACTTATGACAACAGCAACTACTGTACTTGGTATGATACCTACAGCTTTAGCATTTGGTGAAGGTGGAGAAACAATGCAGCCACTTGCAATTGTAATAATTGGAGGACTTTCAGTTTCAACACTTGTAACATTAATTTTAATACCAAGTATTTATATGATATTTGATAAACTTGAGAATAAATTCAATCAGAAATTTGGAAGATGTATAAATAAGATAAAAAGCAAATTTAATAGATTTACAAATGATAAAATAAAATCTAAGATTGGAAGCATAAAGTCAAAATCTATAGATAGAAAAAATAAGAAAAATATTAATAAATAAAGAGAGGGTTGTTTTATGAATAGAAATATTAAGAGATTAATAGCAGTTTATATAGCATTTGGAACTTTAAGTGGATATTCATATCCTGTATATGCTGCTGAAAAAAGCAGTTCAATTTCAGCAAATGAAGTTCAAAATAAGCCTGTAATTTCAGTTGATGAAGCTGCTGATGCAGCTATAGAAAACAGCTATGAAGTATCAACAAATCAAAAGGAAATTGATATGCTAAAAGATAAAAGGGATTTTTATAAAGATTTAGAAGATGATGAAGATTTCAAAAGCCTGGATGATTTTATAGATACAGTAGACGATTTTGCTAGAATTGAGTATGGTGAGTCTGAGCAGAAGCTTGATTTCTTGAAAGATAAAATAAGAAAAGACGTAACTTCAAGGTATAATGATCTTGTTTTAGCAGAAAAAGAGCTAGATGAAATAAATCAAGATATTAAAGTTACAACTACAGATCTTGAAAATGCAAAATTAAGAAAACAGCTTGGTCTTATTATTCAAACAGATGTAGACAGTGCGAATGTTAATCTTATAGACCTTCAAAATCAAAAAAAAGCTAAAGAAGAACTTATTAATGCAAAAAAAGAGATTCTTACAATAATTACAGGAAAAGATTTTAATGAGTATTCTACTGAAGATACAATAAGATATAATCCTTTAGTAATTACAGGTTCTTTAGATGATTATTTAGATGAAAAGATAGATTATATGATGTTTTATAAGAAAAAACTTGTTGAATATAACGATGATCATGCAGATGATAATAATGAAGAACCTGATAAGCCATCTGAAGCAGATTATACTACGTATAAACTTAAAGAAGATGGTACATTTGAAACTGATAAAGATGGAAAAGCAAAGAGTGATACTGATTATAAAGCATATGGCAATGCACTTGCAGGTTATGTTTCAAGCTATGGTGCATATTTAGAGAAAGAGTACTCAAGCGATACAAGCACAGATAGCTTTAAAAATGGAAAAAGAACTTTAAAAACAAGCATGATTGAATTATATTCAAATCTTAAAAGTGCACAAACACAGATAGATACTTTAAAGAATAAACTTGATTTAGCTAAAAAACAAATGGATAACCTTAAGGTTACATATGATGTAGGCTTAAAGACAGCTCAAGATTATAATAGAGCTGTACTTAATGTTAAAAAATTAGAGGCATCTCTTGAAACAGCAATAAATGGATACAATACATTAAAGACAAATATAGAACAGCCATGGACAAGGTAAGATAAAGGGGTGAAGAAAGTGAATAGAAAGATTAAATTAGCTGCTTCAGCAATAGCTATTGTAGGACTATTTTCTGTAGCATTTCCATACACAAATATATTATCTCAAAAAGTAAGTGCATCTGAAAGTAATACATCACTTTCAGATAGACAGCTTAGAAGCATTTATTTAAGTGAAGGCGATATTAATTTTTCTGCAAGTAATTATGAATATAATGTAGAAGTAAAAGAAGATGTAGACGAGATAAGAATAACTGCAAAACCTAGAAATGATGATTCTACAGTTTCTATTGATGGATCTAAAGTTAATGAAAGTAATAATTACAAAGAAAAAGTTGATCTTGACTATGGAAAAAATGAAATAAAAATAAAAGTTGAAGATGAAAACGGAAAAGAAAAGATTTATGTTTTAAATATTTATAGAGGAACTGAAGCTGATATTTCAGATGATGAAGATGAAGATAATTCGGTTTATTTAAAAGAACTAAAAACAGATAGTTATAAAATTAATTTTGACAAAAAAACATTAAAGTATTATTTTAATGTACCAAATGAAAAAGAAGTTTTAAAAATCACAGCAGTTCCATACTGCACAGAACATTATTATGATGATTATTCAGTAAAAATAGATAATGAATATGTTGATAATGATGATGGATTTACAAAAGAAGTATCACTTGAAAAAGGTGAAAATAATATTCAGATTGTTGTAAAAGATAAAGATGACAATGATAAAATATATAATTTAATAATAATAAGAGGATCAGAAATTTCAAAGACAGCATCATCATATAATTATTTAGATGCATCAAAACATGATACAAGATATGATCCTATATTTAATAATACAAATACATGGAAAGCAGTTAATGGAAGACTTAAATATTTTGATGCTTCAGGAAAGCCTTTAGTTAATAGTTGGATTCTTGACGGATTAACTAATAAATATTATTATATGGGAAACGATGGATACAGATATACAGGATGGCTTTACGATACAAATTACGGAAAATGGTACTATTTAAATAAAGTCACAGGAGAAATGGAAACTGGATGGATTTGTGATAATGGAAATGATTATTATTTAGATCAAACAGGAGCATGGGCAATATAAATAACAAATGACAAATGACAAAGTAAATGACAAATGACAATTTAGATAGAAAATCCTGAGGATTTTTGGTTGTATAAGCTGCGAATATCGCAGCTTATATTTATTATTGTAGACAAATTAAATTTATATGATAGAATATACATTAAGAGCATAAAATAAATAAAAAGGGAAGTGGTTAAAGCAAATAGAAAGTAATATTTAGTAAAGCGCCAGAACTTAAGTTCGACTGACAAATCACAGATTTTAAGTCAGAGAAAGGAAACTCAGATTCACATACGCTTATCTGAGTAAGTTCGACTGACCAAATCATAGATTTGGAGTCGGAAAAGGAAACTCAGATTCACATGCATTCATCTGAGTAAGTTCGACTAGCCAAATCACAGATTTGGAGTCAGGAAAGGAAACTCAGATTCATATGCGTTCATCTGAGTAAGTTCGACTGACCAAATCACAGATTTGGAGTCTCACTTAAGTTGACGAGGTTGGGGAGTTATCGAAATTTCGGCGGGTGCCCCACGGTATTCACACTACCGTAAACAGTTGGCAAAACTTTTGAGTAATCATTAGTACAAATCCAGCTTGGTGTTAAAAACCTTCTATTATTTTAAATTTTATAAATGACAGGATCATTATGCTCGAAATTATATATTTTGCTGGCATGAATTTAAAATCTAGAAAATAATAAATTAAGTCAATTATATCTTTATTTATATATAATAAACAGAGAATAAGTGGCTGTAAATAAGGAAGGAAGAATTATATATGTGTGGAATAGTAGGATATTTAGGAAGTGGAACAGCAACTTCATTTTTAATTAATGGATTATCAAAGCTTGAGTATAGAGGATATGACTCAGCTGGAGTTGCAGTAATTAATAATGGAGATATTAATGTAAGAAAATTTAAAGGACGTTTAAATATATTAGCAGAGGATATAAAGAAGTCTCCTATTGAAGGAAACTTAGGAATTGGTCATACAAGATGGGCAACTCATGGAGCACCATCTGATGAAAATTCTCACCCTCATTTAAATAGTAAGGGAAATATTGCTGTAGTTCATAATGGAATTATAGAAAATTATCTTCCTCTTAAAGCATGGCTTAAAGGTGAAGGATATACTTTCAAATCAGAAACTGATACAGAAGTTATACCAAATTTAATTGACTATTACTATGAAGGAGATCTTTTTAAAGCAGTTAAAAAGGCTCTTAAAAAGATAGAAGGAAGTTATGCGATAGGAGTTATATGTAAAGATGAACCAGATAAATTAATCGCAGTAAGAAAGGATAGTCCTTTAATAGTTGGTCTTGGAAAAGGTGAAAACTTTATTGCATCTGATATTCCAGCTGTACTTTCATATACAAGAGATGTTTATCTTTTAGAGGATAAAGAAATTGCAGTATTAACTAAAGATGATGTTAAGCTTTATACTGAAGAAGGAAAGCCTTTAGAAAAAGATGTTTATCATGTAACATGGAGTCAGGATGCTGCTGAAAAAGGTGGATTTGAAGATTTCATGCTTAAAGAAATTCATGAGCAGCCAAGAGCTATAAGAGATACATTAGCTGGAAGAGTTTCAATGGCTCATGATATAGTTTTAGATGGTTTAAATATTTCAAAAGAAGATCTTAAAAATACAGATAGAGTATTTATAGTTGGATGTGGAACTGCTTATCATGCAGGCCTTGTAGGTAAGAATTTAATAGAATCTCTTGCAAGAATACCTGTAGAAGTTGATATTGCATCTGAATTTAGATATAGAAATCCTCTTGTAACAGATAAATCTTTAGTTATCGTTATAAGTCAGTCAGGTGAAACAGCTGATACTTTAGCTGCACTTAGAAATTCTAA
Source organism: Clostridium sp. BJN0001 (assembly GCF_022869825.1). Classification (NCBI taxonomy): domain Bacteria; kingdom Bacillati; phylum Bacillota; class Clostridia; order Eubacteriales; family Clostridiaceae; genus Clostridium; species Clostridium sp. BJN0001. The sequence goes on along the minus strand of NZ_CP094971.1, from coordinate 2,314,716 downwards.
AAATATAGGAGCAAGAATAGTTGCAGTTACAAATGTTGTTGGAAGTACAGTATCAAGAGAAGCAGATCATGTACTATACACTTTAGCAGGACCTGAAATATCTGTTGCATCAACTAAAGCATATACAACTCAAATTATTGGAATGAATATGATAGCAATTAAGTTTGCCGAAATAGTTGGAAAGCTTAAAAAGAATAGAATTAATAAGTTAAAGGAAGAATTACTTAATCTTCCACAAAAAATCGAACTTATTTTAGAAGAAAAAGATAATATAAAAGATATAGCAGATAAGATAGCTTCTGAAAAAGATGTGTTCTATTTAGGAAGAGGACTTGATTATGATTTAGCTTTAGAAGGAGCATTAAAGCTAAAAGAAATTTCATATATACATGCAGAAGCATATGCAGGTGGAGAACTTAAGCATGGTCCTATTGCTTTAATTGAAAATGGAACAAAGGTTATTACAATTCTTACTCAAGAAGCATTAAAAGAAAAGATGATAAGTAATGTTGTTGAAATTAAGTCAAGAGGAGCATTTACTATAGGAATCTGTTACGAAGATACAAAAGGTCTTGATGAAGTAATGGATGAAATAGTATATATTCCAAGAACTAATGATCTTTTTGCACCAGTTTTAGGTGTTGTAGTGCTTCAGCTTATTGCTTATTATGTAGCAAAGAATAAGGGCTGTGACATTGATAAACCTAGAAATTTAGCAAAATCTGTAACAGTAGAATAATATAAGAGAAATAAAAAAGACATTTTAGTATTTTACTAAAATGTCTTTTTTTCTTTAAATACTTTACACGATTCACGCTTTTCTAAAGTACATGGCAAAGTAATTTTTAAATTCGATGGGAGTTTTGATGTTATCATTCTGTATAAAATAGAAACTCCATAAATCCCCATAGCATATACTGGTGCATTCATTGTAGTAAGGGGAGGGTTTGTATATTTAGACATTGATGTATTGTCAAAACCTATTATAGAAACATCATCAGGAACTTTATATCCACAGTCTTGAAGTGCACTCATAGCACCGATTGCAACTGAATCACTAGCTGCAAAAATTGCTGTAGGAATATTTTTTTCATCAATTAATTTTTTCATCATGTTGTAGCCTGAGGAACTTAAAAATAAATCTTGCTTAACATAAGGCTCAAATTCTATATTGTTTCTAATACAAAAATCTTTAAAAAATTTTAACCTTTTATCTGGGAAGAGAGTTCCATCTTCAAGATATTCTTTTCCACCTAAAAAACCTATCTTTTTATGACCTAATTTGTATAGATAATTCATTGCATCATTTACTGCTTCCTCAAAGTTGAGAGTAATTGTATTTATAGTAGAATTACCTATTGGCATATCAAGGAAAACAATATTTTTAGTAATATTTAATAAAATGTTTACCTCTTGTTTACTAAACTTTCCGATGCAGATTATACCATCAGCATTTCGTAAAGGATCAAGATAATTTATATCAGATTTATAAGCTCTTAATATATTTATTTTATTTTTTGCACAATAATCTTCAATTCCTTGTCTTAAAAGAAGATAATAATTATCTTCAAGCTCCTGCTTTGCAGAAAACCATTGAAGTATGCCAATGGTGGAGTTTGACTTAGAAATAGACCTTTTTTTCTTTACATAATTTAGCTTATCAGCTGCTTTTAAAACTCTTTCTTTTGTTTCTAAAGAAGTACTTAAAGTAGGATCGTTATTTAAAATTCTAGAAACTGTTGAGGCTGAAACATTTGCGTATTTTGCTATATCTCTTATTGTTGCCAAGAAAAAATCACCTCCATAATAATGATATTGAATATTACTTAAAAAATCAAGACAATTAGGGATTTTAAAGGATAAAATAGACAAAAATAAGTAAACTATAAAAATAAATTTAGTAAAAAGTATTGCTAGTTTAGTAAAAAAGATATATAATTTAGTTAATGAATGTAAAAGATTTCATGCATGAGATTTTAATTCCTAAATTCATTTATTTTTATTATTAAAGAAAGAGGAGAAATATATATGGTAGATATGAATGGTAAAAATTTAACTGGCAAAATACCTGGAAGAATAAAATACACGTTTGCATTTGGTGCATTAGGTAAAGATTTAATATATGGTATGATAGCAACTTTCTCAATGATTTACTTTACAGATATTCTTAAAGTTAATCCTATCTTTATAGGTGGAATGTTTTTTGTAGCAAAACTTTGGGATGCATTTAATGATTTATTTATGGGAATGGTTGTTGATAATACAAAAAGTAAATGGGGAAAATTCATTCCGTGGCTTGTAATTGGTACTTTAGTAAACGCTGTAATATTTGTTCTTTTATTTACAGACTTTCATCTAAGTGGTGTATCACTTTGCATATTTGCAACAGTTGCGTATATTTTGTGGGGAATGACTTATACAATTATGGATATTCCTTATTGGTCAATAATTCCTAATTTATCATCTGATCCTGAGGAAAGAGAAAAGGTTTCCGTATTACCAAGAATATTTGCAAGTATAGGACAATCTTTAATTATAGCAGGATTTGGTGTTCAGATTATTTCAGGCTTAGGCGGAGGACAGATAGGTTATCATAAGTTTGCATTAATAATTGCAGCAACATTTATTTTTACTATCGGTGTAACCGTGTTCAATCTTCCTAAAAATACAGATAGTTCTGTTCCAAAGAAGAAAGTAAAATTTAAAGATATATTCAGTATTATTAAAAAGAATGATCAGCTTCGTTGGGCTGTAGCATTAATATTACTTTATAACGTAGGTTATCAGTGCATAATGGGAGTTAGTACATATTATTTCGCATATGTTTGTGGTAACGCAGGTATGATGTCTGCATTTATGATTAGTGCATCAGTTGCAGAAGTAGTTGGATTAATAGTATTTCCAAAAGTAGCAAAGATTATTTCAAGAAAAGTTTCATTTTTACTTGCATGTATAATGCCAACAATAGGACTTTCAATATTACTTATTATAAGTTTTGTAGCTCCTACTAATATAATACTAACAGCAATTTCAGGAATCATAGTAAAATTAGGAACTGGATTAGAACTTGGATGTGCAACAGTATTCCTTGCTGATGTTGTTGATTATGGAGAATTTAGAGTTGGTACAAGAAATGAAGGAGTAGTATTCTCACTTCAAACACTTATCGTTAAATTTACAGCAGCTATTACAGCACTTGGTATAGGTTTTGCACTTGGAAGTACACAGTATGTTCCAGGACAGGAACAGTCTATTGCAACTACTACATCAATAAGAGCTTTAATGTGTGTAATTCCAGCAGTATTTATGATAATTGCATATGTTGTATATAAAAATAAGTACAAGCTTAATGATATTTATATGAAAGAAATAATAAAAACAATTTCAGCAAGACGTGATGGCGAAATTAAATATGACGAAGTAATTGATGAAACAGGAAAAACTATAAAGGAACAGTTTGACAAAAGATAAATTAATAAAAAAGTATTTGGAGGAACATAAATGAATAACAGCAAACAGTTATTAAATGAATTTGAAAATAAAAAATATGATGACATCTTAAAAGATATTTATGTTGATGAAAATGTTCTTGACTATCAAAGAAAACGATATATAGATACAATTAAAAAATATAAAAATTCCTTTTCTGAAAACGATATAGAGATATTTAGTGCTCCAGGCAGAAGTGAAGTTTGTGGAAATCATACAGATCATCAGCATGGAATGGTTCTTGCAACTTCTATTAATCTTGATGCAATTGCGATTGTAAGTCTTAATGACGAAAATACTGTAAAAGTAATATCTGATGGATATGACATGATTAAGATTAATCTAAATGATCTTGATTTTAGAGAAGATGAGGTGGGAACTTCAAAAAGCCTTATAAGAGGAGTTTTAAAAAATCTTTTAGATAGAGGATACAAAGTAAGTGGATTTAATGCATATATGACAAGCGATGTTTTAGTTGGGGCAGGTCTTTCTTCTTCAGCAGCTTTTGAAGTAATAACTGGAACGATTATTTCAGGACTTTTCAATAATATGAAGATAAGCCCTATAGAGATAGCACAAGCTTCACAATTTGCAGAAAATGTATACTTTAAAAAACCATGTGGACTTATGGATCAAATGGCATGTTCTGTAGGAGGACTTATTAATATTGATTTTAATGATCCTAAAAAACCTATTGTAAATAAGGTACAAGTTGATTTTGAAAAATATAAATATAGCTTATGTATAGTTGATACAAAAGGTTCGCATGTTGATTTAACTGATGATTATGCAATGATTCCATCAGAAATGAGAAAAGTTGCTGATTATTTTGGGAAAGATGTACTTAGAGAAGTAGATAAAACAGACTTTTATTTAAATATTGCAAAGATTAGAAAAGAAGTAGGAGATAGAGCCATTTTAAGAGCATTTCATTTCTTTAAGGAAGAAGAAAATGTTGAAGATGCAGTAAAAGCATTAAGAGATGAAAACTTTGAGGAGTTTTTAGATGTTATACAAAGATCAGGAAATTCATCATTTAAATATTTACAGAATGTTTATTCAAACAGTGATGTTCAGGCTCAGAATGTTTCAATTGCATTAGCATTTAGTGAAGGACTTCTTAAATATAACGGAGTATGCCGTGTTCATGGAGGAGGATTTGCAGGAACTATTCAAGCATTTGTAAAAAATGATTTCGTAGATGAGTACAAAGAGTTTATTGAAACAATATTTGGAGAAGGTTCATGTCATATTCTAAAAATCAGAAAATATGGCGGAATTAAAGTGATTTAGGAGATGATAATATGAAAATATTAGTTTTAGGAGGAGCAGGTTATATCGGCTCACACACAGTTTTTGAACTTATTGAAAGAGGAAATGAAGTTGTTATAATAGATAACCTTCAGACAGGACATAAAGAGGCAATTCATAAAGATGCAAAATTCTACAAAGGAGATTTACGCGATAAAGATTTCCTTGATGGTGTACTTTCTAAAGAAAAAAATATTGATGCAGTAATACATTTTGCTGCTAATTCACTTGTTGGAGAGAGCATGATAAAGCCTCTTAAATATTATGATAATAATCTATGTGGTACTAAAGTTTTACTTCAGTCTCTTGTAGAACATGGCATAGATAAAGTTGTATTTTCATCTACAGCTGCAACATACGGAGAACCAGAAAGCATTCCGATACTTGAAACAGATACAACTAAACCAACTAACTGCTACGGTGAAACTAAATTATCAATGGAAAGAATGTTTCATTGGACAGGAGTTGCACATAATTTAAGATTTGTTTCTCTTCGTTATTTTAATGCATGTGGTGCTCATATAAGCGGAAAAATAGGAGAGGCACATAATCCTGAAACACATTTAATACCAATAATTCTTCAAGCGGCTAATAAAACACGTGATCATATAAGTATTTTTGGTACAGATTATAAAACAAAAGATGGTACATGCATAAGAGATTACATTCATGTTACTGATCTTGCTCAGGCTCATATTAAAGCAGTTTCCTATCTTATGAAAGGAAACAAAAGTGACGTATTTAATCTTGGAAACGGAGTAGGATTCAGTGTAAGAGAAGTAATTGAAGAGGCTAAAAAAGTTACAGGAAAAGATATAAAAGTTATAGAAGAAGGAAGAAGAGCAGGAGATCCAGCCGTTCTTATAGCTTCAAGCCAGAAAGCAAAAGATATTTTAGGTTGGAAGCCTCAGTATGCAGATCTTTCAACAATAATAGAAACTGCATGGAAGTGGCATAGTACACATCCACATGGTTTTGAATAAAAATATTTAGTTAATATTTAAAAACGGATGGAGTGATTATTTAATGTCTTGTAATAGAATATATCCCGAAATAGAAAGACTTGTATCATATGCAATTAATACAAATCTTATAGAAAAAGAAGATAAAATATATATAACAAATAGATTAATGGAACTATTTAAAATTGATGAACCCGATGAAATTTCAAGTAAAAAAATTGAGGATCAAAATGAAGATGATCTTGAAGATATATTAAAGAATATGCTCGATTATGCTTATTCAAAAAAATTATTTTCAGAAGATACAGTAACTTATAGAGATCTATTTGATACTGAAATAATGTCTGTTTTAATTGCTAGACCTTCAGAAGTAATTTCGAAGTTCTTTGAAAAGTATAAAGCATCACCAAAAGAAGCTACAGATTTTTATTATAAACTTAGTGGAGACAGCAATTATATACGAAGATATCGTGTAAAAAATGATTTAAGGTGGAAAACAGCAACACCATATGGTGATATTGATATAACTATAAATTTATCAAAACCTGAAAAAGATCCTAAAGCTATTGCAGCAGCTAAAAATGCAAAACAATCAAGTTATCCAAAGTGTTTTTTATGTAAGGAAAATGAAGGATACCATGGAAGAGTAAATCATCCTGCACGTCAAAACCACAGGATTATACCTATTAAGCTTGGAGAAGAAAAATGGAATCTCCAGTATTCCCCCTATGTTTATTATAATGAGCATTGTATTGTTTTTAATTCAGAACATGTACCAATGAAAATTGAAAGAGATACATTTGTAAAATTATTTGATTTTATAAAGATGTTTCCGCATTATATAATTGGTTCAAATGCTGATTTACCAATTGTAGGAGGTTCTATTTTAACTCATGAGCATTTTCAGGGAGGAAATTATCATTTTCTTATGGAGAAAGCACCTATAGAAAGATATTTCAAAATTAAAGGATTTGAAGATGTTAAATCAGGAATACTTAAATGGCCTCTATCAGTAATAAGATTAAGTGGAAATGATACTGATAGAATTATTGAAGCGGCAGATTTAATATTAAAGGAGTGGAGAAAATATTCTGATCCTGATGCATTTATATTTGCAACTACAGATGGGGTTAATCATAGTACAATAACCCCAATAGCAAGAAAAAAAGATGGTGAGTATGAACTTGATCTTGTTTTGAGGAATAATATTACAACAAAAGAAAATCCTTTAGGAGTATTTCATCCTCATGAAAGTCTTCATCATATAAAGAAGGAAAATATAGGACTTATTGAAGTTATGGGACTTGCTGTTCTTCCATCACGTTTAAAACATGAAATTAATCTTTTAAAAGATGCTATTTTAAATAAAAATGATATAGAAAATATACCTGAAATAAAGAAACATTCTAAATGGGTTTCAGAATTTATGACTAAATATTCTAGTGTAGATAAAAATAATATAGATGATATATTAAAAAATGAAATTGGATTAGTATTTTTAAATGTACTTCTTGATGCAGGAGTATTTAAAAGAACAGAATCAGGGCAGAAAGCTTTTGATAAATTTACAAGTACATTAAATTAAGGGGATGAATCTATTATGGCTAAAATAACCGTTTCTCCGTTTGAAAAGACAATTGACGGACATGATACAAAATTATATACTATAAAAAATAATAAGGGAGCTTCTCTTGTTTTAACTGATTATGGTGCGTCTATTTATTCAATAAATGTTTTTGACAAAACAGGAAATTTAAAAGATGTAGTTCTTGCGTATAACCATATAAGTGGTTATGAAACAGGTGATACATATTTTGGACAAACTGTTGGAAGATGTGCAAATAGAATAGCTAAAGGATGTTTTAATTTAAATGGTAAAACATATAGGTTAAATATTAATAATGGAGAAAATCACCTTCATGGTGGAATAAAAAGTTTCAGCAAAAGAGTATGGAATACTAAAATAAATGCTGACAGTATTACTTTTTCAACTGTAAGTGATGATAATGAAGAAAATTATCCAGGCAAAATGGAAGTTAAAGTCACATATTCATTTAGTGAAGATAATATTGTAGATATAGAATATGAAGCTGTTTCAGACAAAGATACGATATGTAATATTACAAATCATTCATATTTTAATCTTGATGGGCATGAAACTAATAGTATTTATGACCAATATATAAAGATAAATTCGGATAAATATCTTCCAATTGATGTAAACTCAATTCCGACAGGAGAGAATTTAAGCGTTAAGAATACACCATTTGATTTTACTTCTTATAAAAAAATAGGAGATTGTTTTATTAAGGGTAATAAGCAGCTTGATATTGCAAATGGATTTGATCATACATTTCCTCTTGAAAAAAGTAGTAAGTTAAAGATAGCTGCATCAGCTTATAGTGAAAAAAGCGGGATAAAGTTTGAATGCAAAACTACTCAATTAGGACTTCACCTTTATACAGGAAATTATGTTGATGTTTCTGAAGGTAAAGATGGAACTTCTTATTTAAATAGAAGTGGATTTAGTTTTGAAGCACAGAATTATCCTGATGCCATAAATCATGAAAATTTTCCAAATGTAGTCTTAAAAGCAAAAGAAAAGTATAGTCAGAAGATACAATTTGCATTTTCTAGATTATAAAAATAATTATAAAAAACTGATAGCTAGCTTTAAATTTGAAGTTAGCTATCAGCTTTTTTTCGTTTAATTCCAAATTAGTAGTATTATATAATTAATGATTTTTATGAAATATGATAGATTGGAGTAAAATTATGAAGTCAGAAACAGCAGATGAAAAATATACTAGAATGATAGAAACACCAGTAAAAAAACTTATATGTACACTAGCAATACCAACGATGATAGGCATGCTCATTACATCAATATATAATATGGCAGATACTTTTTTCGTAGGTAAAATAGGTACAAGTGCTACAGGAGCTGTGGGAATAGCTTTTGCTCTTATGGCTATAATACAGTCAATAGGCTTTACTTTTGGAATGGGCTCTGGAAATTATATAGCAAGACTTCTTGGAAATAAAAGAAGAGATTATGCATCAAAAGTTGTAGCAACAGGATTTATTACAGCCTTCTTGATAGGAATTGTTCTTGCTATTATTGGAACAATTTTTATAAAACCAATAGTATATATTTTAGGAGCAACAGATACAATATATCCATATGCAAGAAGCTATGTTCAGATTATTTTAATAGGGATGCCATATATGATGGCGTGTTTTGTAATGAATAATATTTTAAGATTTCAAGGAAGTGCCTTTCATGCAATGCTTGGAATTGGTTTAGGAGGTCTTTTAAATATTATTCTTGATCCAATATTTATATTTAGATTTGATATGGGAGTAGCAGGAGCTGCACTTTCTACTATAATTAGTCAGCTTGTAAGTTTTTTTATTCTGTTTCATTATTGCAGAATAAAAGGAAATATAAAAATAGAATTTAAAAATTTCACCCCTAAATGGACTTTATATAAAGAAATTTTAAGAGGAGGACTTCCATCTTTTTATAGACAGGGGTTAGCAAGTGTATCTACAATGATTTTAAATTTATCAGCAGGAATTTATGGAGATGCTGCAATTGCGGCTATGTCTATAGTTACTAGAGTATTTATGTTTGCAGGTTCTGCAGTTATAGGATTTGGACAAGGTTTTCAGCCAGTATGTGGATTTAACTATGGAGCAAAGAAGTATGATAGAGTTCTTAAAGCATTTTGGTTCTCTGTTAAAGTCTCTGCGGTATTTCTTATATGTGTTTCTGCACTTGGAATTGTATTTGCACCTAATATAATATCTGTATTTAGAAAAGAAGATTTAGATGTAATAAACATAGGAAGTGCAGCATTAAAATTTCAATGTATATCGTTCCCTTTTGCATCATGGATAATAATAACTAATATGCTTCTTCAGACAATAGGAAAATCTTTCAAAGCATCAGTAGCAGCTCTTTCAAGACAGGGAATATTCTTTATTCCTGCAATTATTATTTTTCCACGTATTTTTGGACTTACAGGTATTGAAGTAAGCCAGACTATAGCAGATATATGTTCATTTTTACTTATATTGCCTATGGGAATAAGTGTTATTCGTGAATTAAAAGATAATTATAGACAGACTTATAAATAATATTTAGAAAAAAATCTGTAAGCGTTTAAAAAAAATCATGAGAAAATCAAATTGACATGAGAAATGTACAAAATAGTAAATAAATATACAAAAAACACAAAAATAAAATGATATAATGAATTTGCAATTAAGAAAAAGAACAAAATATTATATATAAATAATTTTTATTAAAGGTGGGAAAATTAATGGTAGAAAAAAACATTAGCGAAATCTTAGAAAAGAAGTTTAATAAAACAATTAAAGATGCAACTAACGAAGAAATATATTCAGCATTACTTCAGATAACTAAGTCTGCAGCAAAGAAAAAGGGATATAACGATAAAGGATCTAAAAAATTATATTATATTTCAGCTGAATTTTTAATTGGTAAGTTATTATCTAATAACTTAATCAATTTAGGACTTTATGAAGATGTAAAAGATGTATTAGCTGACAATGGTAAAGATTTAACAGAAATTGAAGAAGTAGAACTTGAACCTTCATTAGGAAATGGTGGTCTTGGAAGACTTGCAGCATGTTTCCTTGATTCTATAGCAACATTAGGATTAAACGGAGACGGTGTTGGTCTTAACTATCACTTTGGATTATTCAAACAAGTATTTGAAAACAATAAGCAAAAAGCTACTAAGAATCCATGGCTTACTGATGAAAGCTGGCTTGATAAGACAGATATTAAATTTGAAGTACCATTTGGAGGATTTAAAGTAAATTCAACACTTTATGATATAGATGTTACAGGATATGATAATAAATGTAACAAGCTTCATTTATTTGACATTGATACAGTTGATGAATCTTTAGTTAAAGAAGGAATTGACTTTGATAAAACAGATATAAAGAAGAACTTAACTTTATTCTTATATCCAGATGATAGTGATGATGCTGGAAGATTACTTAGAGTTTATCAACAATACTTTATGGTAAGCAATGCTGCACAGTTAATTTTATTAGAAACTGAAAAAGCAGGATATGATTTACATAAGTTAGATGAGCATGTAGCAATACAGATCAATGATACACATCCATCAATGGTAATCCCAGAACTTATAAGATTACTTGGAGAAAAAGGAATTCCAATGTCTGAAGCTATTGAAATAGTTACTAAGACTTGTGCGTATACAAACCACACAATTTTAGCAGAAGCATTAGAAAAATGGCCAATTTCTTATCTTGAAAAAGCAGTTCCACAGTTATTACCAATAATAACTGAACTTGATAATCAGGTTAAACTTAAATATACTGATAAGAAAGTTGCTGTTATAGATGATAATAATTTAGTTCATATGGCAAACATGGATATCCACTATGGACATAGTGTAAATGGAGTTGCAACACTTCATACTGAAATATTAGAAAAAGAAGAATTAAAGAATTTCTATGATATTTATCCAGAAAAATTCAATAATAAGACAAATGGTATTACATTTAGAAGATGGCTTCTTCACTGCAATAATGAACTTGCAAGCTTTATCACTTCATTAATTGGAGATGGATACAAGAAAGATGCAAGTAAGCTTGAAGATTTAGGAAAATTCGTAAATGATAAAGAAGTATTAAATAAACTTCAAGAAATCAAGCAGAATAATAAGAATGCATTAAAGAAGTATATTAAAAAGACAGAGGGAATTGATATTGATGAAAATTCAATATTCGATATTCAGATAAAGAGACTTCATGAGTACAAGAGACAACAGATGAATGTACTTTATATAATCTATAAGTACTTAGAAATTAAGAAAGGTAATAAGCCTACAAGACCAATTACAATTATATTTGGAGCAAAAGCTGCACCAGCTTATATAATTGCACAGGATATAATTCACACAATCTTATGCCTTCAGGAAATTATTGATAATGATAAGGACGTAAGCCCATACTTAAAAGTTGTTATGGTTGAAAACTATAATGTAACTAAGGCTTCAAAGTTAATTCCTGCATGTGATTTATCAGAACAGATTTCTCTTGCATCTAAAGAAGCAAGTGGTACTGGTAACATGAAGTTCATGTTAAATGGTGCTTTAACTCTTGGAACTGAAGATGGAGCTAATGTTGAAATACATGAACTTGTTGGAGACGGAAATATCTACATTTTCGGTGAATCAAGTGAAAAGGTAATTGAACATTACAAGAAAGCAGATTACGTTTCTAAGAAATACTATGAAAAACCAGAAATTAAGAGATTAGTTGACTTTATCACAAGTGATGAAATGCTTAAAGTAGGAGACAAAGAAAATCTTACAAGATTACATGACGACATAGTTAATAAAGATTGGTTCATGGCATTACTTGATGTTGAAGATTATATAGAAACTAAAGAAAGAGCATTCAAGGACTATGAAGATAGAGATGCTTGGAACAAAAAGACATTAATTAATATAAGCAAAGCTGGATTCTTCTCAGCAGATAGAACAATAGAACAATATAACAATGACATCTGGAAATTAAAATAATAAATACCTAGATAAAAGAAGATGCTGCACAAAATAAAGTGCAGCATCTTTTTTTAAATGACAAAGCACAAATGACAAATGACAAATTAGGATGTTTCTGCTCAAAATCACAGAAACCCCAAATTAATGGACAAAGCACAAATGACAAAGGACAAAGATGGATGTTTCTACTCAAAATCGCAGAAACGTAGAATTTATTTAGCTTTCGCTTCAGGCGAAAGCTTTAATTTTTTGCGTTAAATCGCAAAAAACCATAAAATGAAATTCCTGCGGAATTTCCACCACATTTGTCAATTGTCATTTAGAAATTTGTCATTTGTATCTGTTCTTTGTTACTATTTGCTTTTAGCATTAAGTTCATTTTTGGTAATTACTTTATCAATAAGTCCATATTTCTCAGCTTCTTTAGCTGTCATAAAGTTATCACGTTCTGTATCTTTTTCTATTTGTTTTAATGGTTTACCTGTATTTTCAGATAGAATTTTGTTTAGACGAGCTTTGCTCCTTAAAATAGAGTCTGAATAAATCTTTATGTCAGTTGCTTGTCCTTTTATTCCGTTTCCTCCGATTGAAGGTTGGTGAATCATTATTTCTGCATTTGGAAGTGCAAATCTTTTTCCTTTTGTACCACCTGCAAGAAGAAATGCACCAAAGCTTGCGGCAAGACCTATGCATATTGTTGAAACATTACATGAGATATACTGCATTGTATCATATATTGCAAAGCCAGCAGTTACTGAACCTCCTGGGCTATTTATATATAAATAAATATCTTTATCAGGATCTTCTGATTCTAAGTATAATAAATCAGATACTATAACGCTTGCAGCGGCATCTGAAACTTCTTCACCAAGAAAAATAATTCTATCAGCAAGAAGTCTTGAATATATATCATAACTTCTTTCTCCACGGCTTGTATGCTGTATAACATTTGGAATTAAAGTACTCATAATTTTAACCTCTCCTTTATTAAATTGATTAGCATATAATAACTATTATACTACTATGTTAAATAAAAAGTTATGCTCTAGCTGAAATTTAAGTTCCTATATTCTGAAGGTGAAAGTCCTGTAAACTCTTTAAAAACTTTATAAAAATGACTTTGATCATGAAATCCTAAAGTCATTCCAATTTCAAGAATACTTTGATTTGTAGTTAAAAGCAGAACTTTAGCTCTATCAATTCTTATTTTTTTTGCATATTTCATAATAGTAATTCCCATCTGCTTTTTAAAACATGCAGAGATATATCCTTGTGAAAGATTAAGATCATCAGATAGTTCTTTTAATGATATATGACTTTCTATATTTAAATGAAGATGTTTTAAAATTCTATTAATAACAAGGTTATCTGTTACTTCAAGGTCGTTAATCAGTACATTAAGATACGTGTCTGCCATTTTAAGTTCAAGATCTTGGAGCTCTTTTAAAGAATTTAATTTTGAAATCTCAACATAGAACTTATTATATATTGGATGAAGATATTTTTTTAAGACGCCGTTTTTAGCAATTTCTCTTGTGTACATTGCATTCCATATTATAAGGTCGTTTTTTTTGTCAGTTATGGAAATTTCATCTGGAATTTCGCCTTTTTGTTTTTGTCTAATTGTATATAATATGTCTGGTTTTGCTCTTACCTCAATGAGAAGAGATATTCTATTATTAAATATATTGGGATCTGAAATAAATGAATTATCCATTTTTATACCTCTCTAATTAAAATATGATTTATATACATATTATATTAAAAACATACAAGAAGAATCAAGTGTTGAAATAAAATATTAGTTGATGTATAATAGTTAAGCACTTAATAATTAAACGCTTATTAAAAGGAGGTAATATTTATTTTTAAACTAATAGATTTATCATACAGGCTTGCAAGGATACATCTTTTAAAAAGAATTTCTCTAAATTTTGATACAGACAAGCTTGAAATATATCCAAAGCAGCTCCCATTATTAGAATTTGTTAAAAAAAATAGTGGAACAACTCAAGTTGAAATAGCAAACGAGCTTTTGGTTACTCCTGCATCGATTGCATTATCTACTAAGAGGCTTGAAAAAGCAGGACTTATAGAAAAAAAAGTAGATGAGAACAATTTAAGATGCAAAAAAATATATATTACGAAAAAAGGAATAAACCTGTCAGCTAAATGTAGAAAAATATTTGATGATTTTGATAAAAAGATGTTTGATGGAATTAATGAGGATGAGCTTCAATATTTAAAAGAAATTTTAGATAGAATACTATTAAATCTAGAGAATATAGATTCAGAAAAAGAATATTCTAAATGTTCAATGACTGGATTAATGCAGATATTAAAATCAAAAAAGAAGAGGTGAGAAAAATAGTTAAAAAATTAATGGATTGCCTTGATAAAGAATATCGAAGGTATGCACTTTTAACTCCTGTTGTAATGATTGGGGAAGTAGTAATGGAAGTAGCATTACCTTTTATCATGGCTAGAATTATTGACGTAGGTATTCAAAATAAAGATATTACATATATTACAAAAATGGGAATATTGATGATTGTTATGGCGCTATTATCTCTTACATTTGGAGCTTTAGCAGCAAGATTTTCAGCAATTGCAGGAACTGGATTTTCAAATGGAGTAAGAAAAAAGTTATTTTATAAAATTCAAGAATTTTCTTTCTCAAATGTAGATAAGTTCAGTACACCATCTTTAGTTACACGTCTTACAACAGATGTAACTAATCTTCAAAACGCATTTATGATGGTAATTAGGATTATGGTTCGTGCTCCTATGATGCTTGTTTGTGCAATTTTTATGTCTATATATATTAATGCAAGATTATCACTTATATTTTTTGTAGCAGTTCCTATTCTTGGAGTAGCATTTTATTTTATTTCAAAAGGAGCATTTCCAAGATTTAAAAGTATGCTTAAGAAATATGATAAGATGAACGCAAGAGTTCAGGAAAATCTTGTAGCAATAAGAGTTGTAAAGGCTTTTGTACGTGAAGACTATGAAATTAAAAAGTTTAATTTTTCAGCTGATGAAGTAAGAAAAGCACAGCTTCGTGCTGAAAAAATAATAATTTTTAATATGCCTATAATGCAGCTTGTTATGTATGGATGTATGATAGCAGTTTCATGGTTTGGAGGTAATCTTATAATCTCTCAAAACATGCAGACAGGACAACTTATGAGTTTTATAAGTTATGTAACTCAGATATTAATGTCTCTTATGATGATTTCAATGATATTTGTAATGCTTGTTTTAACAAGAGCTTCAGTATCACGTATAATTGAAATATTTGATGAAGAAGTAGACATTAAAAACAATATTAAAAACCCTAAAAAAGAAGTTAAAAATGGTTCAATTAGTTTTGAGAATGTAACATTTAAGTATACGAAAGAATCAGAGAATGTAGCACTTTCAAATATAAATCTTGATATAAAATCTGGTGAGACTATTGGAATTATAGGGGAAACTGGTTCATCTAAATCTACTCTTGTACAGCTTATTTCACGTTTGTATGATGTAAATGAAGGAAAAATATTAGTTGGAGGAGTTGACGTAAGAGATTATGATACAGAATGTCTTAGAAATTCCGTAGCTACTGTTCTTCAAAAAAATGTATTATTTTCTGGAACAATAATTGATAATTTAAGATGGGGAAATGAAAATGCAACTGAAGAAGAAGTAATAAATGCATGTAAAGATGCAGATGCTCATAATTTTATTATGGGATTTCCTAATAAGTATAAAACTGACTTAGGTCAAGGAGGAGTAAATTTATCAGGAGGACAGAAACAGAGATTATGTATTGCAAGAGCTCTTTTAAAAAAGCCTAAGATAATTATTATGGATGATAGTACAAGTGCAGTTGATACAAATACTGACAGCAATATAAGAAAAGCACTTAGAAAGAATTTAAAGGGAACAACTACAATAATAATAGCTCAGAGAATATCATCTATCTCAGAATGTGACAGAATAGTTATGATGAGTGATGGTAAAATAGATCAAATAGGAACTCATAAAGAACTTTTGAAAAATAACATGATATATAAAGAGATATATGATTCACAGCAGAAAGGAGCGCAAGAGGATGCCTAGACACGGGAATATGAAAGCAGGTCCAAAGCCTAAAAATGCAATAAAGACATTTAAAAGAATTCTAAGTTACATGAAAGAATTTAAGTTTAGACTATTTTTGGTAGCTATTCTGATAATAATAAGTTCAGCTGCATCTATAGCTGTTACTTATTTTTTAAAGCCTCTTATTAATAATTATATAATCCCTTTTATTGGGAAACAAAATCCTGATCTTTCAGGTTTTATAAAAATGATAATAATTATGATAGGTATATGTGTTTTAGGTTCAGTTTCTACTTATATATATAATAGACTTATGATTCAGATATCTACAAAAAGTTTATATAAAATAAGAACAGATATGTTCGATAAAATGGAAAAACTTCCTATAAAATATTTTGATACACATACTCATGGTGAACTTATGAGTAGATTCACTAATGATACAGATACGCTTCGTGATATGTTCAGCCAGAGTTTTACACAGTTTATAGCATCAGCAATAACAGTTACTGGGGTATTTATAACTATGCTTATATTAAGCCCAGTTCTTACAATACTTGTTGTATTAATGCTTGTTGTAATTGTTAAGATTATAAAAGTTTTTGGAAAGAAAAGCAGCAAATATTTCTTAGAGCAGCAGAAAAAAATGGGAAAATTAAATGGATATATAGAAGAGATGATGGATGGACAAAAAGTCATCAAAGTATTTTGCCATGAAGAAAATGTTAAAAAAGAATTTGATGTTATAAATGATGAACTTAAGGTATCTGCAAGAGAAGCGAATACATTTGCAAGCATTCTTATGCCTGTTATGAATAATGTTTCGTATGCACACTATGCAATTACAGCTATGGCTGGAGGAATACTTGCAGTATATGGAATGATGGATATAGGAACACTTGCATCTTTTCTTCAATATACAAGATCTTTTGCACAGCCTATAACACAGATTTCTCAGCAGTTTAATTCAATTATAATGGCTCTTGCTGGTGCTGAAAGAATATTTGATCTTATAGATCAAATAAAAGAAGCTGATAATGGATATGTTACTCTTGTAAATGCTAAGATTGATGAAGATGGTAATATTAAAGAAGTTTTAAATCACACAGGAATGTGGGCATGGAAACATCCACATCATAATGGTGTAGTTACTTATACTATGCTAAAAGGTGAAGTAACTTTAGATGATGTTTATTTTGGATACAATGAAAATAAAGTTGTACTTAAAGGAATTACTCTTTATGCAAAAAAAGGTCAGAAGATAGCTTTTGTTGGATCAACAGGAGCAGGAAAGACAACAATAACAAATCTTTTAAACAGATTCTATGATATACATGATGGAAAGATAAGATATGATGGAATTAATATAGATAAGATAAAGAAAGATGATTTAAGAAGAGCACTTGCAATGGTACTTCAAGATACACATCTTTTTACTGGTACAGTAATGGAAAATATAAGATATGGTAATTTAAAGGCTACAGATGAGCAGGTTATAGAGGCTGCAAAGTTAGCTAATGCTGATACATTTATAAACCATCTTCCTAAAGGATATGACACAATGCTTACATCTGATGGATCGAATTTAAGTGAAGGGCAGAGGCAGCTACTTTCAATAGCACGTGCTGCAGTTGCAGATCCTCCTGTTCTTATATTAGATGAAGCAACAAGCTCTATAGATACAAGAACAGAATATCTAATACAAAAAGGCATGGATAAGCTTATGCAGGGTAGAACTGTATTTGTAATTGCACATAGATTATCAACTGTACGTAATTCAGATGCAATTATGGTTCTTGAAGATGGAGAGATTATAGAAAGAGGAGATCATGATGCTCTTTTAAAGCAGAGAGGAAAGTATTATAGCCTTTATACAGGAATGTTTGAATTATCTTAAAGAATAAATTTATCAATAAAAACGGCTACATTTTAACTAAATTTGTTAAAATGTAGTCTCTTTTACCTTTTATGATAAAATTATAAAAAAAGACAATATATCCTTGATAATATATTGAAAAAATTGCCGAAAAATACTATAATATAGAAAAACAATATATTAATGTTAATTACTTTACAATTAGGAGGAAAATATGGTAAAAAACACAAGACTAAAAAATAAAAAATTAAAGAACAAATTATTATTTGTAACATTGCCGATTACTATAGCTTCATTATTAGTAATTTCAGCAGTGTTTTATTTTTTTACAAAAAATGAGATAACAAATTCTACTGAAAAACTTTTAACGCTCACAAATGAAAATATTTCATCTAAACTTGGTGAACATATGAGAACTATTTTATCAAATTTAAATGTTATTGGAGATAATATAGAAAAAAAAGGCATTTCAAAGGAGGATGTAGAGTCTTTACTTGGAAAATATAATTTAGACTGTGGAATATATGTTTATTATCCAGACGGTCAATGTCGTCAACTTAGTAGATTAAGCTATGCAAAAATAAATTGAAAGAAATCATTTTTGATGTCTATTTTAATTTATCTTAAAAAATGGTACACTAAATAAATCCACTGGATAAAGTGAATTTTAAATATGTATTTATTTATATTTAATATTAAAAACAGGATTTAATATTATGATGGTGCTTTTTTCTTGGATGTTTGTTTTTGCGCTCACAAGATCGGTTGCAACGTATTTGTGAGCGTATTTTTATAGCTTTTTCAAGTATTAATTCTAACAGCTTATTTCTTAATCTAGATTTAACTAATAAAGCTATAATTCGTTTGAATACCTGTCCCAAAATAAAATTCCTATTTGATTGATATATTGAATTTAAATCTTTATCCTTATTATCATTTGATATCGCAGCATCGGCATCTTTTTTTATAAGAGCTGCAATCATCGATAAATAAATAGAAACGTAAAAATCTTGCTTTATGGCAATTGGCTTAGTACCTGAAAATTCTTCGATTTTAAGACTGCATTTTAATTCTTTATATTTAGATTCAACGCCCCATCTTAAGAAATAGAGTTCTTTGAATTTTAAAGGCGTAATAGTATCATCATAGATGTTAGTCACTAAAGTTTCTGTCACCTCATCTGACAGCTTAACTTTTACTACTCTTATTTTTTTTATTTCACCTTTAACTTTATATTTTAAAATAAAGTCAGGGGAATCTATTGATTGTGCAAGTTTAAAAGATGTTGATACTCGCATTAAAAATAGTAATTCCTTGGAATTTAAATAATCAAACATATCATATGAAGGATAGCCTCTATCAAAAATAACAATGCTTTTTCGAGGACAGAATTTATCTCCTATTGACTCTATATGTTGTTTTGCAATATGTCTTTCACTTGTCTTATATTTAGTAATTCTAGAATCTACAATAATGTCATTTAATACATCATATAAGGCTGACGCCGTCGCAATAGCAGTTCTTGTCTTATTTTGATTACTGCTTAATCCAAAATATTCACCACATTCTTTTGTATCTGGCACTTGTAGACTAGTTCCATCTACAGCTAGAATATTAAAACCATTCCAAGTGTTTAAATTTTTATTTATACTATAAAATTTATCAACAAAAAGTCTGCATAATTCATTAAAGGCTTCTGGTGATATATTTTGTCTTGCCTTAGAAAATGCTTGTTTTGTTATTGACGGAAATTTTAAACATTTATGATCTTCAATAAAATTATCAATTTCAGAAGAGATGGATTTTCGCAATGCGGAGCAAATAAAATGAACCGTATTTGAAAAGGATAGTTTTCTATTCCTTGAGAATGAGTTACCTAAGCTGTATGCTTCTTTGTACTCACTTGAAGTAATTAAATCGTTTGTTTCTTTTAAAATTAAAGATAATAATCTAGTATTTTTCATAATGTAAAACCTCGCTATAAATTTATTTCTCTATAGCGAGGCTGCAAAATTTTCCACTATTGTCAAGTGTTTTTTTTATTAAATTATCATTTTCTCTTAAGTTGACGACATTGTCCAGACGGTACATGTATAAATTCTACAGGATTTGTTTATGATGGAGATATAACAACAAGAAATTGGTATAAGGAAGCTATATCACATCCAGATAAATTTCAATTTGGAAAAGTATATGAAGATGCTGAAAGTGGTAAGATGATAGTTACAGCTAGCAGAATGCTTAAAGATGGAACTACAGTTTGTGCAGATATATATCTTGATGAATTAAGTGAAAAGTATTTTCATAATGAAGAACTTAAGGGTTCATCTATTATGCTTATAGATACGGATAATGACTTTGTTTTAGCATCTAAGAATGTAGATGAAATAGGTAAGAGCATAGATGATATAGATGAGCATTTTATAAAGCAGACTTTAGATCAGACAAAGCCTACATCTGTAGGAGAGTATGTGTGTGATAACACTTCAATAGATCAAACAAGCTTTAAAGTAGTAACTTACATAGAATCAAGTGTACTTTTTGAAGGATTAAATACAATCACAATGGTAATACTTGCAATAATGATATTTATGGTAGCTATATGTGTTATAGTAGAAAGCTATTTAATCACAAAAATGATAAAGCCACTTAAGGAAATAACAGATGTACTTGGAAAAATGACAGAGGGAGATCTTACAGCTGAAATTAAAGTGAAGACAAACGATGAAATAGGCATGATGTCACATGCTTTAAGAAAATATAAAACTAATATGAAAGAGAAAGTTAATAAACTTCTTAATCATTCTGAAAATCTTCAAAATAAGAGTGCAAATGGAGAAGAATTATCAAAAACATTATTTGAAGAATCAAAAACTCAGTCAGAGTCAATGAAGCAGTTAAATGAGACTATGTCACAGATATCACAAAGCGTCACAGATGTTGCACAAAATACTGTATCACTAGCAGGTTCTATGGGTGAATGTAATGAACTTGGAGAAGACATTAATAATAAAATAGGTGAAACAATTAACGTATCAAATGTAAGTAAAAAGAATATGGAAAGCCTTAAAAATGCTATCTCCGATATTGATACATCAATGATAACTTTAAGCAGTAAAATTTCAGATGTATCAGAAGCAAGTAGAAAAATGGGTTCTATTATAGAACTTATTAAAGAAATAGCAGAACAGACAAATCTTTTATCATTAAATGCAAGTATAGAGAGTGCAAGAGCAGGAGAAGCAGGAAAAGGCTTTGCAGTTGTTGCAGATGAGATTAGAAAACTTGCAGATAAGAGCACAAATGCAGCTCAGGATATTGAAAAGTTAATATCTAATATAACTCAGTATATAAGTGAAACAGATACTGCAACAAAAAAAAGTGTTGATTCAGTTTCATTAAGCAAAGATGTTACAGATAATGCTATGAAGTCATTTGATACAATATTAAATGAAGTAAATATGACATCAAAGCATACAAAAAATATTATAAAAAAGATATGGGATTGTTCAAACATTGCAACAAATATATCTTCAATTTCAGAAGAGCAAAGTGCAAGTGTTGAGGAAGTCTTAGCAACATTTGAAACATTAACAGAGTCAGCAAATAAGATAACAGAAAGTAGCCATGAAGTAACTGAAGATTCAAAAGGAACATTACATATAAGTAAGGATTTACATGAATTAATGAGTGACTTTAAAATAAAATAGAAAATTTAATAAAAAATATATCAATGTTTAGAAGCTCCATAGCTAATTTGTTATGGGGCTTTTAAATAATATACTATTTAAAAATTTTAAAATTATAATAAAAAAATATGTTTCATTTTGTAATATGATAAAAAATTAAGAAGTTTATAATGTATATTTGAATAATCTTAGTGTATAATATATATAATAATTACTTTACAAATTTTTAACATGATAGGAGGATGAAATTGAGTACAAAGAGCAGAATTGAAAAAAAGAATGAAAAGCATGCTCATCATAAAAAAAGAAAAAAGTCGGTTTCTATATTTTTAGGAGCGTTATATATATTCGTATTTTTACTTATTACAACACCTATGTTGTTTTTTTTCGGACCATATCAGAATACAAGAAAAGTTTTTTTAAATACACTTTTGGCAACAAGACATGCATATCTTATAACTGATATATTTTCTGAGGAAACAATAGATAAAATGCTTGGAAATAATGAAACTAAAGAAGAGGATACGTCTTCTGAAGTTCAAGATATGGACAAGATAAAAGTTGAGCATACTATAGGAAATAATATATCACGATATGATATAAAGGATAATCCTAGATTTTATGCATATATACTTGAAATTGAGAATCCAAAATCAGTAAAGGTAGCTATGACAAAATATCTTGGGAAAGTTGGACAAAAGACAAGTGAGATGGCAGAAGAACATGATGCAATAGCAGCTATAAATGGAGGAACATTTAAAGATAAATCATCAGATGGTACAACATATGCAGGAACAGGTGGGCAACCAGGTGGATTTGTAATTTCAGATGGAAAAGTTGTTTTTAAGGAAGACGATGAAGATAAAAAAGAAAATGTAGTTGCATTTACTAAAAATGGCGAGCTTATTGTAGGTGATCATAGTATAGAAGATCTTAAAGATCTCGATGTTCAGGAAGCTATGTGTTTTAGAGGACCTACTTTCCTAGTAAATGGAGTTCGTCAAATAAAAGATAAGATGGAAGAAGGGTATAACCCAAGAACAGCAGTAGGTCAAAAAGCAGATGGAACAGTTATATTTTTAGTTATTGATGGAAGAAAAATAAGTTCTCCAGGTGCTACAATATATGACGTTCAGGAGATTATGAAAAGCAGGGGTGCTATAAATGCAGGTATGCTTGATGGTGGATATTCTTCTACAATGTATTATCAAGGTGAGGTAATAAATTCTCCTAATGCATGGAATGGAGAAAGAACAGTTGCAACAGCATTCTATGTTGAATCTTAGTATTAAGAAAGGAGATATATGAAGTTATGAAAAAATTTATCAAGTTTCTTGCACTTACACTTATTGCAGTAATTATACAAAATGGGATATTTTTGTTTATTGAAAAAGTTTACTGCTCTACAGATATTACAACTAAAGCAGAAAAAGTTGAAATGGATGATCCAAGTGCTAATTTAAAGAACGAAATACAGCTTAAAGATGGAGTAGAAGGAGTTAAAGTATCTACAGATGGACGATTTATAGCCTATGCCGAGGATGGAAAATTAAAAGTATATGATATAAGTGATGAATCGGAAAAAGAATTTGAAAATATTTATAGCAAAAATGATAGTTCATCTTCAGATGACTCAGATAAAGTAAGCGATAAAGATAAGACTAATACAGAAAGTAGTGCAAGTGATAAAACAGATAAATCAAAAACAAGCACTTCTTCAAAGAGTACTACATCAAAAGAAAAAGTAAAAGAAACAGAGCAAAAGATAGAGGAGAAAAAAGAAGAAGAAAAAGAAAAAAATCAAGAAATAATAAATGAAGAGAAGAAAAATGAAGAAACTCAAAGCGGAAGTCCTGTACAGAGCGATTCTTCGAATACAAATGAGTCTATAAGTAAAGAAAATAGTCCATTAAAAGAAAATAGTAAAATAGGTTTTGACGAAGATATAGAGAATGTTAAGCTATATGCGTCTTCTTCAGATAATGATAATAGTACTATTGATGCTCAGATAGTTTATTATAAATGGCTTCCTAATGAAAGTAATATGATTATAGTAAGAAAAATAAAGGAAAATGGAAGTTATTATTTTGAACCTATATCATTTGATGCTAAAAAAGGTGTATCGAGAGAACTTACTGATTTTAATTTAAATAAGATAAGAATACAGTGCCAAAGTAATGATGATACTGTTGATGATGTACAGTTTTCAACATCAACAAGTAGTCTTTATATAAAGATAAAGAAATCAACAGGTAGAAGTAATCTTTATTATTTAAATATAATGAATGAATTAAAGAGAGTTAAAAGTAATATAGAAATAGGAAATATTGCAGTGCCAACAACTGGAGTTAATGCTGTTATAGAGACCGGATCTCAAATAAATGTAATAAATACAAATGATAGTGTTAAAGTACCAAATGTAACAAGCCCTAAGATATTAGGTAACGATTTTAATGATAATATATATTTTGGTAAAGAGGAGAATGGCAAAATTCAGGAAATATATTATGCTGATTTCTCTAAGGATTCATTAAGTTGGCAAAAAATGGTCTTAAAAACACCAATAGATAGGAATGACATAATAGTAGAATATAGTACAGGAAGTATATATTGTAATTCTAAAACAGAAAAAGTTGTGACAGAATTAAAATCAAATAAACAGTTATCTTATAATGGAGAAGTTATTCAAGGATATAAAAATGGTTTTATTACTCTTGACGGAAATGTTCTGCTAAAAAATGAAATGAAATAATTAATAAAACTGCCTTCGATAGATTATAAGTCAATTGAAGGTAGTTTTTAAGTTATATCATCTTTAATTTACTATTTGAATTAAATCTTAGATTATTGGTAATAATAATTTGAGGTTTAACTCAATTATAAATTTTAGAAGGTAGATATATATGTATAATAAAGATATAGAAATAATAACAAAACTAGCTCAAAGAAAGTATGATAATGCAGATAAATATCCTGTTAAATATATAATGAGGGCAGTAGTTACAGGATTTTATGTAATTGTTGCTATAATTTTATCATATACAACAGCAGGAATATTAAATCCTAAATATCCAGAAGTTGCTAGAGTTATAGTTGCAGCAACATTTTCTCTTGCACTTGCTCTTATTGTATTTTTAAATGGAGAACTTTTTACAGGAAATAATCTTATTATGTCTAGTGGAATATATGCAGGTAAAACCACATTTAAAATGGCTTTTAAGGTATGGGTATATAGTTATATAGGAAATCTTATAGGAAGTATTATAATTTCATATATTTTCATAAAAAGTGGAGCATCATTTAATATAATAAGAGATTATATTGAACCTATAATAAATGCTAAGCTTTCACTTACTATTTCTGAACTTATTTTAAGAGGGATGTTATGTAATTTTATAGTATGTCTTGGTTTTTTAGCTACTATAAAAATATATTCAGATAGTGGAAAGCTTATTATGATGTTTTGGTGTGTATTTGCTTTTGCAATCGCAGGCTTTGAACACAGCATTGCTAATATGGGGATTTTTTCAGTAGGATTTTTTGCACTTCATAATATTTCATTATTAGAAGTGGTAAGAAATATTATATGGGTAAGTGTAGGAAATTTAATAGGTGGAGGAGTTTTACTTGCTTTTCCAACTGTATTTATAAGTGTAGAAGAGTAAAATTTAACTTTTACAATAAATTATTAATAAAAAATAGATGGGGAGAGAATGGTTAGAGTAAAATTACAATCGGATAAAAGAAATAATGTTAAACTTAAAATAAAAATTTCAAATAATGATGCTCAGAATATATTTTTAAAGAGAGCTTTATTAGAGGGAAAAGAATTAAAAAATGATAGATTTTTTAATTATGAAATACCTTTAAGATTTTTAAAGCCTGTCATTACAATTTTATCAAAGAAAGATATTTTTTTAGATAAAAGGAGTCTTTTATCGTTTATACAGTTCTCTGATATTTATGATGAAGAGTATTACTATCAAAGTAAAATAAATCCGAAGTTTCTTAAATTATGGAGAGAAAACGGATGTCCTGATATATATAAAATAGAAATAGATAAAGATACATTAAAAATAGTTTCGAAGGTTATTATATCAAAACCGAAAATAAATCTGGGGGGATAAAAAATTAAATATGGACATTAAAGAGCAAAAGCATCAAATAAGACATGAAATTTTAAAGATTAGAAACAATCTTAATTCTGAACAAAAAGAAAGAGCTGATGAAATAATTAGAAAAAAATTCTTATCATCAGATACATACATAAAAAGTAGTAAAATTTTTATTTACATATCATATGGATCAGAAATAGATACAAAAGAAATAATAAAAACTGCATTAAAAGATGGAAAAGAAATATTCATTCCACGAACAGACATAAAAAAGAAAGTAATGGATGCAGTAAGAATTAAAGATTTTAAAAATCTTACGAAAGATAAATATGGAATATTAGAGCCAGCATCCAATATAAAAGCTGCTGATCCAGATATTTTTGATCTAATTGTAGTACCTGGAGTTGCTTTCGATAATAAAGGAGGCAGAATTGGATATGGGGGAGGGTACTATGATAAATATTTAAAATGTATATCTAAGCCTGTAAAAAAAGTTTCGCTTTCATATAAATTTCAGATGCTTGATAAAATTAACATTGAAAAGCATGATCTTTTAATAGATACTCTTATAACAGATTAATTTATTATATTAAACAAAAGGTGATAGACTTTGTATATTTATAATTTTTCATACTTAAAAGGAACAGATATCGAGAACTTTTATTATAAACTTCTTCAAGCTGAAGCTATATTTTTTAAAGATGAAAAAGTAGCAAAAATGATAGCAAGAAGTGTTGTAGAAGGTTTGCTTCGTGAAAAAGCTAAAAAAGCAGATATAGATTATGAAGGTGGAATTTCATTTATTATATCGAGCCTTAGACTCAATCCTGAAATTGATTTTCCTGTAAAGATTCAAAAATACATAGAAATAGTACGAGAAAAAACAGAAAATAAGTATAGTTTTGAGGATATTATGATAATACTTAATAATATACTTATATGGTACATTCGGAGTGATAAAAATTATATTTTTACTCCTTCAGTGTCAGTTGAAGATGAAGAAAAATATATATTAAAATTGAGAAATGAAATATCTATAAAAGAAATAGAAATTAATAAATTAAGACAGAAAATGATGCAGCAGATGGAATCGACTAATATAATTAAAATAAATGATACAATAATAGAAATAAAGAAATTAAAACAAAAATATGAAAACGAACTTAAAAATCATAGTGAGTATTTTCTTGATTATAAAAAACAATACTGCATAATTATTTCTAAAGTAAATAATTATTATTCTATATATAAAGATAATAAGAACAAAGAAAATATTATAAAAAACAATATTTTAAATATCGAATCAAAGCTTGTAAATTCAGAAGTAAGCATGAAAGAAATAAAAGATTATATAGAGAATTTAGAAATAAGTGATAATAAGCTTACTCAAAGATTATATTTTGCTAAAGAGAATATATCTATTATAAGAAAAAATTATAAAATATTAAAGTTTATTAGTAAAAATTTACAAGATTGTCTTGAATCGTATTGTTTTGCAGATAATAAGTATATAAAAGAGAAAATAAATCAAAAAATTGAAGATTTAAATTATTCATTTAAAACTAATTTAAGTAGACTTAATGACATTATAGATGAGTATATTATTAATTCAAAAGATTTAAAGAAAAGTGCATTTATATTAAAAAATATTGCTAGTGACAGCATGATTACTAATATAAGATATAAAGATTTTTTTAGAAGTTTTACTAATTTAGATGAGAGAAGAATAAAAATGCTTTATGTTCTTATTTCATCTTATATACCATCTATAGGAATTAAAAATATAATAAATAGACCTAAGATTGATGATATATATTTTTATATACAAAATGAAATGAGTAAGATAAAAAACATAAATAAAGATGAGATTCATTTAGTATTATATTATAAGATATTAAAAATTTCTAATGTGATGATATTTAATATAAAAAATAGAGGTAGCTTTATAAACTCATTAGATTCGATTGTGGATACATCACTTCAAATGTTTGCAGATAATATAGAACAAAATTTTATTTATGATAAAATAGAAATTTTAGAAAATTACTATATTAATATTTGTATATCGTTTTTTAAAAAACAGTCAAAAAATATATTTATAAGATTTTCTGATGAGGATATCAAGAATATAAGTTATAAAATAGAATTATTGGATAGCAAGATATTAACATCTATTTATAGAAATTTAGAAATAATGGGTAATTACACTTATAATATTAAGAAATTTATAGAAACTGATATTTTTAAAGTTATAGATATTTTAAGTGAGTATAATGATAAAAATGTATATAGAATAATCTTAGAAGTTTTATATAAAATATCTAAGATTATAGGAAGTGACAAGGGGATAGTATCATACTGTAAATGTAAAAATGCAGATGAATTTTCATCACTTCAGTTTATGGTGACAATGCTAGTTTTAGAAAATAGAAAAAATATAAAACAGAGTATTTCAAATTTATCATGTTGTATTCAGCTTATAGTTATGAGTATAGTAATTTCAGATGCTTTTAAAGAAGAATCAAATATTACTTTTTATGGTTATAATAGACTCATATCAATATGGAATGCTAAAAAGAAATTATATACTTCACTTAAAGAATCAATTAAGAAGAAAAATAGAGAGTTATATCATTATGAGTTAACAAGTATAAAAAATTATAGAGTAGAGAAGGAAAAAGAAATATTAATAAAAGATATAGAAAGTATGCAAAAGAAGTTAAACTTAATTAAGCTTACTTATGCTGATATAGATAATAATATATAAATATTGTATAATTGAAACAATAAAATAATTCAGGAGGGCTATATTATGAAAATAGAAACTAAATGTCTTCATTCAGGTTATCAACCTAAGAATGGAGAACCAGTGGTACTTCCAATTTATCAAAGTACTACATACAGATACGATAATACAAATGAAATAGGAAAATTATTTGATTTAAAAGCAGATGGACATATGTATTCACGTATATCTAATCCAACAGTTGGATTTGTTGAAGAAAAGATTGCAGAACTTGAAGGTGGGGTAGGTGCATTATGTACTACATCAGGACAGGCAGCATCTCTTATAAGTGTGCTTAATATTGCTAAATGTGGAGACCATGTAGTTGCATCATCATGCATCTATGGAGGAACTATAAATCTTTTCAATGTTACATTAAAAAGATTTGGAATAGATTGTACATTTGTTGATCAGGATGCATCAGAAGAAGAAATTCAAAAAGCATTTAAAAGCAATACAAAGCTTGTATTTGGGGAAACAATAGCTAATCCTGCTATCTCGGTGCTTGATATCGAAAAATTTTCTAAAATAGCACATAAAAATGGAGTACCATTAATAGTTGATAATACATTTGCAACACCAATTTTATGTAGACCAATTGAGCATGGAGCAGATATAGTAGTTGAGTCAACTACCAAATATATGGATGGACATGCAGCATATATTGGTGGAGTAATTGTAGATAGTGGAAAATTTGATTATGCAAATGGAAAGTTTGAGGAGTTTACACAGCCTGATGAATCATATCATGGAATAATTTATAGTAAACAATTTAAAAAAGCAGCATACATAACAAAAGCAAGAGTACAGCTTATGAGGGACTTAGGTGCATATCCAACAGCAAATGCAGCATTTATGCTTAATTTAGGACTTGAAACTTTAGCTGTTAGAATGGAAAAGTATTGTAGAAATGCCGAAAAGGTTGCTGAATATTTAAATGGAAGAAAAGAAATAGAATTTATTAATTATCCTACACTAAAGAATAATAAATATAATTCATTAGCAAAAAAATATCTTCCACTTGGATGCAGTGGAGTAATTTCTTTTTCAATAAAAGGGAAGAGAGAAAATGCAATTAAATTTATGGATAATTTAAAACTTGCAGAAAATGTTGTACATGTTGCAGATATTCGTACATGTGTACTTCATCCAGCAAGCTCAACACATAGACAGCTTACAGATGAGCAGCTTGTTGCAGCAGGAATAACACCAGGACTTGTAAGGCTTTCTATAGGACTTGAAAATGCTGACGATATAATAGAAGATTTAGATAATTCATTAAACACATTAAATTTATAATATAAAAATGCAATGATAAAGGAATGTAATCTTAATCATTGCATTTTTTATTTTATATTTCTTTTATCTTATTTATTGCAAAGTTTATGGCATCTTCTGTTTTTTCTGTATTTTTACCTGCACCTTGTGCAAGGAAAGGACTTCCACCGCCTCTTCCATCTAGAATGGAAACAGCTTCTTTTAAAATATCGCCCATTTTAATTCCCTTAATATTTTTTGAACATGCAAATATAAGATTTGTTTTTTCTTGTGATTTTAAAGCAAATAAAGTGATGATGTTATCATTCTTTACTATTTCAGATGCAAGATTTGAAAGATATTTTGAATCTGAATCGGTAAAAATTTTATGAACCAAATTATACTCATTTATTTTATCTGATGAATTTATGAAATCTTGAGCTTGATACTTTATAAGTTCTGCATTTAATCTTTTGTTTTGCTCATTTGATTTTTTAAGTTCATTATTTAAATTATTTATGCTATTTAAAGCTTCATTTTCATTGCAGTTTAATAATTTACATATAGAATTTTGAAATTCATCTTTTTTATAAGAATCGTAAACTGCACGATTGCCAGCTAAAAATTCAATTCTTGTTCCTTCTTTATGTTTTTCATATTTTTTTATTTTTATAAGTCTTAATTCAGAAGTATTTGATGGATGAAGTCCACAACATGCATTGATGTCATATGTATCACCTATTTTTACTATTCTTATTTCTTCATCTGTCTTAGGAAGCGCTCTTCTTAAGTTAAGCTTTTTTAGTTCTTCTATAGAGGGAACAAATGAAAGCACAGAAAGTCCATTTGCAATTGCTTTGTTTGCATATTTTTCTGCTTCTCTTATCTGCTCTTCAGAAAATAGTCCGTAAAGATCAACACTGCTTATATCTTCTCCAAGATGTATTGCAAATGTATTTGCATTAAAAAGATCAAAGAAAGCACCAGAGAGAATATGCTGACCTAAATGTTGATGCATACCATCAAGTCTTCTTTCCCAATCTATTTTGCATAAAACATCTTTTGTTTTAGAAGGCTTTTTATCCACTACGTGATAAACAATTTCATTTTCTTCATATACATCTAATAAATTTGCGTCATCTATTGTGCCTTTGTCACAGTGTTGTCCGCCTCCTCCAGGGAAGAAAGCAGTTTTATTAAGAGTAAGTATTACTTTTCCATCTTTTTCTATTATTTCATTAACATCTGTTGTAAATTCTTTATCGTATTTTTTATCGTAATATATCTTTTCCATTTATATATGACTCCTTTAACACGGTTATATTTATACAACTAAATTATACCAGACAAGTAATAAAAAACAACGAATATAGAAGAAAACTTAATTTTTTTAACTAATGTATAAAAATACTGTATGTACAGAAAATAAAAGTGAATTTCATAGACAAGGAGTGTGTGATGTTATGTCTGTTTATCATATGGTTATTTATAATTTGTTTTTCTATTCTTTTTGCGGGTGGATTATAGAAGAACTCTATAGCCTATATTCAGTAAAATATTTAAGGAAAGATAATTTTTTAATTGGTCCTATAAAACCTATGTATGGTATATGTTGCACTTTACTATTATATCTTTATCAGAATTTTAGAATTAATTCTATTTTCTTATTTTGTCTGTGTTTTATTGTCCCTACATCTATAGAATATATAACAGGAATTGTATTTAAAATATACTTTCATAAGAAATACTGGGATTACTCCAATCTTAAAGATAATTATAAAGGAGTAATTTGCCTTAGATTCTCTATATATTGGACAGTACTTTTATATATACTAATAAATTTTATTCATAATTATATAAAAGATATATATTATTATTTTGATGACTATTTTTATCTTATATTAATTACTGCATTTTTACTATTTTGTACGGATTTTATTCTTTCTCTTATAAAGATAGAGAGATATAGGAAAAATTTTGTAAATATATTTAGAACCAATCAATTATATTATAAAAAAGTAGAATAAAAAAATCTGCAAGAGATAATATTTTATCTCCTGTAGATTTTTAATAGCATAATATGTTAATTAATTCTTTTTTAAATTATAAAGTGCTGCAAGTTTCTCGAAAGCTTTAAGAGATCTTTTTATTTCGTCATATGACTTGCAGTAAGCAATTCTTGCATATCCAGGACATTCAAAAGAAGAACCTGGAACTAATAATAAATTAAATTTCTTAGCATCTAAACAGAACTTCTTATCATCTCCGTTTGGACATTTAGGGAATAGATAAAATGCTCCTTGAGGTTTAACACATGTAAATCCTAAAGAAATAAGATGATTGTATAGTAAATCACGGCTCTTTTGATAAATACTTACGTCTACTTTTGTACCAAGAGTCTTTGCAATTACTCTTTGGAAAAGTGATGGCGCATTTACAAAACCTAAAATTCTTGTTGCAATTTTTAAAGAAGTTTTAATATCTTCTATATCATCCATTTCAGGATTTATAGCAACGTATCCTATTCTTTCACCTGGAAGAGATAGAGATTTACTGTATGAATATCCTATGAAAGTATTATTATAAAATTCGAATAAACATGGAACTTCTATTCCATCGTATGCAATGTCTCGATAAGGTTCATCTGATATTAAGTATATTGTAGTGTTAAATTCTTTTTCTTTTTCTCTTAAAACATCACACATTTTTTTAATAGCTTCTCTTGAGTATATTACACCTGTAGGGTTGTTTGGAGTATTTACTATTAACGCTTTTGTTTTTTTAGTTATTGCGTTTCTTAGTAAATCTGGATCAGGTTCAAAAGTTTCAGTATTTGTTGGTACAACTATTAGTTTACCATCAAAATTTTCTGTATAGCTTTTATATTCTCCAAAATAAGGAGCAAATGTTATAACTTCATCTCCAGGATTTATTATACTTTTTAATATTATATTAAGTCCTCCAGCAGCTCCACATGTCATAACAAGGTTGTCTCTGTCTAAATTCAGACCTCTTGTTTTATTTATATAGTTACTTATTTCATCTCGTACATCTTCATATCCTGAGTTATTCATATATCCATGAATAAAGTTAGGATTTTCTGTAGATAATATTTCAATTGCTGCTTTTCTTATAGCATCAGGAGGCTGAACGTTTGGATTTCCTATACTATAATCAAAAACATTTTCTTTTCCATATTTGTCTGCAAGTTTTTTGCCTTCTTCAAACATAGCTCTTATTACTGAATTATGTGAAGCAAGTATTTTCATTTTTTCTGATATCATTTATTGCACCCCCAATGATAAATTTAGATATATAATTCATTGTAATACAAATAATAATAAAATTATAGTGCTGCTTAGGAAATAATTTAAGTTTATGACAGTATTGTTTTTTATTTGTAATCCTTAGTTAAAGACATATTTTTGTGGATAAGTTTATTATTAATTAAGAATTTAATTATAATATTTATAAGTTATCCACAAAAAATGTGATTAACTATGTGAATAATTTTATAAAAGAGTGCTTTATATTAGAAAAAAAGGGAAAAGACAATGTTAATTATTTTTACTAATTTATGTGGATAAGTTTAAATGATGGTAAAAATTAAATTAAATTTTTCAAAGAGTCAGATATGAGATAGATTCAAAAAAATAAGGATTTTCGTAGAAAAAAGATATATTTGTTGTTTTAATATAATTTTTAGATGAAAAATAATTAACACGAACATGAAATCTGTGGATAAAATCTGTGGATAATGTGGATATCTTTGGATAAGAAGAAATAAAAAATAGTATTACAGTATCATTTTTATATAGTATAATAATATTAATTATATGATTATATTACTTTTAAAATAGGAGGATTATCGATGGGGGTTAAGGAAATTAAATTTATACCAGAGGTAAAAGGAAATCTTAGAAATCACATGGTAGAAGTTCCATCAGTTATAAGAGAATGTGGAGGTATAAAGATTTTTGGAAAAAGAATAAAATCATTGCTATTTAGTACGGATGTAGCATTAATAAAAAATACTAATGCCGATGCGATAATTGCTGTTTATCCATTTACACCACAACCTATAATAACGCAGTCTCTTGTTATGGCAGCAGATGTACCCGTTTTTTGTGGAGTAGGAGGAGGAATAACTCAGGGAAAAAGAGTTGTCAATCTTGCAATGGATGCTGAATTTAAAGGAGCTATGGGAGTTGTTGTAAATGCACCAACATCAAATAATGTTGTTAAAAGGTTAAGAGATACTATTGATATACCAATAATTGTTACTGTAGTTTCTAAAGAAGATGATGTATCTAAAAGGATAGAATCAGGTGCTAGTATTTTAAATGTATCTGGTGGGAAAAATACAGCTACTATTGTAAGAAATATAAGAGAAAAATTCCCCATGTTTCCTATTATAGCAACAGGTGGTCCTACAAATGAAACTATAAAAGAAACAATTCAGGCAGGTGCAAATGCTATAACATATACTCCTCCATCAACAGCAAATATAATGTGCGATTTAATGGATGTATACAGAGAGAAAAAAGAATAGATAGAATTGAGAAATAATTATTATTATGGTATCATAACAAATAAGATTGAATAAAATATTATTAAGCTGAATTTAGTCTTAATTTATAAAAAACTGGGGGCACAATATGAAATTATTTGGAACTATGAAGATAAACGGCAATAAACTTGAAATAGGCGGCGTAAAAGCAGAAGAACTTGTAAAAGAATATAAAACCCCGCTTTATGTATATGATACTAAATTAATAAAAGAATACTGCAGAGATTATAGAAAGTATTTTAAATGTGAAGAAAACGGAAATAGAGTAGCTTTTGCGGGGAAAGCTTTTTTAAATTTAGAAATGTGCAGAATTTTAAGTAAAGAAAATATGTCTCTTGATGTCGTATCTGGGGGAGAATTATATACTGCATATAAGGCAGATTTTCCACTTAAAAGAGTTATATTCCATGGAAATAACAAAACTAAAGAAGAAATAGATATGGGTATAGAACTTGGAGTAGGTGTATTTGTAGTTGATAATATGGATGAACTTAATGCTATTAATGAAGCTGCAAAAAAGAAAAATATGATTCAAGATATATTTTTAAGACTTACGCCTGGAATAGAAGCTCATACTCATGAATATATAAAGACAGGTCAAATAGATTCAAAATTTGGATTTGCCCCAGTTGATAATATAATTTTTGATGCTGTAAAAAAGGCAATAGACTTAAAAAATGTAAATCTTTTAGGAATACATTGTCATATAGGTTCACAAATTTTTGAACTCAAACCTTATCAGGATGCAGTTGATATAATGCTCGGATACGTAAGAAAAATAGAAGAAAAATTTAATTATAAAGTAAAAAATATTGATTTTGGAGGAGGCTTTGGAGTTTATTACACAGATAGTGATAAACCTAAAGCAACTAGTGAATATTGTGAAACTATTATAAATAGAGTTGATGAAGTATGCAGAAAGTACGATCAAAAAAGACCTAATCTTATAATAGAACCAGGAAGAAGTATTGTTGCAAATGCAGGAACTACTCTTTATACAATAGGTGCTGTAAAAAATATTCCTGGAATTAGAAAATATGTTTCCGTTGATGGAGGAATGACAGATAATATAAGACCTTCATTATACCAAGCGGAATATGAATGTGCTCTTGCATCAAATGTGCAATCAGAATCATTAGAGACAGTAACGATTGCAGGTAAATGTTGTGAGTCTGGAGACCTTCTAATTCATGATGTTAAAACACCAGAAGTTAAAATAGGAGATATCCTTGCTATAGCTACAACAGGAGCGTATGGATATTCTATGGCAAATAATTACAATAAGACACCTAAAGCGGCAGTTATTATGGTAGAGGATGGCAAGTCAAAGCTTGTCTGTAAGAGGGAAACATACGAAAATTTAATTATAAATGAAATTTAGCAAATAACTATTATTTTTTATGAAAATGTGGTATAATTATTATGGTTAAAAGATAACTATATATTTAAAAAAATAAATTTAAAATTGCTTTTTATTAATATTCTTTCCCAAGATTATAATATATAAAAAGGGTATACATCAAAATTAATTTTTGGTGTATATTTTTTTGCTTAAAATAAGTTATAAATTTTAAAATTTATATAATATTAATAGAAAAAGAGTTATAAGAAATGTTATTTTATTTTAAAATATGATATACTTAATTTTAATCGGATAATTAGCATTTGGAGGGTGTGAAGTGTTTTTTAAAAAGAATAGTGAAAAAAATAAAGAACAGAAAAGTACAATAAAGGAATGGATAATAGATATTTTTTCTGTAGTTATAATTTCAGTTCTTATATGGAATTTTGTAGCATACAGCATATGGATTGAAAGTGGCTCTATGATACCTAAACTTAATATAAATGACAGGCTTATTTCAACAAGAGTTTATCATCCTCAAAATTTAGAGTATGGTGACATTGTTGTTTTTAAATCAGATGAACTTAATAAGATACTGATAAAAAGATTAATTGGAAAGCCGGGAGATAAAATAGACATAAAAGATGGTATTGTGTATCGTAATGGAGAAAAGCTTGAAGAAGATTATGTAAAAAATAATGAAAAATATGATGGCACATTCAATGTACCTGAAGGAAAATATTTTTTCCTTGGAGATAACAGAAAGATCTCAGATGATGCGCGTTACTGGAAGAATCCATATATAGATGGAAGCAAGATAGAAGGAAAGGCACAGATTAAGTATTATCCTATAGGTGATTTTGAAATTATTAAATAGCATTTACGTTTAGGAGAAATTTTATGAAAGATGGTTTAAATAATATAAATTTTAAAAGTATTCAGCAGATATTAAAGAAAAATAGTAGGATAATTGGCTTTTTAAAGGATTGGGTTATGCCTATTGCTATAGCGTTTGTTTTAGCATTATGTGTAAATAAATTTCTTATATATAATGTTTCAGTTCCAACTTCATCTATGTATCCTACGATACAGATAGGAGATAGACTTACAATTGAGAGAGTTTATAATCCAAGTAAGATAAAGCGTGGAGATATAATTGTATTTTATTCATCTGAGCTTTCGGATAGACTTATAAAAAGAGTTATAGGACTTCCTGGAGATCATATAGAGATAAATGAAGGAACGGTTAGTATAAATGGAGATGTAATTGATGAACCATATATACAAAATAATATGAATTATACAGGAACGTTTGATGTACCAGATGATAGCTTTTTCTTTTTAGGTGATAATAGAAGTAATTCTAAAGATTCAAGATTTTGGATAAATTCATATATAAAATCTTCAGATATTAAGGGAAAAGCAATACTTAGATTTTATCCTTTTTCAAGGATTGGAAGTATAAAATAGAGAGTAATTTGAGGTGTATGTTATGCCATATGTAATAGACAGAATTGAAGGACAATATGCGGTGTGTGAAAAAGAGAATGGGGAAATGATCAATATACCTTTAAAAAAAATAAAAGGAAATTTTAAAGAAGGGTATATTTTATTGACGGATGGTGATAACTTTAAAATAGATAAAAAATTGACTGTTGAAAGACAGAAATATATTAATCAAATGACAGATGATATTTGGAAGTAGTTTGAAGGGAGGATGATTTTTTGTTTAACAATGACAATAATAGAAATTTAGATAATGGAAATAACGGTAAAAATGATAACAAAAAGAAATTGAATGCTGTAGTTATTTATATTTTAATTGCAATCGGAGCTTTTTTAGTATTTTCATATTATACGAGGGAGTTTACAGGGAGCAAGGATATAAAATATGATGAATTTATAGAGATGCTAGATGATAATGAAGTATCAGAAGTTACTATCACAAATAGTTATATCTACATAACATCTAATAAGGATAATAAAGAAAAAACTTTTAAAACAGTAAACATTGGTGATGATAGTCTTATTGAAAAACTTGAAGCTAAGTCAAAAGAAGGAGATTTATCTTTTAAAGGAGATATAGATAAAAGTACACCTATATTGAATTTTGTTCTTACAATAATACTTC
The DNA here is from genome assembly GCF_022869825.1 of Clostridium sp. BJN0001. Classification (NCBI taxonomy): domain Bacteria; kingdom Bacillati; phylum Bacillota; class Clostridia; order Eubacteriales; family Clostridiaceae; genus Clostridium; species Clostridium sp. BJN0001. Next base: position 2,276,525 of record NZ_CP094971.1, on the reverse strand, counting down.
CACTTGGACTTATATTCTTAATGTATAAGTTTTTATTCTCAAAAGCCGGCGGACTTGGTGGCGGAGGAATGATGGGTATTGGAAAGAATAATGCCAAATTTTATGTTGAAAATGAAATTAAGGTAACATTTGATGATGTCGCAGGTCAGGAAGAAGCAAAAGAATCATTAAAAGAAGTTATAGATTTCCTTAACTGTCCTAAAAAGTATACAGAAATAGGAGCAAAACTTCCTAAAGGAGTGCTTCTTGTAGGACCTCCAGGAACAGGAAAGACTCTTATTGCAAGGGCTGTTGCAGGTGAAGCTAGAGTACCATTTTTCTCATTATCTGGTTCAAGTTTTGTAGAAATGTTTGTTGGTGTTGGAGCATCTAGAGTTAGAGAATTATTTAAAGATGCTGTAGCAAAAGCTCCATGTATAGTATTTATTGATGAAATAGATGCAATAGGAAAAAGCAGAGATAGTCAGATGCAGAGCAATGATGAAAGAGAGCAGACATTAAATCAGCTTTTATCAGAAATGGATGGATTTGATTCATCTAAAGGAGTTGTTCTTCTTGGAGCTACAAACAGGCCAGAAATACTTGATAAAGCACTTTTAAGACCGGGAAGATTTGATAGAAGAGTTATAGTTGATAGACCTGATTTTAAAGGAAGAGAAGCGATACTTAAAGTACATGCAAAGAAAGTTATTTTAGGTACAGATGTTGATCTTTCTGAAATAGCTAAATCAACTCCAGGAGCTGTTGGAGCTGATCTTGCAAATATTATAAATGAAGCGGCACTAAGAGCTGTAAGAAGAAGAAGAAAAGAAGTTCTTCAAGAAGACTTAAGAGAAGCTGTTGAAGTAATTATAGCGGGAAAAGAAAAGAAAGATAGAATCTTATCTCCAAAGGAAAGAAAAGTAGTAGCTTTTCATGAAGTTGGGCACGCACTTGTTGCAGCGATGCTTAAAGGAACAGATCCTGTTCACAAAATAACAATAGTTCCTAGAACAATGGGAGCACTTGGATATACTATGCAGCTTCCAGAGGAGGAAAAATATCTTACATCTAAAGAAGAATTGCTAAACCAGATTACGGTAATGCTTGGAGGACGTTCTGCAGAAGAAGAAGTATTTAATCTTGTTTCAACAGGAGCATCTAATGATATAGAAAAAGCAACTCAGTCTGCAAGAAGTATGGTATCTATGTATGGAATGTCAGAAGAATTTGATATGACAGCACTTGAGTCGATTCAAAATAGATATCTTGATGGAAGAGCAGTTAGAAACTGTAGTGAAGAAACATCAACTCAGTTAGATAGGCAGACTATTAAGATAATAAAACAAGCACATAAAAGAGCAAGAGATATCTTAAGAGAAAATAGAGATCTTTTAGATAAAATAGCATCTATTCTTCTTGAAAAAGAAACAATGTTTGGCGATGAGTTCTTTGGTTATGTGTATGAAAAGTATCCTGAACTTAAAGAAGAAAAAGAGAAGGAACAAAGACAGCATGAAAAAGAAGTTGAAGAGCTAAAAAAAGATAGAGAAGAGAAACGTAAAGAAAAAGAAGTTAATGAACAGGAATATGAGTATGAGTATGAAAAGAGAAACAAAGAAAGAGAATTAGAAATTGAAGAGTTAAAAAGAGAGATTGATGGAGATGTATCATTAAAAAATATGAATGATGATATAGAAAAAGAAAATAAAGTAAATGATCCATATTCAGCAAAAAGAAAATTATTTGCAGACGAACCACTTCTATTTCCTATAAAAGATAAAACTGATTCTGAAGAAGAAACAGTTAAAGATGATACTAAAAGTGATAACTCAGATGATAATAATGATAAAAATAATGATTAAAAAAATAATTATTAAATAAGATACTAAAGATACTTGTAAGAAGATATATATCTATTTTACAAGTATTCTTTATAATTAAAACAAATAAGGGAGCTGTGCCTTTTGAATAAAACGATAGAATTCATAACAGAAGAAAATAAATTTATAGAAGTTTCAAATATAATAAAATGTGAGATAGCAGATTATTTAGAAAGAAGAAAGAATGTTACTAAAGGAATATTAGAAGCAAGACAACAGTATCTTGAAGAACATAAAACTGATGATGAAGAAGTTTCGAAATATTTTGACCATGAAGAATATGTGAAAGAGGAATCATATAAAACAATAGATAAAAGACTTATTGAACTTACAAAACTAAAAGAGTGCCCATATTTTGGTAAAATAGTTTGCTTAGATGATGATGATCAAATTTTTAGTTTTTATATAGGAAAATATGGCTTAACTCTTGAAGATAGTTTTGAACCTGTAATAGTAGATTGGAGAGCTCCAATTGCTGCTTTATTTTATAAAGGAGTCCTTGGAAATGTTAAATATACTGTACCAAATGGGGAAGAAAATGCTGATATAAAAGAAAGAAAACAGATTGTTATAAAAAAGGGTGAACTTAAAGGAGTATTTGATTCAGAACTTGATGTAAAAGATGAGATACTTCAGATGGTTCTTACTGAACACTCATCTGATAAATTAAAAGATATTGTAATGACAATACAAAAGGAACAGGATGAAATAATAAGACAAGATAAGAATAAAGTTATTGTAGTCAATGGAGTTGCTGGTTCTGGAAAAACAACTATTGCGCTTCATAGGGTTTCATATCTTTTATATAATTTTAGAAAACAGCTTGGAGATAAAGTTCTTATATTTGGACCTAATGATATATTTATGGACTATATTGCACAGGTTTTACCTTCACTTGGAGAAAGTAATATTGCTGAAACTACATTTGAAAATTTTGCAAAAAATATCGTAAAAATAACAGATGATTCTAGTATAGAAAAATATAGTACATATATGGAAAAGGTTATGGATGGTGATGAGGAAAGTCTTATTGATTATAGGTATAAGAGTTCTTCAAAATATTATGATAAATTAAACGATGTAATAGAAGAATTAAATAAAAATTATTTTTCAATAAATGATGTTTTATTTGATGGTGAAATGATAGTAAGTAAAGATGAAATTAACGAAATGTTCTGTGGATATTATAAGAATATGCCTTTATTTAGAAGAAGCGAAAAAATAAGAAGAATTTTAACATCAAAAATAAAAAATAAGAGAGATGAACTATATTATAAACTTTTAAAGGAAATAGATATAAAAATAAAAAATCTTTCAGAAGAAGAAAAGAATGAACAGATTAATAATATTTTATTTAAAAAGAAAATAAAGATAAAAGAGATTATAAGAAAAGTAATTGAAGCTAGAAAAAATTTAGACTTGTGGCTTAAACATGAAGATGTTAAAGAAATTTATAAAAAGTATGTAAATAATAATAAAATTACTTATATGGATTTAGTTGGAATGTTATATCTTGAAGTTAAATTATGTAAACCTAAATTAAAGAGAGAAATAAAGCATATTGTAATTGATGAAGCACAAGATTATACTTTTATTCAATTTGAAATAATAAAAGAGATAACAGGATGTAAAAGCTATACAATAGTAGGAGATTCAAATCAGAGGCTTGCACTAAATGGTGAAGATACAGCAATGACACATTTAGGAAGAATATTTAAAAAAGAAGATAATTATAATATAGCTGAATTTTATCTAAAGAAGAGTTATAGATCTACTCAAGAAATAATGGAATATGCAAATAAGTCATTAACTGAAAATAAGATAGTGCCTCTTGTAAGACATGGAGGTAAAGTTATTGAAGAAAATGATTTATCAAAAGAAGAAATGCTGACTACTCTTCAGTATATTATTGAAGATTATGAAGAAGATGGACTTTCAAATATAGCTGTAATTTTTAGCAATAAAGCAATGTTATATAAATATTCAGAAGAAATTAAAGAAGGAACAGCAATACAGAAACTTGATAATGAAGATCTTATTTATAAGGGAGGAAAAGTATTGATTCCTGCATATCTTGCTAAGGGACTTGAATTTGATGCAGTTATAATTATACAAGATAATAAAGAAAATATAAATCCTCTTGTAAAGTACATAATGTGTACTAGAGCATTACATAGACTAGCAGTGCTTAATTTGAAATAGAATAATTAGTGCTTGAAAAAATGAATAATTATGTGTATAATTAAACTAAAATAGCAATTAAATATTAGGGGGAAGCATATGAAAAATAAAATATTAAAAAGAATTATAGGTTTAGCAGCAGTTGCAGTACTTTCTATTTCGATGGTTGGTTGTGGAAATAATGCATCTTCGACTGGTTCATCTGATTCGAAATCAAAACTTGAACAAATAAAGGAAAAAGGAAAGCTTGTAGTTGGAACAAGTGCAGATTTTCCACCATATGAATTTCATTCAAATAGTAATGGTGAAGATCAAATTATTGGAATAGATATTAGCATTGCAAATGAAGTTGCTAAAGATTTAGGTGTAGAGCTTGAAGTAAAAGATATGGATTTTGATGGTCTTCTTATTGCACTTCAGGGAAACAAAGTTGATATGATATTCTCAGGAATGACACCAAAGCCTGAGAGAAAAGAAAACGCTGATTTTTCAGATATATACTATAATGTTAAACAAACATATATAGTAAGAAAAGAAGATGAAGGAAAAATCAAAACTGAAGATGATCTAAAAGGTTTAAAAGTTGGTGCTCAAAAAGGATCTGTTCAGGAAGATTTAGCTAAATCAAAATTTGATGCAGAAAATATAAAGTCATTAACAAAAGTTACTGATTTAATACTTGACTTAAAGAATAAGAAAATTGATGCTATCTTATTAGAAGTACCAATTGCTGAATTTAATGCAAGTCAAAATGATGATTTAGCAGTTGCTCCAATAGAATTTGAAGATGAAGATGGTGGATATGCAATTGCAATGCCAAAAGATTCTCCAGAACTTGTAAAGCAGGTCAACGGCACAATAAAGAGATTACAAGATGACAAAAAAATAGATGAATTTGCATCTGAAATGGCTAAATTAATAGATTAGAATATAATAAAAAATCTATAAAAAATAGTTGCCAATTAGAAGTTAATTAACTTTTTAATTGGCAACTATTACTTTAAAGTAGATTTATTAAAATATTGGAGGTAGAGTTTTGAATTTCTCGTTTTTAGAAAAGTACTATATGTATTTTCTTAAAGGTGCACTTAATACAATAATATTGTCGTTTTTTGCAGTTTTCATAGGAACAATTCTTGGATTGTTTTTAACATTATTAAGACGAAGCAATGTAAAACCAATAAGGTTTGTTTTGGATAAATTAAATATAAAATTTGAAAATGGAAAAAATGTATTTTCAAGATTTATGATTAAATTAGTTGATGGAAATCCAATAAAATTTATAGCGTCAGCCTATGTTGAATTCGTAAGAGGAACTCCTCTTTTAGTTCAGATATATATCATATACATAGGAGTACCTAAAGTGCTTGGAATAGATTTCCCTGATATGGTTGTAGCTGCAATTGCATTATTTTTAAATTCTGCAGCATACGTTTCTGAAATAATAAGAGCAGGAATTGAAGCAGTAGATAAGGGACAGATGGAAGCAGCAAGAAGTCTTGGAATGAATTCAAGAATAGCTATGTTTTATATAGTAATCCCTCAAGCGTTTAAGAATATACTTCCTGCACTTGTAAATGAATTTATTGCAATAATAAAAGATTCTTCAATGGTCTGCGTAATAGGAGTTGCAGAACTTATGTACAATGCTAATACTGTAAGAGGAAGCATTGCATTAGGATTAGAACCAGTTATAGTTGCAGCAATTATTTACTTTATAATTACATTTACACTTACAAGAGTATTAGGTACAGTAGAGAGGAGGCTTAAAGCAAGTGATATGCGTTAAAGATCTTCATAAAAGTTTTGGCAAGGCAGAGATTTTAAAAGGAATTGATGAAGAGATAAAAAAAGGTGAGGTTGTTGTTATAATAGGACCTTCTGGATCGGGTAAAAGTACACTTTTAAGGTGTTTAAATTTATTAGAGATACCAACATCGGGTACAATTACATTTGAGGGAAAAGATATAACATCAAAAGAAACTAATATAGATAAAATGAGAGAAAAGATGGGAATGGTGTTTCAGCAGTTTAATTTATTTCCACATAAAACAGTATGTGAAAATATCTGTTTAGCACCTATAAAAGTAAAAAGAATTTCAAAAAATGATGCAAAAAAGAAAGCTGAAGAACTTTTAAATAAAGTTGGTCTTATAGATAAGATAGATGCTTATCCAGCATCATTATCAGGAGGTCAAAAACAGAGAATAGCTATAGCAAGAGCATTAGCTATGGAGCCAGATGTTATGCTTTTTGATGAACCTACATCTGCACTTGATCCTGAAATGGTAGGAGAAGTACTAAATGTTATGAAAGATCTTGCAAAGGAAGGAATGACAATGATAGTTGTTACTCATGAAATGGGATTTGCAAGAGAAGTAGGAGATAGAATATTATTTGTAGATCAGGGAAAAATATTAGAAGAAGGAACACCTGAAGAAGTTTTCAAACATCCTAAAAATCCAAGAACAATAGATTTCTTATCTAAAGTTCTATAATTTAAAATGGAACCTATAAAAAGAGTATTTTATAGGTTCCATTTTGTTTTATTAAGTAATTTTATTTTATAAAAGATAAAACCATAAAGTAAGATTACTCATCATCTGTCATGTCTTCAGTATAGTCAAATTCAGGACAAGCTATGTTATTTACTACAATCTTATCAGATGCTGGATTTTCATGCTTTAAGTTAGTTTTATTTTCAAATTCTGTATCTGGAGTATTGTAATCAGTTCTTTCTTTAGGAAGATAAATGTTAGAATTTTTATTATTATCTTTCATGTCATATACACCTCACTTCATTTTATTGTTATCAGTATTCGTAAAAATTATGCTTGTAATAAAAAATTATAATAAATAGATATTTTATAGCAGCAAAAAAGCTATTGCTTTTAAATTTGTATAAATTAAAGCAACAGCTTTTTTATTTTAATATTATATTATTTCATAAGTTTAACAAGAACTGCTTTCTGTGCATGAAGTCTGTTTTCTGATTCTTCGAAAATTGTATCAGCATTATTTTCTAAAACTTCTGCTGTAATTTCTTCTCCTCTATGTGCTGGAAGACAATGAAGAACTATAGCATCTTTTTTAGCGTATTTAAGTAATTCATCATTTACTTGATAACCTTTAAAATCGATTTTTTTAGCATCTGAATTTTCTTCTTTTCCCATACTAATCCATGCATCTGTAATGACAACGTCAGCATCATTTATAGCTTCAATTGGAGATGTAGTAGGAGTAAAAATAACATTTTCAGATTCAGCTATTTCTTTTGCTTTATTTAAATATTCATCTGACATTGTATATTTTTCAGGTGATGCAATTGAAAAATTCATTCCCACTTTTAAGCATCCAATAGTGAGTGAATGTGCCATATTAAAAGTATCTCCTATAAATGCAACTTTAAGACCTTCAAGGATATTCTTCTTCTCACGTATTGTCATTAAGTCAGCTAGAACCTGACAAGGATGTTCTAAATCTGTAAGACCATTTATTACAGGAACAGTTGAGTACTTTGCAAGTGTTTCTATATGCTTTTGAGAATAAGTTCTAACAACCATTCCTTGAACAAATCTTGATAATACTCGTGCTGTATCTTCAACAGGTTCACCACGTCCTATTTGAAGATCTCTGTCAGTTAAAAATAGAGCATTGCCGCCTAATTCAAACATTCCTGTTTCAAATGATACTCTTGTTCTTGTTGAAGATTTTGTAAAAATCATAGCAAGACTTTTTCCTTTTAAAAGAGGATGTTCTATTCCGTGTTTTTTTTCATATTTAAGTTGATCTGCAAGATTTAAAATATCAAGTATTTCATCTTTTGATAAATCATCCATTTTAAGTAAGTCTTTTTTCATCATATACCCCCCAAAAGTATAATTAATTCATTTTTTGCAAAACATCAAGTAATATATTAAGTCCTTTTTTAATTTCCTCATCACTTATAACAAGAGGAGGGAGAAGTCTTAATACATCTTTTCCAGCAGTAAGAATTAAAAGACCATTTTTTAGGCATTCTTTCTGAATTTTTGCTATGTCTAAAGATGTTTTTATACCAACCATTAGACCTTTTCCTCTTATATCAAGTATTTTATCATTGTTAGAATTAGATAAAATATCTTTAATTAAATCTCCTTTTTTAGAAATCTCAGTATAAGATTTGTCATTGCAAAGAGTATCTAAAACTACTAAAGCTCCAGCACATATAACTGGATTTGCACCAAACGTAGAAGCGTGATCTCCTTTTTTTAGTACATTTTTTAGTTTATCGTTGCATAAGAATCCTCCAATAGGAAGACCAGCACCTAATGCTTTTGCAGTTGTTACAATATCAGGTTTTACATCAAAATGCTCATATGCAAAAAGTTTTCCTGTTCTTGCAATTCCACATTGAACTTCATCAAAGATTACAAGTATATCTTTTTCTTTAGCGATGCTGCATACTTTTTGAACAAAATTTTTATCAAGAGGAATGACTCCGCCTTCACCCTGTATTGCTTCAAGCATTATTGCACAGACATCGCTTGTAAGTTTTGATTTAAAATCATTAGTATCATTAGCTTTTACATAATCAAAACCCTCTGTAAAAGGATAGAAAAATTTATGAAATTTATCTTGTCCTGTAGCTTGTAATGTAGTGATAGTTCTTCCATGAAAGGATTGAACAAGAGTTAAAATTTTTGATCTTCCTTTTCCGTATTTATCAAAACTATATTTTCTTGCAAGTTTTATAGCACCTTCATTAGCTTCTGCACCTGAATTACCAAAGAAAACTCGGCTCATATGAGCTTTTTCTGTTAATTCTTTAGCAAGTTTTACACTTGGATCATTTAAAAATATATTAGATGAATGTACAAGTGTGTTAAGCTGCATAGAAACTGCGTCAAGCCATTTTTTATTTCCATATCCAAGACAGCTTACACCTATTCCACTTGTAAAATCAATATATTCTTTTCCTTCTTTATCGTATAAATAAACACCTTCACCTTTTACTATTACAGGATCAAGACGACCATAAGTATCCATTAGATGAGTTTTTGCTTCATTAAAATCATAATTCATATTTCTGCCTCCTAAAATATTAATAAATCATAGTTCCGATTCCTTCATTTGAAAAGAGTTCAAGAAGGAGAGAATGTGGAACACGTCCATCAAGTATAGTTGCTTTTTTAACACCCATTCTGACAGATTCAACGCAACATTCGATTTTTGGAATCATACCACCTTTTATAACTCCTTTGGCTGTAAGTTTTGGTACTTCAAATAATCGAAGAGATGAAATAAGAGAAGAAGTATCAGATGGATCTTTCATGACGCCTGGAACATCTGTAAGAAGAATTAGATTTTCTGCTTTAAGAGCAGATGCAATTTTGGCTGCACATGTATCAGCGTTTATATTATAAGATGTATTATCATCTTCTCCAAGAGCAACGCTTCCTACAACTGGAATATATCCAGAGTTTATAGCCATTTTTAATATATCAGTATTTATATCAGTAATTTCTCCAACGTATCCTAAATCTTTGTCTTTTTTTATTTTCTTAGCTTTTATAAGAGAACCATCCATACCACATAATCCTACAGCTTTACCGCCAAATTTTTGAATAAGTGATACAAGATTCTTATTTACTTTTCCTCCTAAAACCATCTGAACAACTTCCATTGTTGTTTTGTCTGTATAACGAAGTCCATCAATAAATTTGCTATCATGTCCTATTTTGTTTAAAAAATTTGAAATGTCAGGACCGCCCCCATGAACAACCACTGGTTGAATACCTACGCATTTCATTAAAATTATATCGTTTATAACAGTTTCTCTTAATTTTTCGCTTATCATGGCATTTCCACCATACTTTACAACAATTGTTTTACCGTAATATTGTTGTATGTATGGAAGTGCCTGAACTAAAATTGCCGCCTTTTTTTCATTATCAATAACCATAGTTGATATTTCCCCCTAAAATAACCAAAATAGATTAACTTCTATAATCTCCATTTATTTTTACGTATTCATAGCTCAAATCACATCCCCATGAAATAGCATTACCATTTTTGCATTTTAAATCCACTTTTATTACTATTTCATCTTCAAGAAGTATTTCTTTTGCTTTTTCTTCACTAAATGGAATAGACCCCCCATTTTTACATAATTGTATAGAACCCTTTTTACTTTCAAAAAATACATCGACTTTTTCTGGATCAAAACTAATATCTGTATATCCAAGAGCACATAAAACTCTTCCCCAATTAGCATCTGCACCAAATATAGCAGTCTTAACAAGACTTGAATTTATTACGCTTTTAGCTAAAATAAGTGCATCATCATCAGATGGAGCATTAAGAATTTGACATTCTATAAGCTTAGTTGCACCTTCTCCATCTTTAGCAATGTTTTTAGCTATTTTTGTACATAAACTTTTTAAAACATCTACAAATAAATTAAAGTCATCATTCATTTCGCTTATCTCAGTATTATTAGCCATTCCATTAGCAAAAATGAATACTGTATCATTTGTACTTGTATCACCATCAACACTTACTCGGTTGTATGTATATTTAACTACTTTTTTTAGTGCATCTTTTAAAAGATTTTTAGAAATTTTTAAATCTGTAGTTATAAAAGAAAGCATAGTACCCATATTAGGTTCTATCATTCCAGAACCCTTAGTTATTGAACCAATTTTTACAGGTGTTCCATCTTTTAGAGTAAATGATACTGCAAATTCTTTTTTATACGTATCAGTTGTCATTATGCCTCTAGCTGCAGCATCTGAACCATCATATGATAGATTCTTAATTAGAGAAGGAACTCCATTTCGTACATTTTGAATGTTTAAAGGAACTCCGATAACTCCAGTTGATGCTACAAGAACATCATTTTGATTAAGATTAAGATTTTCTGCAACAAGTTTTGTCATTTCTTCAGCTTTATTTATTCCATCAATGTTATTGCATGTATTTGCATTTCCGCTATTTATTATGACAGCTTGAGCTTTGTCATCTTTAAGATGTTTTTTTGACACATAGATATGAGCACCTTTTATACTGTTTTTTGTAAACATACCAGCACAATTAGCTTTAACTTCTGAATAAATTAAAGCAAGATCATTTTTAGAAGAATCTGATTTGAAACCACAGTTTGTTCCAGATGCTTTAAAACCATTTGGAGCAGTAACCCCGTTTTCAATAAATTTAAATTTCATATATAAGAAGCCCCCTTAATAATAAATTTAATTAAAAAATGAGCTGACACTAATTTTTTAGTGCACCAGCCCCCAAAAAATATTTTAATAACTAATTGCTAATCGTTATATTTTTTTATGAATTTTTCAAGTTCATGTATCTGCAATTTTACAGATTTTGAAGAAGGACCACCAATGACTGTACGTTCTTCTACGCATGTAACAAGGTCAATTGCTTTATAAATGTCTTCTTCAAATAAATTAGAGAATTTTTTAAGCTCATCTAAAGATAAATCATCAATAGCTTTATTTTGTTTTATACATTCGAGAACTATAGCACCTACAACACCATGTGCATCTCTAAAAGGCATTCCTTTTTTAACAAGATAATCAGCAACATCTGTTGCATTTGTGAAACCAAGAGAAGCACCTTTTCTCATATTATCTTTTCTAACTCTCATTGTTTTTACCATTCCAGTAAATGTTTCAAGAGCAAGCTTTACAGTATCTATTCCATCGAAAAGTGTTTCTTTATCTTCCTGCATATCTTTATTGTAGGCAAGTGGTATACCTTTCATTACTGTTAAAAGAGTCATTAAATCCCCATAAACTCTTCCAGTTTTTCCACGAACAAGTTCAGCTACATCAGGATTTTTTTTCTGAGGCATGATACTGCTTCCTGTACTATATTGATCGTCCATTTCAATAAACTTAAATTCATTTGTACACCAAAGAATAATTTCTTCAGAGAATCTTGAAAGATGCATCATTATCATAGAGAAACATGATAATGCTTCGATTGCATGATCTCTATCTGATACTGAATCAAGACTGTTTAAAGTGACTTTTGAAAAACCAAGCTTTTTAGCAACATATTCTCTGTCAAGAGGATATGTTGTTGTAGCTAGTGCTCCTGCACCAAGAGGCATTGTATCCATTCTTTCATAGCAGTCAAGAAGTCTTGTTACATCTCTTTTAAACATTTCTGAGTATGCTAAGATGTGATGCGCAAGAGTAATTGGCTGAGCCTTTTGCATATGTGTATAACCAGGCATTATTGTATCAATATTTTCATTTGCTTTATCTAAGAGGACTTGTTCTAATTGTAATATATCATTTTTTATTGAAATAACAGCTTTTTTTAGATAAAGTTTCAAATCAAGAGCAACTTGGTCATTACGGCTTCTTCCTGTATGAAGTCTTTTACCATCTTCCCCTATATAATAAGTTAATGTTCCTTCAACAAAACTATGAATATCTTCTGATGTATCATCTATCTCAATTGCCCCGCTTATAATTCTTTTTTTGATTTCATCAAGACCATCTATTATTTTTTTACTATCTTCTTTTGGAATAATGTTTTGTTTTCCAAGCATTGAAGCATGTGCAATACTGCCTTCAATATCTTCTTTATATAGACGTTTATCAAATCTTATTGAAGAATTGAAATCATCTGCCTGTTTACTAAGACCTTTTTGGAAACGTCCGCCCCATAGTTTCATAATCTATCACCTCAAAATAATATAAGTTGTTTCTATTTTCCCTGCTTTTTTAGATTAGCTTCCATTTTTGATCTTACTACTGTAGGAAGACCAAATAGAGTAATAAATCCAGCAGCATCTTTCTGATTGTAAACAGCATCTTCTCCAAAAGTTGCATACTCTTCGTTATATAAAGAATATGGAGAAGTCATTCCTGCATTTACGATATTACCTTTATATAATTTTAATTTAATTTCTCCTGTTACAGTTTCTTGAGTTTTCTTTACAAATTCTGATAATGCTTCTCTAAGAGGAGAGAACCACTGACCGTTATATACTATATCAGCAAATTTTAAAGAAATTTGTTCTTTATAATGAGAAGTTTCTTTATCAAGACATAATTCTTCTAAATCTTTATGAGCTTTATAAAGAATTGTTCCACCAGGAGTTTCATAAACACCTCTTGATTTCATTCCGACTAATCTGTTTTCAACCATATCGGTAATTCCGATACCATTTTCTCCACCTAATTTGTTTAATTCTTCAAGAAGGTCTACAGGAGACATTTCTTTTCCGTTTAATTTAACAGCATTACCTTTATCAAAAGTTAATGTGATATATGATGGTTTATCAGGAGCAGCTTCAATAGTTTTGCAAAGCTCTAATATTTCATCATATTTTGGTTCATTTTCTGGTTCTTCAAGATCTAAACCTTCATGACTTAAATGCCAGATATTTTTGTCTTTACTGTAGTTTGTTTCATAAGAAATTCTTATAGGAACTTTATGAGATTCAGCATAAGCTATTTCTTCTTCTCTTGATTTAATATCCCATAATCTCCATGGAGCAATTATCTTCATGCAAGGATCAAATGCTTTAACAGCCATTTCAAATCTTACTTGATCATTTCCTTTACCAGTACAACCGTGACATATAGCATCTGCTCCTTCTTTATGAGCAATTTCAACAAGTCTTTTTCCGATCAAAGGTCTTGCAAAAGAAGTACCTAAAAGGTATTTGCCTTCGTATATTGCACCAGCTTGAATTGTAGGGAAGATATAATCTTCTACAAATTCTTTAGTTAAATCTTCAATATAAAGTTTTGACGCACCAGTTTTTATTGCTTTTTCTTCAAGTCCATCTAATTCATCTTTTTGTCCAACATTTCCACATACGGCAATTACTTCACATCCGTAAGTTTCCTTTAACCATGGAATTATGATTGATGTATCAAGTCCACCTGAATAAGCTAAAACAACTTTTTTAAATTTTTCCATTAATAAGTCCCCCTTAAAATATGTTCTTCATTTGTTTATAATTATACAATTAAATGAATAAATAATCAATAGAAAAAAATAAAAAAATATCTATTTATTTATGTAAAATGCTAAAAATACACAATATATATATTTTTAAAAGCAATATTATGAGTAAAAATTTAAAAATAAATTACTTTTGACTGTATAATTAAGGAAATATATTCAATTATAAATTTTAAGTATGCATAAAATATACATATTTTAAAGTATATTTTTTAAAGTAGGGATTTGAAGATTTTTTATATTATCTATATTTTGTTTTATAAAATGAAGAGAAGCTGTTGATTCACTTCTATCATTACATTTTACATAAACTGATAATTTTACAGCTTCATTAGATATAGCATCGTAATCTATATGGTTTAGATATATAGAAGCTAAAAATTTTTTATCATTTATTATGTCTATGAGTTCAAGTGTTTGATTATATGCTTTTTTCATATCTTGATCTGATAATGTAGATTCTATTTCTTCTGATTTAATTTCTACAACATTACAAAAAGAAACCATTGATTTTGAAAAATAGAGAACTGAAAAAAACATTAGCCAAAAAATTACTACTGATATAATAGCGTTTTTCATTTCTTACATTCCTTTCCATAATCTTCATAAAGCTGATATTGAAATTTTCCTGAGGTATCATACATAGCGATTAATACATCTGGTATTGAATTTATATTATGCTTTTTTAGTGTTTCTATAATCCAGTTTTCACTTTTACCGATAGATGTTAAAGATGTTTTATTTATCTTACCGTCTTCTACAAGAATTTTTGGAAGTATTGGTTCTGGAGGATTTGGACTTTTCGAATTTTGCATATTATAATTGATAGGTAAAATTGAAAGCTTTCCACTATTTTCTAGTATTGCATATTGGACATCTTCAAGATTGAATATTTTTTCTATTCTAAGTTGTTCTAATAATTCATCCAAATCCATTTGCTGTTTTTTTAGTGCTGAATAATTTATTTTTCCACGAAATATAAGAATACATGGTTCCCCATCAATAAAATTTCTTGACGATTGAAATTTTACCTGAGTCTGAGTTAAAATAGTTTTTAAAAAAAGTAATGTAATTATTGGAATTATACCAAGTATAAGAGGAAGCCTTGTATCTTGCATAGGAAGAGCTGCAAGATCTGAAATCATTATTGAAACGACAAGTTCATATGGTTGGAGTTCTCCAATTTGACGTTTTCCCATTAGTCGTATAATGCATATAACTAGAATATATAAAATTGTTGTTCTTATAAATACTATTAACATAATATACACCTCTCTGAGATAATATTTCCTAAATAAATATTAAATATGCAAAAAAATAGTTATAAATTTAATGTAAAAATGGATATAATATAGTTATATAGTGTCAGAGGAGAAAAAAATATAATGAAAAATGAGTTAAATGTGATAAAAGCTGAAAAAGGAATCACTTTTTATGAGTTACTCAAAAAAAATGATAAAATAAATGAAAGGAATATTGCTGTATGTAAGCTTAACGATGTCTATCATAGTTTAGGCGATAGGATAGAGGAAGAGGGAGAAGTTTATCTAATACCATTTACAATGGATTTTGGAATGAAGATATATGTGCGTACCCTCCAATTTATTTTTGTAAAAGCTGCTTTAGATATATTTCCAAATTCTAAAGTTAAAATAGAACATTCAATAAGCAAAGGACTTTTTGGAGAGATAAGAAAAGAGAGCCCTTTAACAGAAGAAGAAATTTTAAAAATAAAAAACAGAATGTGCAAATTAATTAATCAAAGTATAGTAATAAATAAGAAAACAGTCTCTAAAGAATATGCAATTAAATATTTTGAAAAAATAGATATGGATGATAAAGTTAGTCTTTTAGAACATTTAGATTTAAAAGAGATTAATTTATATGAGCTAGATGGAAGATATGGTTATTTTTATGGATTTTTAGCATATAGTACAGGTTTTATTAAGACATTTGATCTAATGTATTATGAAGGAGGGTTTATTTTAAGAAGACCTTCTAAATATAATTTAGATACTCTTTCTGATTTTAAAGAACAGAAAAGTCTTACTAATATTTTTAGAGAAACAGAAAAGTGGCTTAATATACTTGGAATAGAAACTGTAGGCTCATTAAATAGAAAAATAGAAAATAATAGAACACAGAATATTGTACTGGTTTCTGAGGCTCTTCATGAAAAGAAGATAGCATATATTGCTGATGAAATTTCAAATAGAAAATCTACTAAGGTTGTTTTTATTGCAGGACCATCATCATCTGGAAAAACGACATTTTCCAAAAGACTCAGCATTCAACTTAGAGTAAATGGACTTATTCCAATTACATTATCAATGGATGATTATTTTTTAGATAGAGATGAGACACCAAAAGATGAGAATGGCGATTATGATTATGAAACAATAAATGCACTCGATCTTAATTTATTTAATAGAGATCTTACTGAAATACTTCAAGGAAAAGAAGTAAATATACCTACATTTAATTTTAAGCTTGGAAAAAAAGAATGGCTTGGTAATAAAGTGATTCTTCCACAAAATGGTGTCCTTATAATTGAAGGAATTCATGGACTTAATCCACTGCTTACTAAAAGAATTCCTAAAGATAAGGTCTTTAAGATTTATATTTCAGCACTTACACAGCTTAATATAGATTATCATAATAGGATTTCAACAACTGATGTAAGAAAGCTTAGACGAATAGTTCGTGATTCACTATCAAGAGGATATGGCGCAGAAGAAACACTTAAAATGTGGAGTTCCATAAAACGTGGTGAAAAAAGCAGTATATTTATTTATCAAGAGGAAGCAGATGCAATGTTTAATTCAACACTTTTATATGAATTAAGTGTTTTAAAACCATATGCATTAAATGAACTTTCAAAGATTTCAAAAGATAGTGATGTTTATCTTGAAGCTTCAAGACTTAAGGAATTCTTAGAACTTTTTAAAGAAATTGATGAAAAATATATTCCTGAAAATTCTCTTTTAAGAGAATTTATTGGAGGATCATGTTTTTATGAATACTAATAAAGAAATATAAATAGAAAAATTTTTAAGAAAGGCTGTAATTCTTGAATATTTTCAGCCTTTCTTTTTACAATAATATATTGATAGAGCATTAAAATTAGAGGAGATTAAATATGAAACAGATTGGAGTATTTGATATAATTGGTCCTATTATGGTAGGACCTTCAAGTTCGCATACTGCAGGTGCAGCAAGGCTTGGAAAAGTTGCAAGAAGTATAGCAGGTAATGATATACGTGAAGTTACTTTTATTCTTCATGGTTCTTTTGCTAAAACTTACAAAGGACATGGAACTGATAAAGCACTAGTTGCAGGAATTTTGGGAATGGAACCTAGTGATGAAAATCTTAGAAATTCTCTTGAAATTGCTAAAAAGAGAAATATAAAAGTTTTATTTAAAACTGCAGATTTAGGAAATATTCATCCTAATACCGTAAAATTTATAATAAGAACGAGTGATGATAAATATGTTGAAGTATTAGGCTCATCAATTGGTGGAGGAAATATAAAAATAACAGAAGTAAATGATAATGAAGTTGATTTTAATGGAAATTATGAAACTCTTATAATAATACATAAAGATACACCTGGAATAATAAATCATGTTTCATGTGCATTATACGATAGGGAGATAAACATAGCGTTTATGAAGGTGTTTCGCTATGAAAAAGGAGAAGGAGCTACAATGGTTCTTGAACTTGACAGCAAAATATCAGATAGCCTCATTTCTAAAATAAGAGAGATAGATACTGTAAGAAAAGTTATACTTATACATCCTGTAGAGGAGGACGAAATATAATGGAAATAAGAACAGGAGAAGATCTTTTAAATTATTGCATATCAAAAAATATTTCATTAAGTGAGTTTGCAATACAAAAAGAAATAAAAGATAAAGATGTACCACGAGAAAAAGTAATTGAAAGAATGGCAAAGAATCTTGAAGTAATGAAAGAAGCCGCAGGAATTGGAAGAAAAACTAAGATCTATTCAGTAAGTGGTCTTATAGGAGGAGATGCATATAAGATTCAAAAATATCAGGAAAATAAAAAATCGCTTACTGGAGATATTATGGTAAAAGCAATGGCTATGGCAATTTCATCATCTGAAGTAAATGCATCTATGGGAAGAATAGTTGCATGTCCTACAGCTGGTTCATGTGGAATACTTCCAGCAGTAATTCTCTCAGCAGGAGAAAAACTTAATTTATCTGATGATAAACTTATAGAAGGACTTTTTGCAGCAGGGAGTATTGGAATTATAATAGGCTTAAATGCAACTCTTGCAGGAGCAGAAGGAGGATGCCAAGCAGAATGTGGCTCAGCAGCTGCTATGGGAGCTGCTGCAGTAGTTGAACTTATGGGTGGAACTGTCAAAATGAGTTTTGATGCGGCATCTATTATTTTGCAAAATGTATTAGGACTTGTATGTGATCCTGTTGCTGGACTTGTTGAAATACCATGTGCGAAAAGAAATGTTCAAGGAGCTGTGACTGCACTTTGTACGGCTGATCTTGTAATGGCAGGAGTTGAATCAAAGATACCTTTTGATGATGCTGTAGATGCTATGTATAAGGTAGGAAAGAGTCTTCCATCAGAACTAAGAGAAACAGCAGAAGGAGGTATTGCTGCAACTAGAGAAGGAATAAGGCTTAAAGAGAAGGTATATGGAAAAATTAAAGAGTAGTTCAAAATATGAACCTTTTTACAACATAATAATTATATGATATAATTTCTACATTATTATATAAAATTTTCGTATGATTTTCAATTTGATGGTTTGAAGAGTTTTTATATACTTATATAATAGCAATCTATGATATAAGTATATATTAGCATAGTAGTTTCCATAGGTAGCACTTCTATTTTATTAGAGATGCTTTTTTTAATTGCATTATACGAATATTATTATAATAAAAAATAGCAGAGAGGATAAATGCGTTGGAAAAGAAAAATAATCATCAGAATGAAATTGGACTTATTTATGGAATTGATGATACACCATCACTATATATGCAGATACTTTTGGGTATTCAACATATATTTGCTGCATTTGGAGGTATTATAGTTGTACCGCTTGTTATATGCAGTGTATTAAAATTTGATGCAGCAACATCAACAGCACTTATGAGTACAACTATTCTTGCAGCAGGAGTTGCAACATTTATACAATCAAGAGGAATAGGAAGGATTGGTTCAAGAGTTGCATGTATAATGGGAACAGATTTTACATTTGTCTCACCAAGCATTGCAGTAGGAAGCGTAGCTGGACTTCCTGGAATAATTGGAGCGACAATACTTGGGTCATTTATTGAAATAATATTAAGCTTTTTTATTAAACCATTAATGAAACTATTTCCTCCACTTGTAACAGGTACAGTAGTATGTCTTATAGGTCTTACTCTTCTTCCTGTTTCAGTTGATTGGGCAGCAGGTGGAAGCGGAGCTTCTGATTATGGAAGTATACTTAATATATCAATAGCACTTGGAGTAATGATATTTACACTTTTGTTAAATCATTATGCAAAAGGAATAACAAGTACAGCATCAATACTTATAGGTATGGTTGTTGGGTATATTATATGTATACCTATTGGAAAAGTTGATTTCTCAACTGTATTTTCAGCATCTTGGTTTTCATATCCTAAGATTTTCGGATATGGAGTTGACTTTAGTTTAAAGAATGTAGTTCCATTTATTCCTGCATATTTAGTAACTACTATAGAAACAGTAGGATGTCTTAAAGCTGTATGCCAGGTTTCTAAAGTTAAAGATAATGATGATATTATTGGAAAAGGTGTACTTGCAGATGGAGTTGGAAGTATGATTGCAGGATGTCTTGGTACATTCCCCAATACATCATTTAGTCAAAATGTAGGTGTAATTCCACTTACAAAAGTAGCAAGTAGAAAAGTAGCTGTAATGGCAGGTATAATTCTTATTTTACTTGGCTTTTTCCCTAAGTTTAGTGCAATAATAAATGTTATGCCAAGCCCTGTACTTGGAGGAGTAGGCATCGTAATGTTTGGTACTGTTGCAGCAGCCGGAATTCAAACTTTAAGCAGCGTAAAAATTAGTAATAGAAATTTACTTATAATTGCAACATCAATAGGACTAGGACTTGGAGTTACATTCAGACCAGAAATATTGAGTTCTTTTCCAGAAGGCATAAAAATGATTTTTTCTTCAGGAATTTCAACAGGAACAATAGCTGCACTTTTATTAAATTTAATATTAAAAGAAAAATAGGAGATGTAATAATATGAAAGCTTTAGAAAAGCGAATATTAAAAGAAGGTAATGCACTTTCAAAAGAAGTATTAAAAGTAGACTCATTTTTAAATCATCAAGTTGATCCAAAATTAATGTATGAAATGGGTGAAGAATTTAAAAAATATTTCGAAAATCATAATATAACAAAAATATTTACAATAGAAAGTTCTGGTATTGCACCAACAGTAATGACAGCATATCTTATGGGTCTTCCTATGGTTACATTAAAAAAACAAACATCAAAAATTTTAAATGGAGATGTTTATCAGACAACAGTACATTCTTTTACTAAAAACAGTGATTATGAACTTACACTTTCTAAAAAGTACATATCAAAGGATGATAATATACTTATAATTGATGATTTCTTAGCTAATGGAGAGGCTGCACGAGGCGCTGCAAGATTAGTTGAAGAAGCAGGAGCAAAGGTTAAAGGAATTGGAATAGTAATTGAAAAATCATTTCAGCCAGGACGTGAATTTTTAGATAAAAAAGGATATAATGTTTATTCACTTGCAAGAATATCAAAACTCGATAAAGGGATAATTGAATTTGTTAATGAATAAAAAAAGTATTGAAAAAAGAAATCTTTTATATAGTTTTGCTATTTTAACTTTAGGAGTAATAATTGCAGTTTTAAACATATTCATACATATACCTAATAAAATTGTAAACATATCAAGAGGATTATTTTTTGCAGGATTTATATGCAGTATTTTTCATTTATTCATTTTGAAAATTTCTAAAAAAATAAATAGATTGGACGAAACTGATGAATATGATGAAAATGAAAAAAATATCCTTTTAAAAGAAAAAGTAAGTTCAAAAATATATTCAATATTTTTATATTTAGAATGTTTATGTATTATAATTTCCTCATTTTTTAAATATCAAAAAATTCTTTATATTTTATCAATTGTAATTACTGCAAAACTTTTAACTTGGATTTTTATAGCTTCAAAGTTTACAAAAAATATTATAGATGAATAAAAAAATTATATTGTTTATCAATTATAGATATATTAAAATTATTATATAAGATGGTGGCAGATATTATGATAGAATTTAAAAAAAAAGTAAAAACTGAATTTGATAATTATGTTAAAAATTATGATATAAAAAACATTAAAATAAAATTAAAAGTAGATCACACATATAGAGTAGCAGATTATTGTGAGCGTATAGCTAAAAATCTTTCATTAAAAGAAGATGAGATAACTCTTTCATGGCTTCTTGGAATTTTACATGATATAGGAAGATTTGAGCAGATAAAAAGATATAATACATTTAATGATTCAAAATCTATAGATCATGCAGAACTTGGAGCAGATATTTTATTTAAAGATGGTATGATAAAAAGGTTTTTAACTAATAATAAGAATTATAATCTTATTGAAAATGCGATAAGATATCATAATAAGTATAAACTGCCAAGTGAATTAGGAAAAAAAGAAGAATGTTTTGCAAATATTTTAAGAGATGCGGATAAAATAGATATATTAAAGGTAAATACAATTGTACCATTTGAGGATTTATATGATGTTTCATCTAAAAAGCTATATGAATCTGATATTAGCTTAGAAGTATTAGATAATTTAATGAATAGGGAAACAGTTTTAAGAAAATTAAAAAAAACACCAGTTGATAATATAGTAGGTCATATATCATTTATATTTGGACTAAATTATAAATCAAGTATTAAAATTGTAAAAGAAAATGGAGACCTTGAAAAGCTAATGAATTTTAAATCATTAAATGAGAATACTAATATAAAATTAAAAAAGATAAGAGAAGAAGTTAATAAATATATTGATGAAAGTCTTAGATAGTTTTAGTGATAATAAATATTAAAATATTTTATAGATACGTATAGGAGGGTAAAATTATGAAAAATAAAAATTTTGTTAAAATAATACTTGATATTATTATGTTTATATCATTTATGATAATGTACAATAAACGGACTATATCTATGAAGTTTCATGAAGTTTTTGGAATTGTTTTACTTTTTATATTTATAATACACGTTTTGTTAAATGCAAAGTGGGTTGCATCTATAACTAAAAAATTATTTTCTAAAACAATCAAGTTTAAAACAAAATTGTGCTATCTTATAGATATTCTGCTTTTTATAGCAGCTATATTTATAGTATTAAGTGGAATTTTTATTTCTAAGACAATTTTAACTAATATATCATCTAACAATATGATATGGAAAATAGGTCATACGTCAGTAGCTGCTTTTGCCCTTATTCTTTTAGGAATTCACATAGGACTTCATTATTCTTTTATAAAAGGAATGTTTTTAAAAATTGTAAATGTACCAAAAAAGTTACGAAAAATTTTAATTATTATATTTGTTATTTTTATAGCTGTTTTTGGATCATATAGTGCTTATGCATCTAATTTTTCAAATTGGATAAATACACCAATTACAAAAATTACGGCAGGAAATATAGATATTCATAATAATATACAAAAGGGTTCAGGAATGGGTAGTGGACAGCATAAAGATCAGGAAGTAAATATTTTAACAGCAGGAAATGTAGCTGCCACATATATGTCTATTGCATGTTTGTTTGCATTAATTACAGTTTTTGTAGAAAAAATTTTTAAAATTATAAAATCATGAAAATATATTAGATTTTTATAGTTTTAATAGTATTTGTATAACAAAAAGAAAGTTTCCAGTAGTTATAGGGAGCTTTCTTTTTTAATGAGAATAATGATATAATATCAGTTATAAAAATGTTAAATTATTATTTTAAGAAAGGTTGTAAAGATGAAAAAAATTAATGAAGTTTTTAGTGATTATAATTCGGGTGAAAATATATCATCAGCACTTGTTCAAGGTGTTACTTTAAAAAAGAAAAGTAATGTTCTAATTATAAAAGTTAAATCAAATAAATTTATACAACCTTATGAAATAGGTGATCTCAATAATTTCATAAAAGAAAGATTTATGCTTAATGAGTCTAAGATAGAGATAGAATATTTAGATGGAGTTACAAAAAAACTTACAGAAGAAGATTTTATGGAAATATTATCATATCTTTCTGAAAATCATCCTCTTTTAAAAACTGCAGTTGATAATTGCAGTATAGATATAGAAGATTATAAAATTTATTTAAGATTTAAGATGATTTTATCTGCAATGTTAAAAAGGCTTAATTATGATAGAAAGATTCAAAAAGTTTTAAAAAACATTTATGGTGTTAGTTATACTGTTGAATTTATAGATAATATAGATGCTGAAGAGCTTATCAAAATTAATGAAAGCAGAAATAGAGAAAAAATTATTGAAATTGAAAAAGAAATTAAATCAACTGAAAATGTTAAAAAAGTTATAAAAAATAAGAGTCAGAGAAATGAAATGAATGTTTCTCAAGAGTCAAAGAAAAATTCCGATCCGTCATTGATTTTAGGAAGAAGTTCTAATATTAAAGAAAAAGTTATGAAGATAGCTGATATTACTGAAGATGAAGGTAAAGTTTCAATACAGGGAGAAATATCCAATATCGAAGATAAGGAACTTAGAAGCGGAAAAATTCTAGTCTCATATGATATATATGATGGCTCAAGTTCAATAACATGTAAATCATTTTTAAAGCCTGAACAGTCTCAAGAGGTCTTATCAAGACTTAAAAAGGCAGAGGGAATAAGAATTTTTGGAAATGCAGGATTTAGTAAATTTACGAATGAAGTTGAAATAATAGGAAATGTAGTAGTAGAAACTGAAGGAATAAAGAGAAAAGTTAGAGAAGATAATGCAGAAGTTAAGAGAGTAGAGCTTCATATGCATACTAAAATGAGTCAGATGGATGCAATGACAAGTGCAACAGATTTAATAAAGAAAGCTATGAAGTGGGGAATGAAATCTATTGCTATTACAGATCATGGAGTAGTTCAGGCTTTTCCTGAAGCACATAAACTTTTAGGTAGAGATAATCCTAAAATGAAAATAATTTATGGAGTAGAGGCATATCTTGCGCCAGAGAGAAAACCATCTGTATGTAATATAAAAGGTCAGAAACTTGATACTGTTTACTGTGTACTTGACCTTGAAACAACAGGTTTTTCACCTAAAATTGAAAATATAACTGAAATAGGAATAATGAAAATTAAAGATGGAAAAGTAATAGATAGCTTTAGTAAATTTGTAAATCCAGGAAAGCCTATACCTCAAAGAGTAGTTGAAGTTACTAATATAACAGATGATATGGTAAGAGATGCAGATAGCATAGATAAGGTATTTCCACAGATGCTTAAATTTATAGATGGAACTGTTCTTGTTGCGCATAATGCAGAATTTGATATAGGATTTTTAAAATATAATGCGAAAAAATTAGGATATGATTTTGATTATACTTACCTAGATACATTATCTTTAGCACAGGATTTATTTCCTGATTTTAAGACATTTAAGCTTGGAAGAATCGCTAAAAAACTTGGAATAAAAGTTGAAGTGGCACATAGAGCTCTTGATGATGTTGATACAACAGTAAAAGTATTTAAACTTATGCTTGATATGCTTAAAAAAAGAGGCGTAGAAAATTTAAGTGATATAGAAGATTTGGCACTAGATGAGGAATCTAAAAAATATGAATATAAAAAAAGAAGAACGTATCATGCAATAATACTAGCTAAAAACTATGTTGGGCTTAAAAATCTCTATAAACTTGTATCATTTTCACATCTTGATTATTTTTATAAAAAACCACGTATATTAAAGAGTCTTTATAAAAAATATTCAGAAGGTCTTATCCTTGGAAGTGCATGTAGTGAAGGTGAATTATATCAAGCAATACTTCTTGGAAAACCTGATGAAGAGATAGAAAAAATAGCAAGAGATTATGATTATCTTGAGATTCAGCCTTTAGGAAATGATGATTATCTTATAAGAAATGGTCAGGCACCTGATAAAGAGTATTTAAAAGATATAAATAGAAAGATTATAAGTCTTGGAGAAAAATTAAATAAACTTGTAGTAGCAACTGGAGATGTGCATTTTATGGATCCTCAAGATGAAATATACAGGCGTATATTAGAAGCTGGGCAGGGCTTTAAGGATGCAGATTCTCAGGCACCTTTATATCTAAGAACTACAGAGGAAATGCTTGATGAATTTTCTTATTTAGGAGAAGAAAAAGCTTATGAAGTAGTAGTTACAAATACAAATAAGATTTCTGATATGTGTGAGAGAATAAGTCCTATTTCACCAGAGAAATGTCCACCTCATATAGATGGATGTGAAAAAACAATAAAAGATATTGCATATAAAAGAGCTCATGAATTATATGGTGATCCTCTTCCAAAGATTGTTGAAGATAGGCTTGAAAAGGAACTTGAATCAATAATAAAAAATGGTTTCTCAGTTATGTATATAATAGCGCAGAAACTTGTATGGAAATCAAATTCAGATGGATATCTTGTTGGATCAAGAGGATCTGTTGGTTCTTCAGTTGTAGCATATATGACTGGAATTACAGAGGTTAATGCGCTTGCTCCACATTATAGGTGTCATAAGTGTAAGTATTCAGACTTCTCTGATTATGGAGTGAAAAATGGATTTGATCTTCCAGATAAGACATGTCCTGTTTGTGGAGAAAAACTTGATAAAGATGGAATGGATATTCCGTTTGAAACATTCCTTGGATTTAATGGAGATAAAGAACCAGATATTGATTTAAACTTCTCAGGTGAATATCAGGCAAAAGCCCATAAATATACAGAAGTAATATTCGGAAAAGGAACTACATTTAAAGCAGGTACAATAGGAACTGTAGCGGATAAGACTGCATTTGGATATGTAAAAAAATATTTTGATGATAAAAATGTTAATGTAAGTAAAGCAGAGATAACAAGAATATCAAAAGGATGTACTGGAATTAAAAGAACTACAGGACAGCATCCAGGTGGAATTATAGTTGTTCCAAAAGGAAGAGAAATATATGAATTCTGTCCTGTGCAGCATCCAGCGGATGATCCAGATTCTGATATAATAACAACACATTTTGATTATCACTCAATAGATCAGAACCTTTTAAAACTTGATATATTAGGTCATGATGATCCGACAGTAATAAGAATGCTTCAAGATATTACAGGAATAAATCCACATAAGATACCTCTTGATGATAAGGAAACTATGTCTCTTTTTTATTCCACAGAGGCACTTAAAGTAACTCCTGAGCAGATCAATTCAAAAGTTGGTACATTTGGAATACCTGAATTTGGTACTAAGTTTGTAAGAGGAATGCTTGTAGATACAACGCCAAAGACGTTTACAGATCTTTTATGTATATCAGGTCTTTCACATGGTACTGATGTATGGCTTGGTAATGCTAAAGATCTTATTGATTCTGGAATAATAACAACCATAAGTGATGCAGTCTGTTGTAGAGATGATATAATGGTTTATCTTATAAAGAAAGGTCTTCCTAAGAATACTTCATTTAAGATAATGGAAACTGTTCGTAAAGGTAAAGCACTTAAAGATCCTGAAAAATGGAAAGAATATGAAGATTTAATGAGAAGTCATGATGTACCAGAGTGGTATATAGAATCCTGCAAAAAGATTAAATATATGTTCCCTAAAGCACATGCTGCTGCATATGTAATGATGGCATTTAGAATTGCATGGTTTAAGGTTCATATACCTAAAGCATATTATGCTGCATATTTTAGTATAAGAGCAAAAGCTTTTGATGCAGAATTTATGATTTTTGGAAAAGATAAAGTAAAAGAAAAGATGAAAGAAATTATAGCTCAAGGAAATGATGCAGCTCCTAAAGATAAGGATATGTATGATGATCTTGAAATTGTACTTGAGATGTATGAGAGAGGATTTAAGTTTTTACCAATTGATTTATATAAATCTGATTCAACTAAATTTAAAGTTGAAGATGAGGGGATAAGACCTCCAATAAATAGTATTTCAGGAATGGGAAATGTTGCAGCAGAAGATATTTCTAAAACTGTTCATGAAGAGGTTCCTATAAGTTCTGTTGACAATTTGAAAAAACGTGCAAAAATAGGAACAGCAGCTACAGAACTTCTTAGAAAATTTGGATGCTTAAATGGTCTTACTGAAAGTGATCAGGTAAGTTTTTTTGATATGATGAAAAACTAGACTTTATTATTAAACATATTAATTTTAATAAAAGGGCTGTCGTATAAAATAAAGTATTATAATGTTTTTTGCTAATTTATAATGTAAAAATCTAATCTTTATTTTAAATAAGACAGTTCTTTTTGTATTATAAGGGGTGAAAAAATGAATGAAAGAAAATATTACAGAATAGGGGAAGCATCTAAAATATGTAATGTACCTATAAAAACTTTAAGATATTACGATGAGGTAGATATTTTAAAACCTGCCAAAATTGATGAGCAAAGTGGATATAGATATTATACAGTAAAAGAGTTTACTCTTATAAGTGTAATAAGATACTTTAAGGATGCGGGTTTTTCACTAAAAGAAATAAAACGCCTGTTAAAAAGAGATAATTTAGATTATAACAGAAAAAAGATAGATGAAAAATGCAGAGAAATTGATGATAAGATATCAGATCTTTTAATAGTAAGACAAAAGCTTCAGTTTTGTAGTGATATAACTTACAAAGAACATGAGAATATAGAAAAGAATGAGAAAATTGTTATAAAAGATATACCAGAATGTTTTGTAGCTTATTATAGAGAAATGGGAGAAGTAAATTCTGATGATTTTGTTGTAAGGTACTGCCGTCTTCATTCGCTTATAAAAAGAAATAATTTTCATATGAATAAAAATGTTATGGCAGTTTATTATGATAATTGCATAAGTTTTGAAAAGAATTCATCACTTTTTGATATTGAAGTATGTGCTCCGATTTCTATGAATAAAGAAATACCAGGAAAGGTAAGAAAATTTGGAGGATTTAAAGCTGCATCTATGATTCATTATGGAAAATATGATACAATGATAAATTCATATAGAAAAATGAATGAGTATATAAAGGAAAATGGATACGAAATTTGTGGACCTGCTGTGGATAATTATCTTGTTGATATAGTGAGTACAGCTGATGAAAATAATTATATTACAGAACTTTTAATTCCAATAAGAAAAAAGCCTTGACTCTCCATTAACTGGAGGGTGTATTCTTTCAATTGTTAAATTGAAAGAGGTGGTTATTTATGTCAGAATGTACAAAAGGATCAAAGAATATTTTTGAAAACGAAAGATTAATTAAATTAATTATGAAATTTTCAATTCCATGTGTAATTGCATTACTTGCTGATTCACTTTATGGAATAGTAGACCAAATATTTATAGCAAACGGAGTTGGTTTTATAGGCAATGCAGCGACAAATATTGCTTTCCCTATATCAGTTATTGCAATTGGATTTGGACTTATGTTTGGAGATGGAGGAGCAGCACTTTACAGCATGAAGCTTGGAGAGAAAGACATAGAAGGTGCTATTAAAGTTGTTCATAATTCAATAGCTATGTTAGTTTTATGTGGAATATTATTTACACTTTGTGGATATCTTTTTATGCCTCAGCTTTTAAATATTTTTGGAGCAACAGATACCAATTATACTCTTGCAAAAGAATATCTTTTTTACTCACTCCCTGGACTTACATTTCTTATTTGTGCATGTGGTTTGAGTGCGATAATTCGTGCAGATGGAGATCCTAAATATTCAATGGGTGCTGTTTTAAGTGGAGCATTTATTAATCTTATTTTGGATATAATATTTATATTTGGATTTAATATGGGGATAAAAGGAGCTGCAATAGCAACAGCTGTAGGTGAAATTTTATCAGGATGTATTGCACTTAGTTATTTAAGAAAATTTAAAAATATTAATCTTACTCAAAAAGTTTTTAAAATGAGTGCAAAAATAATATCAAGAATTTCATTAATTGGAATATCAGATTTAATAACTCAGATTTGTGTTGGAATTATTATAATAGTAAGCAATAATATGCTTGCATTATATGGAGCACAATCTATATATGGAAGTGAAGTTTGCCTTTCTGCCATGGCTATAGTTATGAAGGTAAATGAAATTTTTATGGCAATAATTATAGGTATAGCAGCAGGGGGACAGCCTATTGCAGGATATAATTACGGAGCTAAAAATTATAGACGTGTTAAAGATACATTTATTTGTCTTGTTAAAATTACAACAGTAGTTGCAATAATAGGTTTTATATTTTTTAGATTTTTTCCTTATGCAATAGTTAGATTATTTGGTCAAAGTGATTATCTTTTTAATAATTTTGCAGTAAAAGCTATGAAAATATATTTATGTATGTATATATTGAACGGTTTTGAACTTACATCATCTATATTTCTTCAATCAATTGGGAAGCCTTATAAAGCAATTATTCTTACAATCTCTAAGCAATTTATCTTTATAATTCCACTATTACTTATACTTCCGCAATATTTTGAAGTTTATGGAGTTTTATACGCAGGCCCGATTTCTGAAATCTGTTCATTTATTGCAGCATTTATAGTTATGTTTTATGAGATAAAGAACATAGAGAAGTTACAGATAATGAAAGATTGTTAAAATATAATTAATTATCTATTATGAACAGAAAGTTATACTTATTAAGTATATTAATATCTAAATTAAACAAATCTTGACCTTTTTAGTAGAATGGTATATTGTATTAACTAGAGATAATAAAAAAATGAAACTAGGGGAGCTAATGCTTTTTGGCTGAGATTGGAAAGAAAATTTCCTGGACCCTTTAAACCTGATGTGGTTAGTACCAATGTAGGGAAGTATTATAGTATGATTTTAATGCGGTCCTATTTTGGACTGCATTTTTTATTTATTCAAAAGACAAATAGATTTATAGGGAGGTAAAAAAATAGTGTATGAAAAACCTCAAACACAGAAACTTGCGATAAGTGGAATACTTATTGCACTAGCAGTAGTATTTGGAACTTTTTCAATTCCTATAGGTGCTGCTAAGATTTCTCCAGTGCAACATTTTGTTAATGTAGTTGGTGCAATTACATTAGGACCTTTATATGCATGCATAAATGGTTTTGTAGCAGCAACAATAAGAAATATGCTTGGAACAGGAAGCCTTCTTGCATATCCTGGAAGTATGATAGGAAGCCTTCTTGCAGGAATATTATACAAAAAAATAAAGAAGCCATTATCAGCAGTTGTGGGTGAAATAATAGGAACAGGACTTATTGGTGGAGTAGTTGCTTATCCTGTTGCAGCCTTTCTTATGGGAAAGCAGGCAGCATTATTTGCTTATGTAATTCCATTTACATTAAGTTGTAGTGCAGGAGCAGTAATTGCTTATATGTTTGTAAAGCTTCCTATTATAGGAAAAACATTAGCATCACATTCTAGATAAAACGAAAGGATGGATTTTTTATGTTAAGGGCACTTACTATAGCTGGTTCAGACAGCTCTGGTGGAGCAGGAATACAGGCTGATTTAAAGACGTTTTCTGCAAATGGAGTATTTGCAATGAGCGCAATAACGGCAATAACGGCACAAAATACAATGGGGGTTAAGTCTATTGAAGATATTTCACCTGAAATGATAAAAATGCAGATAAAAGCTGTATTTGATGATATACGTGTTGATGCAGTAAAAATAGGAATGGTTTCTAAAAAAGAGTCTATAGAAGCTATAACAGAGACTCTTTTAAGTATAAAAAATCTTCCACCTGTAGTTTTAGATCCTGTTATGATATCTAAAAATGGTTTTAATCTGCTTTCAAAAGATGCAGAAGATATTTTAGTTAAGAAACTTTTTCCTTTAGCATATCTTATTACACCTAATATTCCTGAAGCTGAAGAAATTCTTAAGATAAAGATATCTAATGTAAGTCAAATGAAAGAGGCTGCTAAAAGACTTATTAATTTTGGGCCAAAAGCAGTTCTTGTTAAAGGTGGACATTTAGATGGTGAAGCTATAGATATTTTATATGATGGAAATGAATTTTCAGTTTTTAAGCAGGATAGAATACATACAAAGAATACACATGGTACAGGATGTACTCTTTCTTCTGCGATAGCTTCAAATTTAGCAAAAGGAATGAGCATTTCAGATGCAGTAAAAGAAGCAAAAAGATATATTACAATAGCAATTAAACATAGTATTAACCTTGGACATGGGGTAGGTCCAACGAATCATTTTTACGAATTATATAAAAAAGCTGGAATAGAAATATTTGATAAGTAATTTTTAGGAGGAAAACATAATGAATAAATATAAAACACAAATTGAAGCAGCTAAGATGGGTATTGTTACACCAGAGATGAAAATTGTTGCTAAAAAAGAAAACATGAAAGAAGAAAAATTAAGAAAGCTTGTTTCAGAAGGAAAAGTTGCAATTCCTGCTAATGTTAACCATAAATCATTAGATCCTGCAGGTGTTGGTGATGGCCTTAAAGTTAAAATAAATGTTAATCTTGGAATTTCAGGAGATTGTATAGATTACACTCAGGAAATGAATAAAGCTAAACTTGCTACAAAATATGGTGCTGAAGCAATAATGGATTTAAGTAACTATGGTAAGACTTCAACATTTAGAAAAAAACTTATAGATTATTCTCCAGCAATGATAGGAACAGTTCCTATGTATGATGCAATAGGATATCTTGAAAAAGATCTTTTAGATATTAAAGCAGAAGATTTCTTAGACGTAGTTCGTGCACATGCTAAAGAAGGAGTAGATTTTGTTACAATTCATGCAGGAATAACAAGAAGAACTGTAGATTCATTTATGGAAACAAAGAGAAAAATGAATATAGTATCACGTGGAGGTTCACTTCTTTTTGCATGGATGAAGATGACTGGAAATGAAAATCCATTCTATGAACATTATGATGAACTTTTAGATATTCTTCATGAATATGATGTAACTATTAGTTTAGGAGATGCTATGAGACCTGGATGTCTTGATGATTCTACAGATGCAGGACAAATTGAAGAACTTATAGAACTTGGAAAACTTGCAAAAAGAGCATGGGATAAAAACGTTCAGGTTATGATTGAAGGACCAGGACATATGGCAATGAACGAAATTGCTGCAAATATGCAAATTGAGAAGAGATTATGCCATGGAGCACCATTTTATGTATTAGGACCTATAGTTACTGATATTGCACCAGGATATGATCATATAACATCATCAATAGGTGGAGCTATAGCTGCAATGAATGGAGCTAACTTCTTATGTTATGTTACTCCAGCAGAACATTTAAAACTTCCAGATGAAAATGATGTAAAAGAAGGAATAATAGCAGCTAAAATAGCAGCTCATGCAGCTGATATGGCAAACGGAATAAAAGGTTCACGTGATATGGACAATAAAATGGCAGATGCAAGAAATAAACTTGATTGGGATGAAATTTTTAAGTGTGCAATTGATCCTGAAAAAGCAAAGAAATATTTTGAAAGCATTCCTCCAGAAGATAGACACAGCTGTTCAATGTGTGGAAAGATGTGTGCTGTTAGAACAACAAACAGAATATTAAATGGAGAAAAAGTTGAACTTCTTAAGGAAGAAACTGAAAATAAATAAATACCAAAGGACAAATGACATAGGACAAAGGACAAATTTGGAAGTTTCTGCTTTGGCGCAGAAACGTTGAATTTATGAGCTTTCGCTTCAGGCGAAAGCTCTTTGTCTTTTGCATAAGCTTAAAAAGACCTACCTTATTTTTCATTTGCTAAAGCTTTTTTGCAATTGACTAGAAAGTTTTTTTGACATTATAATAGTAGTGTATAAATAATTGTCTGACCGCAAGGGAGTTTCCGAGCGAGAAGGAAAATATAAAACTAAATATATTACTTCTTGTTCTTTGAAATTCAGGTTTTACTTTGTTTGATACAAATAAAATTGAATGGAGAGAATAAAATGAATTTTTTAGAAAAGTACGAGAAAGAATTTGAAAAGTATGACAGAATGGATCATGATTTTATTGATGATGATTTGATATGGTCAAAAATTAATGCCCATAAGAATCCATCTAAAGAAGACGTAAGGAGAGTTTTAAAAAAAGCTGAAAAGTGTATAAGACTTGAACCTGATGAAGTTGCTATTCTTGTCCAAAACAATGATAAGGAAACAATAGAAGAGATGTACTCTTTAGCTCATAAGCTTAAAGAAGAAGTATATGGTGATAGAATAGTATTCTTTGCACCACTATATATAAGCGATGAATGTGCTAATAATTGTAAATATTGTGGATTTAGAAGCAGTAATACTGCAATGAAGAGAAAAACTTTAACTATGGACGAAATAGAAGAAGAAGTTAAAATCATGATTGAAGAAGGACAAAAAAGAACTGTACTTGTATATGGAGAATCTCCAAATACTGAGGCAGAATTTATGGCAGATACAGTAAAAAAAGTCTACAGTGTAAAAACAGAACATGGTGAGATAAGAAGAGCTAATATAAATGCAGCACCTCTTACAGTAGATGAATTAAAGTTATTGAAAAAAGTTGGAATTGGAACATTTCAAGTATTTCAGGAAACTTATCATCATGATACATATAAGAAGATGCATCCACAGGGTACAATAAAAGGTAACTATAGATGGAGATTATATGCAATGGATAGAGCTCAAGAAGCTGGTGTAGATGATAATGGTCTTGGAGTTCTTTTTGGACTTTATGACTGGCGTTTTGAAATAATGGGGCTTTTATATCACACAATTCATCTTGAAGAGAAATTTAATGGGGTAGGACCTCATACTATATCCTTCCCAAGAATTACACCTGCAACAGATACACCATATTCAAATCATCCTGAATATAAGGTGAATGATGAAGATTTTAAGAAGATTATAGCTATTCTTCGTCTTTCAATACCATATACAGGTCTTATTTGTACTGCAAGAGAGTCTGACGAGGTTAGAAAACAAGTTCTTCCTCTTGGTGTATCTCAGATAGATGCAGGAACAAGAATAGGTGTTGGTGCATATGCTAAGTCTAAGAAAGCCAATTCACTTCCTGATAAAGAACAATTTACTATAGAAGATTCGCGTTCACTTGATGATGTTGTAAAAGAAATATGCGATATGGGAGCAATACCTTCTTTTTGTACAGCCTGTTATAGAGCTGGAAGAACTGGTGAAGAATTTATGAAAGTTGCAAAATCAAAATTTGTTCATAATTTCTGCATACCAAACGCTATATTTACTTTAAAAGAATATCTCATGGATTATGCGTCAGATGAAACTAAGAAGATAGGACTTGAAACATTAAAGAAACATCTTGAAATTTTTAAGGGAGAACCTAAATATGATGAAATTTTGAAGAACTTAAAAAGACTTGAAGATGGAGAAAGAGATTTAAGATTTTAATAAATAACTAAAGACAAAGGACAGATAATGAGAAAGTTTTTCTTTTTCATTATTTGTCCTTTATTATATGTGTGCTAAAAATGAAAAAATAAAGACTAAATTGTAAAATTATAATATAATGTAGATAAAATATGATATAATTTAAATATAATATGAGAAAAATAGAAAGAGTGGTAAATATATGGTAAATTCTACAATAAAAAAGGCTGCAGATTTATTAGATAATGTAAGAGAAAAAAACCCTCTTATTCATAATATAACTAATTATGTTACAGTCAATGACTGCGCCAACATACTTCTAGCAATCGGGGCATCACCTATTATGGCAGATGATTTAAGAGAAGTATCAGATATAGTTTCTATATCATCAGCGCTTGTAATAAATATAGGTACATTAAATGAACGTACAGTTGAATCTATGCTTATTGCAGGAAAAAAAGCTAATGAATTAAATATTCCTATAATTCTTGATCCTGTAGGAGCTGGAGCATCAAATTTTAGAAACTCAACAGTAAAGGCAATCCTTGATAATGTTAAAGTAAGTATTATTAGAGGAAATATTTCTGAAATTAAATTTATAAGTGGTTTAAAATCATATACAAAAGGGGTAGATGCAGGAGAAAGTGATCTAAATTCAGAAAGTAAGGAATCTGAAACTATTGTATATAATCTTGCTAAAAATTTAGAATGTATAGTTGCAATTACAGGTGTATATGATGTTATTTCAGATGGAGATAAAACAGTTATATTAAGTAATGGAACAAAGATGCTTTCAAAAGTTACAGGAAGTGGATGCATGACAACTGCACTTATAGGTGCATATGCAGGAGCAGCTTATGATGATTTATTTTCTGCTGCTGTTGCAGGAATACTTACAATGAGCATTGCAGGAGAAATTTCAATTGAAAAGAACGGAAAAAAAGGAACAGGTAATTTTCATATAGGAATTATTGATGCTGTAAGTAATATGACTTCAATGATGCTTAAAAGAAGAGGAAAAATAGAAACACCAGAAAATTAAAAGTTTGTCTATCTTATTATAGCTGCCAAATTAGTAGTATTTACTGGTAATTTAGCGGCTATTTTGTTATAGTTAAGACTTCTAAGAATAAATTATATATTATTGTTAATAATTAAAATATATTTTTAGAAAGGAATCATAAAATGTTTGATGAGAAAAAGGTTTTTTATGTATTAAAAAAATATTATGGCTTTGATACGTTTAGAGAAGGTCAGCTTGAAGTAATAAAAAATATATTAAATAATAAAGATACCTTTTCTCTTATGCCTACAGGAGCAGGAAAATCTCTCTGTTTTCAAATTCCTGCAATACTTTTTAGTGGAATTACAATTGTAATATCACCTCTTATATCGCTTATGAAAGATCAAGTTGATAATTTAAACGATATTGGAATAAAAGCTGAATTTATAAATAGTACTAAGAAATTATCAGAAATAGATAATATACTAGATAATATAAAAAATAGGAAAATAAAAATATTATATATTGCACCAGAGAGGCTTTCATCTGAAAACTTTAAAGATAAGATACGCTTATTAGATGTAAATCAGGTTGCAGTAGATGAAGCACATTGCGTATCACAATGGGGACATGATTTTAGAAGGAGTTATTTAAAGATAGCAGGTTTTGTTAAAAGCTTAAAAAAAAGGCCCGTTATTTCTGCATTTACAGCTACAGCTACAGATGAAGTAAGAAGAGATTTAGTAAATCTTTTAGAACTTAAAAATCCATATGTATTTTTAGGAAACATAAATAGAGAAAATTTATATTTAAATGTATTTATAGAACCATATAAACTTGAAGATGTTAAAAGCATAATATCAGAACATGAAGATGAATCTGGAATAATTTATTGTGCGTCAAGACGTGAAGTTGATGAGCTTTATAAATATTTAAATGAATTATCATATAGCGTATTAAAATATCATGGAGGTCTTTCTGATGAAGAAAAGGACTCTTATCAGGAATCATTTTTATATGATAAAAAGAATGTAATGATAGCTACAAATGCTTTTGGAATGGGAATTGATAAGTCAAATATAAGATTTATTGTTCATTTTACGATTCCTAAGAACATAGAAAGCTATTATCAGGAAATAGGAAGAGGCGGACGAGACGGTGAAAAATGCAGCTGTTATCTTTTTTATTCTGAAAATGATATTCCACGGATTGAATACATAATAAATAAGAGTTCGTCAATTAATAGACGAGAAATAGCACTTAAAAAATTTCAAAGTATGATAGATTACTGCAAGTTTAAAGAGTGTTATAGAAACTTTATATTAAATTATTTTGGAAATAAATATAAACTTACATATTGTATGAATTGCGGCAATTGTCTTAAAGATACAGAGCTTAAAGATTTTAGCAAAGAAAGTCAGATTATTTTATCGACTGTTTTTAGAACTAGAGAAAAATATGGTATTTCAATATTATGTGACATTTTAAAAGGCTTTAAAGGACCTAAAATTATTCAAAACAGGCTGTTTGAAATTACAACGTACGGACTTATGAAAGAGTATAGTACGTCATTTATAAAAGATCTTATAAAGAATCTTTTAAAGGATGGATTTGTTGATTTAAAAGAAGGCACATATTCTATGCTCAAGCTTAATAAACGTTCATATTCTCTTTTAAAGGGAAAAGAAAAAGCAGTATTTAAAATATTTGAAAAAGAGCAGAATATTTTAAATAAGGATTTATTTATGAAACTTAAATTATGGAGAAAAGAAAAAGCTTATAGTCAAAAAATAAAACCATATATTATTTTTTCAGATACAACGCTTATAGATATTTCTAATTTATGTCCAAAAACTCAGGATGAGCTTTTAAATATAAGGGGAGTTGGAGAAAAAAAGATAAAATCATATGGTGATGAAATACTTAAAATAATATCTGACTGATGCTTTTTAGTAAAGCTCAGTTAGATATTGTTCAAAGCATATGCCTTCGTTTTGAGGTGTATTTGTTAATGAAGTGTATTCAAGGCATTTTGATATAAAGTCAGATGCTTTTTTTACACTTTCTTTTAGTGGTGTTTTATTAAGAATATCAGCTGATATAATAGATGCAAAAGCATCACCAGTACCACATCTGCTATTATATTTTTTGTTAATAGTCACTTTAGAAAAGTTTTTATTCTTTTCATATATATAATTAGATATTTTATTATTAGATTCTACTCCTGTAATTATTACGACAGAAGGTCCAAGATTTGTAAGCTTTTCTGCTAAAATATGAATTTCTTCTTCTATAAAATTTTCCTTGTAATCTACATCAAGAAGAGTACATACTTCTGTAAGATTTGGAGTTATTACGTCTGCCATTTTTACAAGTTCTCTCATATTAATACACATTTCTTTATTATATGTGCTATATAATTCTCCGTTATCTCCCATTACTGGATCTACAATTACTTTAGTATTTTTAGTCTTAAAATATTTTATAAAATCTTTTACGATACTAATCTGTTTTTCAGATCCTAAAAATCCTGTATATATTCCATCAAATGACAAGTTTAATTCTTTCCAATTATTTATATAATTAGTCATATGATCAGTATAATCATTAAAATAAAATGATGGATATGCAGTATTTGCAGATAAAATTGCAGTTGGAAGAAGACAACATTCTATCTTCATCGCTGATATTATAGGAAGTGCTACGGCACATGAGCATCTGCCAAAACCAGTTATGTCATTTATAAGTGCTATTTTTTTTTGCTTTTGTGTGTTCATAAATTATCACCTTTTTTTTTAATATAAATATATTATATCATTATAATTTTACATAAGGCACAAGATTATAGAATTAAAGAAGAATATGAGTCAACTTAACTTTTATGATACGCTTATTTCATCATTAAAAATATGTTTATTATAAAAGATTTAAAAATTAGGAATACTGTCACCTTTTTAGTGAATATATTGTACTAAAAGGGGTGAGGATTTTATGAATTTTAAAGAGTTTATACAAAATGACAGAGAACTTAAAAACAATGAAAAGTTCCAAGGGACTTTTTTAGATTATCTAGATATTGTAAAGAAGAATCCTGAAGTTGCTAAATTAGCGCATAAGAGAATGTATGATATTATAATGAGCAAAGGAATGCAGGAATTTAAAGGTAGTGATAATCCAAGAATAAGAAAGATATATGGAAATGAAGTAATTAGAAAATATAATTTTTTTAAAGATGATTTTTTTGGAATAGATAAAGTTATTATGAAACTTGTAAATTATTTTAAGTCGGCAGCAATGAAAGGTGAAGAAGCAAGGCAGGTGTTATATCTTGTAGGGCCTGTTGGAGCTGGAAAATCATCTATTGTTGAAACATTAAAAAATGCTCTTGAAGATTGTGAACCAGTTTACGAGCTTAAAGGATGTCCTATGCACGAGGAACCACTTCACCTTATTCCAAAGCATTTAAGACCTAAATTTGAAAAACTTCTTAATGTTCAAATTGAAGGTGATTTATGTCCTGTGTGTAGATATAGGCTTATGCATGAATACAACGGGATTTATGAAGACTTTCAAGTTAGAAAAAGTGATTTCTCAATAAGATCTAGAAAAGGTGTAGGTGTAGTCCCTCCTGTTGATCCTAACAATCAAGATACTTCTATTTTAACAGGATCAATTGATATATCAAAAATGGATATGTATTCTGAAGATGATCCAAGAATATTTTCATTAAATGGTGCTTTTAATGTTGGAAATAGAGGGCTTGTTGAATTTATTGAAGTTTTTAAAAATGATGTTGAGTATCTTCATACAATAATAACTGCAACACAGGAAAAATCAATTCCATCTCCAGGAAAAGGTTCAATGATTTATTTTGATGGAGTAATAGTTGCACATTCTAATGAAGCTGAGTGGAAAAAATTCAAGTCAGATCATACAAATGAAGCTATTTTAGATAGAATAGTAAAGATTGAAGTTCCATACTGCTTAGAACTTGATGAAGAGGTTAAAATTTATAAAAAAATTCTAAAAAAGAGTGATTTTAAAGCGCATATTGCACCGCATACAATAGAGATAGCTGCAATGTTTGCTATACTTTCAAGACTTTCTCCATCTGTAAAAGCTGATCCTATGACTAAACTTAAAATATATAATGGAGAAGAAATTGTTGAGAAAGGTACTACTAAGAAAATAGATATTTTAGAACTTCGTGAAGAAGCAGGACAGTATGAAGGAATGAAAGGCATAAGTACAAGATTTATCATAAAAGCTATAGATAATGCACTTTCAGAATCTCAATATGACTGCATAAATCCATTATCAATAATGGAAAGCATAATAAAATCTGTAAAAGAGCTTGATATAGCTCAAGATGAAAAGAAAAAATATCTTGGATTTATTCAAGATACTATAAGAAAAGAATACAATAAAATTCTTGAAAAAGAAATTTCAA
Organism: Clostridium sp. BJN0001; assembly: GCF_022869825.1. NCBI lineage: Bacteria > Bacillati > Bacillota > Clostridia > Eubacteriales > Clostridiaceae > Clostridium > Clostridium sp. BJN0001. Next base: position 2,236,424 of record NZ_CP094971.1, on the reverse strand, counting down.
AGGCATTTATCCATTCTTATAGAGAACAAGCTGAAAGTTTATTTAATAATTATATAGATAATGCTGAAGCATTTGTAAATAGATCAAAGATAAAAGATACACAAACTGGTGAAGAATTAAATCCAGATGAAGAATTTATGAGGAATATAGAAGAGCAGATAGGAGTATATGATGCATCAGCTAAGGGATTCAGATCAGATGTAACCTCTTATATGTTCTATATTGTAAGAAAAGGTGAGAGTATAGATTACGAATCATATGAACCTTTAAAAGAAGCTATTGAAAAGAAACTTATTGCTTCTGTAAAAGATCTGTCAAGAATAATAACAAAATCTAAAGTAAGAAATAAAGAGCAGACTGAAAAATACAATTCTATGGTTGATGAGATGGTGAAAAATGGTTACTGCTCACACTGCTGTGATGTTGTGTTAAAATATGCTGCAAATAATTTATGGCGGGATTAATTTCGTATGGCAGTATTTAGAGATTACACACATAATAAAATTTATCATGACAGATCGATAGAAGATAGAAGAAGGCATAGGCAACTTGTTGAAAAATCAATTAAAGAAAATCTTGGTGATATATTATCAGAAGAGAGTATAGTTGGTGAGAGTAAAAATAAAAAGTTTAAGATACCTATTAAAGGAATAAAAGAATATCAGTTTATATACGGAAAAAATTCTAATGGAATTGCAACTGGTGTTGGAGACGAGAAGCGTGGGCAAAAAGTTGGAGATGGCAAAAAAAATGGGCAGAGTGGTCAAAAAGGTGCTGGAAACTCTGAAGGCGATGATGTATATGAAACAGAGATTACCTTAGAGGAGCTTATGGATTATATTTCAGAAGATCTTGACCTCCCTAATCTTGATAAAAAGAAGTATTCTGAAATTTTTACAGAAAACTGTGGAAGAAGAAAAGGCTATCAAAGACATGGAATAAGACCAAGACTTGCTAAAAAGAAGACTGTAATGAGTAAGATTGCAAGAAAGCAGAGTAAAAAAAGGGCATTAAAAGAAACAGGAAAAGATAATGATATTGAGAGATTTCCGTTTAAAGAAGATGATTTAAGATATTACAGAGTAAAATTAAAACCTAAAAGAGAGAGCAATGCAGTTATGATATTTATTATGGATGCATCAGGTTCTATGGATGTTACAAAAAAATATCTTGCACGTTCATTTTTCTTCGTATTAGCGGCATTTTTAAAGAGAAAATATAATAATATAGCTTTTGAATTCATTTATCATACAACAACTGCTAAAAGAGTAAATGAGTATGAGTTTTTTCACAAATCAGAATCAGGAGGGACTTATATATCAAGTGGTATATTAGAAGCTCTTAAAGTAATAAAAGAAGAATATCCTGTAAGCTCATGGAATGTATATAGTGTTTATGCAAGTGATGGAGATAACTGGTCTGAGGATAATGAAAAAGCTATAGAATCTGCTAGAAAGATATGCGATATAAGTAATATGTTTGGTTATGCAGAACTTCTTCCTTCAACTTATACAACAACTATGTATTATAAATTTGCTGATGAAATAAATAGCGATAAGTTTGTACCTGTAATAATTAAAGAAAAAAAAGATTTATGGGATGCACTTAAAAGTATGCTAAAAAAGGAACTGAAGGAGGATTAGGCAAATGAGCAGTATAAAAGATTTTGAAATGTGGAACGAAAAAATTGAAAAAAAAGCTACTCAGTATGGACTCAATTGTTATGCGCAGGAATTTGAAATTGTGGATTATAATGATATGATAGGATATGAATCATACGTTGGGATGCCATCAAGATATCCTCACTGGAGTTTTGGAAAAGCATATGAAAAGAATAAAACTTTATATTCTTTATCGTTTACTGGACTTCCATATGAAATGGTTATAAATTCTAACCCATGTCTTGCATATCTGATGAAGGATAATACACTTCTTCTTCAGATATTAACAATGGCACATGTGTATGGACATAATGATTTCTTTAAGAATAATAGACTTTTTAAAGAAGGAACAAACGCAGATTATACTTTAGAAATGTTTAGCCTTGATGCAAAGATAATACGTGAATATATAGATGATCCAAGTATAGGCTATGAAAATGTAGAAAGAATATTAGATGCTGCACATGCAATAAGATATCAGATAAATAGGACTTTAGGTTTAAAGAAGCTTTCGTGTGAAGAAATTAAAAATAATATTATCGATGACTATAGAAATAAAATTCAAAATAGAAATTTAATAAATAGCAATGATAAAATAGAATTTCCAGACATCGAAAAGATACCGATAGAACCTGAAGATGATGTTATGGGATTTATAATAAAATATGGAAAGCTAAGAGATTGGGAAAAAACAATTTTGAAAATAGTTAAAAGAGAAACTGAATATTTTATTCCTCAGATAGAAACAAAAATAATGAATGAAGGGTGGGCAAGTTATACTCATTATAATATTTTAAAACAGCTTGATTTAGATCAAGGATTGTATCTTGAATTTATAAAAAGGCATAATGATGTAATTGCACCGCTTATCGGAGGAATGAATCCATATTATGTTGGATTTAAGATCTTTGAAGATTTAGATAAAAAATATGGAAAAGAAAAAATATTTGAAGTAAGGGAAGTTGAACGTGATTCATCATTTTTAAGAAGATATTTAACAGAAGATTTATGTAGAAAGCTTAATCTTTTTGAATACAATATAAGAACGTTTGACACGGTAATAGATGAGATATCAGATAAAGATGGATGGAAAAAAATAAGGGATAAATTAAGCCTTTCAGTAGGAATGGGCAGTATCCCATATGTACGTGTAATTGATTTGAATAAAAAAGATTATACACTTACTCTTGAAAATGTATATGATGGGAGGAGCCTTGATATCACATATGCTAAGCATACGCTTATGTATATAGAGGAATTATGGGGACACAAAATAAGGCTTGTTACAAAAAATTCTGATAATGAAGAAGTTACTTTAATTTGTGATGAGGAAAAAAATATAGAGATAAAGTAATTTTAGTACTGCTGCATGAGCAAGATAAATTCTTCGTGTGCAGCAGTTATTTTTTGCAGCTATATATAAAATATGTAAATTAAAGTTTAATATTAATAAAATATAGCAAAAATAAGAATAACAATATATAATATATTATATAAATAAAAGCGAAAAAGAACGAAATATAACGAAAAATAGAAAATTGAAAGGAAAAGAGATGAAGAATAAATTATTAATAATTGGAACGGTAATTACATCGGTAATATATCTTTTTTGGAGAATATTTTTTACAATTCCTTTTGGATATGGAATTATTTCATTAATAGCTGCTTTTTATCTTCTTATAGTTGAGATTTTAGGAATGATCGAGGAATTTATACATTATCATAATATGTCATATATTGATTATCCTAAACTTACGGAAGATGAGCGTATATTGTCAAAAGATTTTCTGCCACATGTGGATGTATTTATAGCAACATATAATGAGCCTGTAGAACTTCTTTATAAAACAATTAATGGATGTATAAACATGGAATATCCAGATAAAGATAAAGTTCACATATACATATGTGATGATTCTAATAGAAAAGAAATGAGAAAATTAGCAAATCATATGGGAGTAAATTATTTAACACGAAAAGAGCATAAAGATGCTAAAGCTGGAAATTTAAATAATGCTCTTAAGAATTCATCATCACCTCTTATAGTCACTTTTGACGCTGATATGATACCAATGCATGATTTTTTAACTGCATGTGTTCCATATTTTATAAAAGATTTAAAAAATGCTCAAAAACTTGAAGATGAATATGGAATAAACGCTAGAAGAAACAGAAAAGGAAAGATAGGTTTTATTCAGACACCGCAAAGTTTTTATAATCCAGATCTTTTTCAGTATAATCTTTTTTCAGAATCTAGAATTCCAAATGAACAGGATTATTTCTATAGGGATATACAGGTATCAAGAAATAAAAGTAACTCCGTAATATATGGAGGTTCTAATACAATGATATCAAGGGAAGCGCTTATAGATGTAGGAGGATTTTATGTAAAGGCTATAACTGAAGATTTTGCTACAGGTATGAAGATACAGAGTAAAGGATATCTCTGTTATGCAATAGATGAGGTACATGCATCTGGACTTTCAGCAGAAGATTTAAAGGGACTTATTAAACAGAGACAGAGATGGGCAAGAGGATGTATTCAGACTGGAAGAAGACTTAATATTCTTTTTAGAAAAGGTCTTAATTTAAGTCAGAAGCTTAGTTATATGTCAGCTATTATGTATTGGTACAGTCCTCTTAAAAGACTCATATATATAATGGCTCCAATTTTATTTGCAGTATTTGGAGTAACAATATTTAAATGTAACATTGCGGAGGTACTTATCTTTTGGCTACCAATGTATCTTTTTAGTTCAGAATCATTAAAGCGTGTTTCACGTAACATAAGAACAACTAAGTGGACAAACGTATATGAAACAATACTTTTCCCAGCATTGTTTTTCTCTGTTCTTTTAGAAACATTTGGAATATCACAGAATAAATTTGCTGTAACAAGAAAAGGAGGAGCACTTCAGGATAGAAATTATCAGTTAAAACAGGCAGCTCCTCATATTGTACTTGCTATATTATCAATAATAGGAATTATAAATTGCATCAAATGGACATTCATATTAGGGACACCTGCCTATCTTGTTTTATTATTCTGGCTTGTTACTAATTTTTATAATATTTTTATGTCAATATTCTTTATGCTTGGAAGACAGGCTTTTAGAAAATCAGAAAGAATGAATGTAAAAACAGAATGCAGTATATTGTTTGAGAAAAGAAAAATAAAATGTATGACAAAAGATATTTCTGAAGGAGGAGTTTCTGTAATTTTAGATGATCCTTTTTATATTCCTTATGATAAAAGTGTGAAGCTTAAAGTGTCAACAGAAAGATATACAGCTATATTTGATGCTTCAGTTGTTCATGCTGCTAAGATAGAGGATAAATGGAAATTTGCTTTTAAGATTGAAGATATAGATGAGGATAATTATAAAAATCTTTTGGGAATAATATATGATAGAGTTCCATCACTTCCAAGTAAGATAAGCAAGAGCAATAGTATTTTTGATGATATTAGATTAAATGTATTAAAAAGGGGTAAGAAGACTATCTTATTTAATAGAAAGCTGCCAAGAATTTCTATGTATAAAAAGATTTCTATAAATGGTTATAATGATGCAGTGATTTTAAATTTTAATTATCAATATATAGTTTTAAAATTCGATATGTTATCTAAAAATTCTGACTATTTAGAAATTAAAATTTCTGATGAATTAGTACTTCAGTGTGAAAAGAGCATGATTAAATATAATGGAGAAGAAAATGAAAAAGACTTTCTTATATATATATTTGAAGTTAAAAATTATAAATCAATATTTATAAATGAAAATAGTGAAGCAGATTTATTTAAATGGCTTAAAACGGATAACTTTAATGATGAGGAAAACACGATAAAAGATGATTCTGAGTTTAATGAAATGAATTATTTAAATGCATAGGAGAAGAAGAATGAATATAAAAAATTTAAAAAGATTCACTATTTTGCTTATAGCTGTTTTCTTTATTAGTTTTAAAAATGTTTATGCAGAGAATAAGCCTAATATAGATTTATCGGAGCCTAAAACATATGATTTTAAAGTTTCATATGTTACTGATGGAGAAAAAGTTACTTTATCACAAGATGATGCTTCTTTATATAATATTGATATAGATACTAGAGTTTTACAGTCAGGATATTACAGTGCTTCATTTGAAACGGAAATAAATGAAGATATTTCTATTTATAAAGGTATTGCACTTTATTTTAAAAATGATTCTGATGAGGAAATAAGAATTAATTTTGATATTCAGTCAACTGATGGAAAAATATATAAGGTGCAGGATGAAAAGATTGTATGCATTCAGGATAATGGATCTTTTATAGAAAGAGAATTTGCAGAAAACGGAAGCTTTAAACTTTCTGAAGAATTTAATGGAATAGTATATGTGCCTTTTGATTCTTTTAGTAATGAAGAAAGCTTCTACTCTTCATTATCATCTGCTTCAATTTTTAGACTTATTACAGTAACAAAAGAGGAAAGCAGACAAAAACTTTCAATTGGAGAGTTATCATTTATTAATTCAACTGATAATGAGTTTATTTTTGATTCCAATATAAAATTTTTTGGAGACAGAGAAGTTCAGATACCAATCGATGGAGAGAGTATAGCAGAGTATAAACTTTCTGATAATAGTGGACTTGATAGAAAATTAAATACAAAATATGAACTTTTAGATGATTTATCAGATGCATCTATTACAGATGATGGAAAGCTTACGGTTTTTCCAGATGCAGATGAAAAAAAGATTCGAATTATAGCTAAAATAGATGAAATGATAAGTCAGGAAATAGATGTAGATTTAGTAAAGTCATGGACAACTAAAGTTGATGGTGCGGACATGATAAAAAAAGAAAGTGATGAAAATCAGATATTAAATATATATAATAGTTTACTTTTCAATAAATATGTATTGTATTTTTTAAGAATTACTGCAATATGTATTCCTATTTTAATTTTTAGAAGATATTATCTATGGAAGAAAAATAAATAAAATTCATTGAATTTGGCAAGGAGGAAAAATGCTTTTTTCTACTATAACATTTATATTTTACTTTTTACCATTAGTACTCATACTTTATTATATTTTTTTCTTTTCACGTAAACTTCAAAATGCAGTACTTCTTATTTTTAGTCTTGCATTCTATTCATGGGGTGAAGGAAAAAGAATGCTTCTTATGGTTTTTTCTATAGTGATAAATTATATAGCAGGTATTTTAATAGATAAGCTTAAAAAGAATAAAAAAGCGTCCAAATTTATACTTATATTAGCATGTATTTTGAATTTAGGAATGCTTTTTATATTTAAATATCTTGGATTTGTCTTTAGAAATATTAATGAAATGTATCCATCTTTTTCACTTACAGTTCCTAAGATAATACTGCCTATAGGAATTTCATTTTTTACATTTCAGGCATTATCATATGTAATTGATGTATATAATTCTAAAGTAAAAGTTCAGAAAAATATTTTCTATTTAGGACTTTACATATCATTTTTTCCACAGCTTGTTGCTGGACCTATCGTTAGATATTCAGATATAGAAGAGGGAATTTATAATAGAAAAGAAGATTTAAAAAAATTCTCAGTAGGATGCTGCAGATTTATTATAGGACTTTGTAAAAAAGTACTTATATCAAACAGCATGGCAATAATTGCTGACAGAGTTTTTAACATGAGTGCAGAAGGGACAATTCCAATAACACTTGCATGGCTTGGCTCAATTTCATATACGCTTCAAATATTTTTTGACTTTTCAGGTTATTCTGATATGGCAATAGGACTTGGACTCATGTTTGGATTTAAATTTAATGAGAATTTTAATTATCCATACATATCAAAATCTATTACTGAATTTTGGAGAAGATGGCATATATCATTAAGTTCATGGTTTAGAGATTACGTTTATATTCCGCTTGGAGGCTCAAGAGTAAACAATAAAGATAAGCTTATAAGAAATATTTTCGTTGTATGGGTGCTTACAGGAATATGGCATGGAGCTGAATGGACATTCATAATATGGGGATTTTTAAATTTTGTATTTATTGCATTAGAAAAGATTTTTAATTTTGAGAAGTTAAAAATAAATAATATTATAAAGCATATATATGCTCTATTTATAATAAATATTGGCTGGGTTTTATTTAGAGCACCAAATCTTATTGAAGCTGGAAAATATATTTCTAATATGTTTATGATAAGACTTAACACTAATTGGAGTGATTATTCATTTATGTTTATTAAAGAAAATCTTGTTTTCTTTGCTTTAGCAATAATATTTTCAACTCCAATAGCTAGAAGAATAAATAAATTTTTAGTAGAAAAGTCTGATGAAAATGTATTAGTATCTATGTTCTATCCAGTTGTTATGATGATGATATTTATTATATGTATAAGCTATTTAGTAAAGGGCACATATAATCCGTTTATTTATTTCAATTTCTAAGAAGGAGGATACAAATGGAGAGATTTTTTATTAAAAAATATATAACAGCAGCATTATTTGTTATTTTTATTGTTTCCTTCTCAATTTTAAATTTTATAAATTCGTATTCCGAGATATATGAAGATGTTAATAAGAATGTATCGTGCAGTAAAAGTATTCAGGAAACAATAAAATCAGCAGAAGATATTATAAATGATAATATATTAGGTAAATATATATTTGTTGAAGAATATGGTTATCTTCAAAAGCTTATCGGAAAAAATGAAGAAAATAATTTTGAAGTTATAAAGGATAAGCAAGGAAAGCTTCATTATACATTTTTTACAACAGGCCCTAATCCTGTTAACAGTATAGTTAAAAATACGTATGATTTTAAAAATAATATAGAAAATGAAGATACAAAGTTTATATATATAATGCCTCCTGATAAATTTGTAAGAGGATATACAACACTTTCAACTAGGATACCATACAATTATAATAATGAAACAGCAGATAATTTTTTAAGACAGCTTGATTTCTATAAAATAAATAATATTGATCTTAGAGAGAATCTTTTAGAAGCTCCAATACCGCATGATAAACTCTTTTATAATACAGATCATCATTGGAGCACTAATACGGCATTTTGGGAAACAAAACAGATTGTAAAAAAGATTCAAGAAATGTATGATATAAATCTTGATGAAAATAATTATTATATGAATGATGAAAATTATAACTTTTTAGAATATAAGAATTCATATTTAGGATCTATGGGAAGAAAAACAGGAATGAGCTATAGCACAGTTGACGATTTTACTCTTATTTATCCTAAGTTTAAAACATCATATACATTATATGCAAAGACTAAGATTGATGAATTTTCAATAAACGGAAGATTTGAAGATGCATTAATAAGTAAATATGCATTTAAAGATGGAAGATCATATTATGAACTTGAAGCAGATATGTATTCATCATATTTGTTTGGAAATAGAGGAATTATTCATATAACAAATGAAGAAAACAAAAATGGACCTAAGATTCTTTTTGTAAAAGATTCATTTGCTGTTCCTGTTGCAGCATTTATGTCAACAATGTGTTCAGATGTATATCTAATTGATCCTAGATATTTTGAAGGAAATATTCAGGATTATGTTAATAGTGTAAAGAATCTTGATTTTGTTTTTGTATTATTTTCACCAGAAGATCTTACAGAGGACTTTTTCAAATTTAATAATAACTAGAGAGGTATTACTTTATGAAAAAAAGAGCAATTATAATTTTAAGCATAAGCTGTTTTTTAATAATTTCTATAATATGTATTCTTTATTTTTATAATAGACCTAAAAAAAATGAGGTTAAATTTACTTCATGTATGAATATTGGAAATGCACTTGAAGCTCCAAAAGACATACCATGGGATGTACAAATTAATGATAAATATTTTGATGATATAAAGGATGCTCACTTTGACGCAGTAAGGCTTCCTATAAGATTTTCAGATTATGCAAAAGACTCTCCTAAATACATTCTTGATGAAGAATTTATGCAGAAGATAGATCATTATATAAATTATGCGCTTAAATGTGATTTGAAAGTTATAATAGATATGCATCATTTTGAAGAGATAATGGATGATCCTTATGGATATAAAGAATGTTTTTTAAGCATGTGGAAACAGATATCTGAAAGGTATAAAGATTATCCAGATGAATTGATGTTTGAAATTTTAAACGAACCTCGCGATAATTTAAACGGAGATATATGGAATACTTTTTTAAATGATGCAATAGAGATTGTAAGAGAAAAAAATAAAAATAGAATAATAATTGCAGGCCCTGATAATTATTATTCTGCAGATAGATTAAATTCTTTAGTGCTTCCTAAAGATGATAATAATATAATTGTTTCATTTCATTATTATGAACCTAATGAAGTGACATTTCAGGGAAGTGAGAACCATGAAGGTTTTGAAAATTTAAAAAATATTGAATGGAGTGGCACATATGATGAAAAAAGAGAAATAAGGAATAAGTTTTATATAGCACAGGAGTATGGAAAGCAAAATAACAAAAAAGTTTTCCTTGGGGAATTTGGTGTAAATAAAAAAGCACCAGAGGAAACTAGAGAAAAATGGGTAAAAGAGGTAAGAGAGCAAGCTGAAAAAAGTGGATTTAGTTGGGCATATTGGGAACTGGCATCTGAATTTGGTATATATGATAAAGAGGATTATTCATGGAATCAGCAAATGCTTGATGCATTATTAAGTAACTGATTCATACTAATATTTGACAAATCAAAAGAAAAATATTAAAATAGCATTGTTCAATTAATGAACGATGCTATTTTTTAGGGGTGGGAAGTTATGTTAGATGATAAGATAAAAGTAATACAGGCACTAAATGATGATTTTAATATAAGTCAAAGAAAACTTGCAAAAAAAGTTAATATGTCACTTGGAAAAGTTAATAAAATTCTTCATGAATTTACAGAAGAAAACTTTATAGAGAGGGCTATAATTAATAATAAAATCCTTTATAAAGTAACAGAAAAAGGTATGAAATTTTTAGAAAAAGAAATTTTATGTTCAAAAGATAGTAGAATTAATCTGCATGAAAAGAATAAAAAAGTAGTAAAAGAGGCAGTTATATTAGCTGCAGGAAAAACTAAATGCTTTGATATACCAATAGGTCTTTTAGAAGTTCAAGATACATGTATTATAAACAGAATAATAGATATACTTAAAGACAGTGGTATAAATAAGATAGTTATTGTTACAGGATATAAGAGTAGTCTTTATGAAAAAAAATTTAAAGATTACAATAATATAAAAATTGTGAAGAATGATTTATATAAATGGACAGGTACTATGTATTCACTTTCTTTAGCTAAAAAATATATTGATGATGATTTCCTTTTAATTGAAAATGATCTTATTTTTGAAAAAAGGGCTATAAAAGATTTAGTAGAAGATGAAAATAGAGATTCGATTTTAATAACGAGCGAAAGCGGATCAGGCGATGAAGCCTTTGTAGAAATAAAAAATAATCATTTGTTTAAAATGTCAAAGGATATACATCAATTTAATAAAATAGATGGAGAAATGATAGGAATTACAAAAATATCTCTTAAATTATATAAGATGATGCTTGAAGAATATAAAGATAACGTTAATCCATATCTGAATTATGAATATATGCTTCTTGATGTATCGAGAGATTATAATATAGGGTATATAAAAATAGATGATCTTATATGGTGTGATGCTGATGGAGAAGATAAATATGAAAAAATAAAAGATTTCTTGTATCCTACAATAAAAAGGAGAGAAAAAAGTTATGAGATTGATACTATAAAAAAAATAATGATAAATGCATTTAATATAAAAAATTCAGAAAATATACTTATTTCACCTGCAGGAGGAATGACAAATTTAAATTATAAAGTAAAAGCAGATAATAAAGAGTATATTTTAAGAATACCAGGAGCTGGAACAGATGAAATTATAGACAGAAAAAACGAGATGTTTAATTCTGCTATTGCATCTGAAAAGGGATTTAATGTAGGTATTAAATATTTCAATGTTGAGACAGGAATAAAAATTTCTGATTATATAAATAATGCAGAAACTTTAACTACAAGAAGTTTAAAGAAAGAGGAAAATTTATTTAAAATATTAAAGATTTTAAAAAGTCTTCATAATAGCAGAGATTTTCATATGGGAAATGAATTTAATGTATTTAGCGAGATTAAAAAATATGAGGATATAATAAGAAAAAATAAGATGCCATATTATAATGGTTATAATAAATTAAGTCCTATAATAGATAAATTTAAAAATATAGTTGAAAATATAGGAGTAAAAAAAGTACCATGCCACAATGATCTTGTTTCAGAAAATATTATACGAGATAGTGATGGAAGAATATATTTAATAGATTGGGAATATAGTGGATTTAATGATAAAATGTGGGATTTAGCGGAGCTTTCTCTTGAAAATGAATTTTCTGATGATGATAATGAACTTATGTTTATAATTTATTTTGATAAAAAAGGAATATCGAATCAGGATAAAACTAAGTTTAATATTTATAAAATTCTTCAGGATATATTATGGTCATTATGGACAATAATAAAGGAATCTGAAGGAGTTGATTTTGGAGATTATGGTATAAAAAGACTTAGAAGAGCTGCTATGAATATAAATAAAATAATTGAATAAATCAATTATTTTATTATACACTGAATTTGAATATAATTCCTATAATTGCTGAAATTATAATATAAAATATAGGATGAATATCAAATTTTTTCATAGCTACATAAAGTATAAATGCAAGAATAAGACCTTTTATAAAAAATAAATCTGTGAGGTTTCTATGTGCTTTATAAAGATCAATATGTAATAAAGTAATTTTTATTACAGAAAATAATGCTGTAGCTATAAGTGCAGTTGATGCAGGTCTTAATCCATAAAAAGCATTTTGGACAATCTTTGAATTTTTAAATTTATTAAGCATTTTTGCTACGAATATTATTATGATAACAGATGGAAAAACTAAAGATAAAGAAGCTACTATACTTCCAGGTACTCCAGAAGTAATATATCCAACATAAGTTGACATATTGACTCCAAGAGGACCTGGAGTAGATTCAGATATAGCAATAAGGTTAGAAATATCTGCTGATGTAAACCAATTTGTTTTCTCACCAATTTCAATTAAAAATGGAAGAGTAGCAAGACCTCCACCTACTGAGAAAAGACCAGTTTCAAAGAAATTTATAAATAGCAATAAGTATATCATTTATTTATCACCTTTTCAATTTGTTTTATTAATATTCCTAAAAGTCCTGCCAAAACTACAAGTATTGATGTAGATATATTTGTAAGTATCGCTAATAGTAAAATTGTTATAAAAATAATAAGAGACATTTTGTCTACTATTGATTTTTTTCCTAATTTTATTATAGCCTTTAATATTAATACGCATACACATACACGTATTCCTGCAAAAGCATCTTTAACTATAGTATATTTAGTAAAATTTTTAAGAAAAGCTGCAATCACAATTATAATAATAATTGATGGGAAAATAACTCCGAGCGTTGCAGCTATAGCACCTAAAACACCTTTCTTTTTATAACCTATAAATGTTGCAGTATTTACAGCAATTACGCCAGGAGTACATTGTCCTATTGCATAGTAGTCCATAAGTTCTTCTTCTGTTACCCAGTGTTTATTATCAACAACTTCTTTTTGGAGAATAGGGAGCATTGCATATCCTCCACCAAATGTAAATGCTCCAATGCGCATAAAAACAATAAACAAATCAAGTAAACATTTCATAAAGTGAAAACCTCCATAAATTTAAAATCTGCTACTTATGATTATTTTTAATAGATTTTTTATGTTTATTTTTATAATTATGATAAACTCTGTTTTTTGGGGCATATCCGATAAGGCAGTTAGGCCCATTGCCGATTAAATCTTCTCTATGTGCTTTTATAAGAGCTTTTTTTACTGTATCATAATTTCTTGGCATTCCAAATTGTATAAGAGCTCTTTGCATTGCTTTTTCTTCCTGAGTTTTTGGAACATAAACCTTTTTTGAAGTAAGCGGATTTATACCTGTATAATACATAGTTGTTGAAAGACTTCCTGGTGTTGGATAAAAGTCCTGTACTTGTTCTGGTGTATATCCCATTTTCTTTATGTATTCAGCAAGTTCAATTGCTGCATTTAAGTCTGAACCAGGATGTGAACTCATAAGATAAGGAACAAGGTATTGTTTCATATTTAATTTATGATTTATATCAAAATATTTTTTTACAAATCTATCATAAATATTTCTTGTAGGTTTACCCATCTCATTTAAAACTCGTGGAACTACATGTTCTGGTGCAACTTTAAGCTGACCACTTATATGATGTTTACATAATTCTTTAAAAAAGTCATCGTTTTTATCATGTATCAAGTAGTCATATCTTATACCTGATCTTATAAATACTTTTTTTATTTTTGGAAGTTCACGCACTTTCTTTAATAGAGAAAGATATTCTGAGTGATCTATTATTAAATTTTTACATGGAGCAGGGAACATACAATGTTTAGTTTTACATGTTCCATAAGTTTCTTGTTTTTTACACGCTCTATGCCTAAAGTTTGCAGTAGGACCTCCAATATCATTAATATATCCTTTAAAATCCTTAAGATTAGTTAAAAGCTTAGCTTCACCTATTATTGATTCTTGACTTCTATTTTGAATAACTCTTCCTTGATGAAAGGTAAGTGCACAAAATGAACATGAACCAAAGCAGCCTCTATGGCTTGTTATTGAAAATTTTACTTCTTTTATTGCTGGAATTCCACCGTCTTTTTCATATATTGGATGGTATGTTCGCATATATGGAAGATTATAGACAAAATCCATTTCTTCCTGAGTAAGATTTTCTTGAGGAGGATTTTGTACAAGATATCTATCTCCATATTTTTGAATAACAGTTTTTCCTGTTATAGAATCCTGTTCATAATATTCAAGCTTATAAGATTCTGCATAAGCCATTTTATCTGTTGAAACTTCTTCAAAGGATGGGACTAATATGTAATCTTTTATATTTTCAATATCTTTTGTAACATAACATGTTCCACGAACAGATTTTATGTTCTTTAAATTAGCACCATAGCGTAGTAATTCTGCTATTTGTATTATTGTTTTTTCGCCCATTCCATACATTAGAAGATCTGCATTTGAATCTATAAGTACACTTCTTCTTATTTTGTCATCCCAATAATCGTAATGTGCAAATCGTCTTAAAGAGGCTTCTATTCCGCCTATAGCAATAGGAACATCTTTATAAGCTTCTTTAATTTTGTTACAGTATACTATAACTGCTCTATCTGGTCTTTTACCAGATTTTCCACCTGGTGAATATAAATCATCATGTCTTCTTTTTTTTGCAGCAGTATAGTGATTTACCATTGAATCTATGTTACCTGAATTTACTAGAAAGCCATATTTAGGTTTTCCAAGTTTAACAAAGTCATCTGTGCTGTGGTAATCAGGCTGTGCTATAATTCCTACAGTAAAGCCTTGAGATTCCAAGACTCTTCCTATTATTGCGGTTCCAAAAGAAGGATGGTCAACATAGGCATCACCTGTTACAATTATAAAGTCTAGCATATCTATATTTCTTTTTATCATATCATCTTTACAAATTGGTAAAAATTGAGTACCGAGTTTCATAATATATTAACTCCAATTCTTTAATATTCTTCAAATTGATATTATCATATGGAACAGTACTTTACAAATGATAAAATAATATTGCCTTTTTTGATTGTTGTAATATAATAATTAGTAGGTGTAAATAAAATTTTGATTTATAAGGAGTGAATAAGATGGAGGATGGACCTCAAAGTATTAATTATCATACGGAAAATTTTAATATGTACAGGCAGAATAAAAATTCTCACATCTTTTTTATAACTTATATTTAAGATTATATTTTAGATAGTTTTTTCTTTCTGCTTATTAATAAGGAGGAAATTATGAAAAAGCTATCTTTATTTTTATTTTCTGATGTGCTTGGAAAAAAAGTATATGATGAATTTAATGATGTTTTAGGAATATTAAAAGATATATATGTTACGACAGAGGATGGTTATCCAAGAGTAATAGGATATAAATTAAAAAGGGACGGGGTAATGCTCTACTACGAGTTTAGAGATATCCAGTTTATTCAAAATGATGGAAGAGTAAAGATAAGAACTAAAGGCAGTAAAGAAATCCTTCCTATGAATTACACATATCTTTTATCAGAAAATTTATTAGATAAAAAGATAGTAGATATTGATGGGAAAAAAGTAGTACGAGTAAATGATTTAAGAATAGCTAAAATCACAGGAGAATATAGAGTAGTAGCTGTTGAAACCGGTCCACTTGCAAGATACAGAAGACTTAAGATTGCAGGATTTATGAAGTTTTTTTATAAAATGCTTGGATGGGATTACGAAGACAGAGTTTTAATGTGGGATGATGTTGAATCTGTTGAAATGGTTGATAATAATTTAAAAATAGTAGTTCCATATAAGAAACTTTCAACCATGCATCCAGCAGATCTTGCCGATATATTAGAAGAACTTGATTCACAGTCAAGAAAAAAGGTATTAGAATCTCTTGATGAAGATCTTGCAGCAGATACATTAGAAGAGATAGATTCTGAATATAAAGGAGAAATTATAAAAGGACTTTCAGAAACAAGAAAAGCTGAAGTACTTGAAAACATGGCAACAGATGAAATTGCTGACCTTTTAGATGACTTAGATGACGAGGAACGTGAAAAGATTCTTGTTAATCTTGAAAAAGAGGATGCAGATGAAGTTAAAGAACTCCTTCAGTATGAAGATGAAACTGTAGGAAGTATAATGAGTAAGGAATTTATTTCTGTAAATTTAAATATAACAATTGGTGATGTTATTGATGTATTAAAAGAAATGAAACCAGACGAAGAAGAGATGTATTATATATGTATTACAGATGAGTATGGGGTTTATTCTGGAATTTTAAGATTAAATGATATAATTTTAAATGATAAGAAAGTTTTAGTAAAAGATGTTATGGATACATCTGTTTCAACTGTTAAAAATGAAGATAATATAGATAAAGCAATAAAGACAGTTGCTAAATATGATCTTTTATCTGTCCCAGTAGTAGATGAAGAAGAAAAATTAATAGGTATTGTTATAATACATGATATTATAGATGAATTTTTATATCCTCTATGGAAGAAAAAAAATTAAAAAAATGTGTTGACTTTTACTTTATTAGGAATATAATAAAAATATAAAGTATATCAAATCAGTCTGAATTAAAAACGTAGAAAAAGGAAAGTAGTATAAATTAAGATTTCAGAGAGAGAAGTTATGGTGTGAGCTTCTTATTAAAATTTATATGAAGTGCCCTTTGGAGTTGAAATCTGAAAGTTTAGTAAGGTTCTCCGGGTTCGCCCGTTATAGTGATATGGTATTTTAAATTTAAGTACCTGATGAGAGGGATTTATCCAATTTAGAGTGGAACCGCGAATATTACTTCGTCTCTATAGTATTTAGAGAACGGAGTTTTTTTATATTTAAATTTATTTAGGAGGGACAACAATGATTTATAATGGAGTATTAGAGTTAATAGGTAACACACCAATTTTAAAATTAAACAATTTTGCAAAGGATGAGAATATAGCAGATGTTTATGTAAAGCTTGAAAAGTTTAATCCAGGAGGAAGTGTAAAAGACAGAGCTGCACTTGGAATGATTGAAAAGGCTGAAAAAGATGGAAGATTAAAACCTGGTTATACAATTGTTGAACCAACAAGTGGAAATACAGGAATAGGATTAGCTTTTATCGGTAAACTAAAAGGTTATAAAGTAATTATAGTAATGCCAGAAACAATGAGTAAAGAAAGAAGAGATTTAATAAAAGCATATGGCGCCGAGCTTATATTAACAGATGGTAGCAAAGGAATGAAAGGTGCAATTGAAAAAGCTACTGCAATAGGAAACAAAGATGGATACTTTGTACCACAGCAGTTTGAAAATGAAGCAAATCCTCAAAAGCACTATGAGAGTACAGCAGAAGAGATATTTAAAGATATTCCAGATCTTGATGCATTTGTTGCAGGAGTTGGAACAGGAGGAACAGTTATAGGAATAGCTGAAAACTTAAAGAAGAAGAATAAAAATATAAAAGCAATTGCAGTTGAACCTGAAACTTCAGCAGTTTTAAGTGGAGAAAATCCAGGAGGACATAAAATTCAAGGTATAGGAGCTGGTTTTATTCCTTCGATTTATAAAAAAGAATTTGTTGATGAAGTAATAAAAGTATCAGATGAAGATGCAATAAATACAGCACGTGATTTTGTTAAATATGAAGGAGTTTTAATTGGAATATCATCTGGAGCCGCTGTCTATGCTGCTATATCTTATGCAAAGAAACTTGGAAAAGGAAGAAAGATATTAGCAATAGCCCCAGATGGTGGAGAAAAGTATATTTCCATGGGAATATATAACTAAGTCTCATTATTATAATACGAGAGGAGAAAAATTCTGTGTTTAAAAATTTAAATTACGATTTAGAAAGAGTGTTAAAAGAAGATCCGGCTGCTAAAAGCAAAATTGAAGTGTTTCTGCTTTATCCATGCGTTCATGCAGTTATAGCATATAGAATAGCACATTTATTTTATAAGCATAAAAGATTTTTTATTGCAAGACTCATATCTCAGATTTCAAGATGGCTTACAGGTATAGAAATTCATCCAGGAGCAACAATAGGAAGAGGACTTTTTATAGATCATGGAATGGGTGTAGTAATTGGAGAAACAGCTGAAGTAGGCGATAATGTTACTTTATATCATGGCGTTACCCTTGGAGGTACAGGTAAAAATCAGGGAAAAAGACATCCAACAATAGGAAATAACGTTATGATAGGAACAGGTGCTAAAGTGTTAGGGCCTATAAATGTATGCGATAATGCAAAAGTTGGAGCTAATGCTGTAGTTGTAAAAGATGTACCTGAATATGCAACAGCTGTAGGTGTACCTGCTAAAAATATTATAAGAAATAGAAAAAAGCCAGCTACTATTATAGAAATAAGAGATATAAATGGAAAAAGAAAAAATATTTTTAATCAGATGGTTATATAAACACAGAAATTTATTAACAGCAATAGATAATATTTGATAGTTTAAATAGGAACTGATATGTTATTTTATAATATATCAGTTCTTTATTATATAAAATTATAGATAAAATATAATGTAATTTTTTAATATAATATAAAAATTGCATATGAAAAGGAAAAAATATATAATAGAACAGTATAATTAAAAAAAAGGAGTGTAGGGTAAGTATGTTATCACCAGTTGCAGTAAAACTTTTCAGAATTCTGCCAAAAGGTATACTTCTAAAGTTAGTAAAAACTATAGTAAATTATTATATTGGAAAATATGCTGATATTAAAATATCAGGAATGGAAAACATTGATGATGTGAAAAAGTCAAGAATATTTATATGCAATCATTTAAGTAATTCTGATGGACTTTTATTATCTAAAATACTAAAAGAAAAAAGTGATCCATATTTTATAGCAGGTATAAAATTATCTAATGATCCTCTTACAAGTTTAGGAGCCGATATAGTAAAACATATTAATATAAAGCCAAATTCAGCTGATAAAGATGCTATTACAAAGATTGTAAAAACTTTAAAGGCAGGAGAAGATATTTTAATTTTCCCAGAAGGGACAAGAAGTAGAACAGGTCAGATGATAAAAGGAAAAAAAGGAATATTACTTTTTACAAAAATGACAAAAGCAACTGTTATTCCTATAGGAATGACTGGTTCAGAAAAACTTTTACCTATAGCCGAAGATGGAGATATGGCTTCAGAAAAATGGCATAATGCACAGATTAATATAAAAATAGGAAAGAAAGTTGAATTCCCTAAAAAGAGTAAGGAAGAGGACAAACATGAATATGAAGATAAATGTATGGACATATTAATGAAAGGAATAGCAAACCTTCTTCCAGAAGATTATAGAGGAGTATATAAGTAGCAAGAGGAGATCGTATGAGAGATAGTACAAAAAAAATTATGGATATATTAGAAAAAACGTATCCTGATGCGAAATGTTCACTTAAGTTTGAAACACCATTTCAGCTTCTTGTTGCTACAATTTTGTCTGCACAGACAACAGATAAGAAAGTTAATGAGGTTACAGAAGAACTATTTAAAGATTATCCTGACGATGATTCTTTTCTTAATATAAGTAAAGAAGAACTAGAAAATAGGATAAAAAAGATAGGACTTTATAAAAATAAATCAAAAAATCTTTTAGCTATGGCAAAAAAACTTAAAGAAGATTTTAATGGAGAGGTTCCAAGGACTATTAAAGAAATAACATCTCTTCAAGGTGCCGGAAGAAAAACTGCAAATGTAGTTTTATCTAATGCATTTAATATACCTGCAATTGCAGTTGATACTCATGTATTTAGAGTTTCTAATAGACTTGGACTTGCTAGTGCAGATAATGTTTTAGAAACAGAAAAACAGCTTCAAAAGGAAATTCCTAAAGAAAAATGGACTAAAATGCATCATGTTCTAATATTTCATGGAAGAAATCTTTGCACAGCTAGAAATCCCAAATGTGGTGAGTGCCCTGTAAAAGGTTTATGTAAATATAACAAATAAAAATGAACCACTTCTTATACTATTTTATATGAGGGTGGTTCTTTTAAATTAAATAATTATTTTATAAAATAAAATAAGAAAAAATTTGGAGGTATCTTAATGAAAATTGGAGTTATAATGGGCGGAATCTCTTCAGAAAGAGAAGTTTCTCTTAAAAGTGGAGAGGCAGTAATTGAAAACCTTGATAAAAATAAATATGAAGTAGAAAAAATAGTTATTGATAAAAAAGAAGATGTTATTAAAAAAGTAAATGGTATAGATTTTGCACTTTTAGCATTACATGGCAAGTTTGGAGAAGATGGAACTATACAGGCAGTATTAGAAACAATGGGGATACCTTATTCAGGCTGTGGACCTTTAAGCAGTGGAATGTGTATGGATAAAGATATTTCAAAAGCAGTATTAAAATCTTCTGGAATAAGAACAGCTCCTTGGATTAATATAATAAAAAATGAAGAGATTGATTATGAAGAAATTAAAAAATTAGGATATCCTGTAGTAGTAAAGCCTACTCATGGTGGTTCAAGTGTTGCAACATCAATAGTAAAAGATTCAAAAGAAATAGAATCATCTGTAAAGGAAGCTTTTAAATGGGACAATGAAGTTATTATTGAAAAATTTATAGAGGGTGAAGAAATAGCATGTCCTGTTTATAACAACAAAATGCTTCCAGTTATAGCTATAAAGCCTAATTCGGAATTTTTTGATTATAAAGCAAAATATACAGACGGCGGTGCAACTGAAGTTGTTGTTACTCTTTCGAAAGAACTTAATAAAGAAGTTGAAAAAATGGCACTTGAGACTTATAAGGCATTAAAGTGCGAAGTTTATTCAAGAGTAGATATGATAATAACTCCAGAAAAAGTTCCATATATTCTTGAAGTAAATACACTTCCAGGAATGACTAATAGCAGTCTTATTCCAAAGAGTGCTAAAGCTATAAATATAACATTTCCTAAACTTCTTGATATGATAATTGAAGATTCTATGAAAATAGATAGGTAATAAACATTATATTGTGATTTATATATAAATTTTGTTTTCATTAAAAAGAGTTCATGCTAAAAAGCAGCATGAGCTCTTTTATTTTAAAAATTATTTAAATTTTCATTAAAAAAATATAATAAGATTCATGTTTTTTTATAAAAAATAATATTATAGTGTGTAAGATTATTTTTTTGGGAGGACATATGCAAAATAAAAACCCAAGGAGTCTATTTGGTATAGATATTAATGAATATACAAAAAATGTAAACTTTAATATTCTTGCAAGTAAAATAGATTTTCTTTATGTAAGGGCATCTGGTTCTGCAACTGGAAGTTTCAGAGTTGATAAAAAATTTATAAACTATGCACAGGAAAGTAAAAAATATGGAATACCTGTAGGAGCATATCATTTTGGAGTTCCGTCATACGATTTAACTGATGCAGATAGACAGTGTGACGATTTTATAGATACACTTCAAAAAGGATTTGGTTCTAAAAATTATGGAAATTTATTTCCTGTTCTTGATGTTGAAACACCAATAGATAAACTTATAAGTGTTAGTGTACTTTTGAATTGGATACAAAGATTTACAAAACGTTTTGAAGCTAAAACTAGAAGAAAATTGATGTTATATACAGGTTTATTTTTTATCCAGCTTTATAATAATTTTTATATTGAAGGACAAGGATATCCTTTAAAAAATATGATACTTTGGATAGCTATGTATCAAAACATACCACAAAATCCACCTATTCCTCCGGATATTGGAGGATGGACAAAATGGAGAATGTGGCAGTTCACTGATTCAAAAATAGTTGAAGGTACAGGAAATCCTGTAGATGCAAATTGGGGACCAAATAGTATTGATCTATTAGTTCAGCCAGATGCGGTTTCAGGTTTGTCTTCGTACAAACAAAATGGAAATATATATGTTTCATGGAATAAAAATAAAGATATTGATCTTTTAGGATATAATATTTTTATTAATGGTGAATATATTGCTACGGTAGATGAAAAAACTACGAAGTATGTAATCTCATATAGTACGGCTTCTAAGTATGCAAATAAAAAAATAATTATATCGATGGAAGCCTTTGATTATGATGGTGAAGCATCACAGACAAGAACAAAAATAACTTTATAAAATACTTTGATTTGGGCTGTTATAAAGCATTTAATAATGTAGGTTACAGCCCTTATAAAGTATGATATAATATTACTGGAATTATAAAAAATATCTTCTATGGAAGGAGATTTAATGTGGGAAAAAGATTGGAAAAGAGAAAGACTAGAAGAAAAAAAATCATTCCTAAAATGAGAGTTACTAAAAAAAGAATTGTTGGAATATTTATTTTTATATTTTTATGTATTACAGGTGTTTTAGGATATTCTGTTTCTGTAAACGGAGAAGTAAAAAAATGGGATGACAAAATTTATCCAGGTGTATGTGTTGATGGCATAGATGTTGGAGGAATGACAGAACAAGAAGCAGTGGACAAGCTAGATGATGTGTTTGACGATGTTGCTGCCAATAAAAAAATCACTATAAATTTAAATGATGATACATATTATTTAAATTATAAAGATATAGGACTTAATTATGATACTGAAGGTGGAGCAAAAAAAGCTCTTGATTTTGGAAAAGATTATTCAAGCTTTATGAAATATAGAAAAATCAAAGAAGAGAATTGCAACGAAAAGAACATAGCTATAGATTTTTCTTATGATGAAGAAAAAATAAGTCATTTTATATCTGATATTAAAAGTAAAGAGGATAATGATCCTGTGAATGCATCTATAGATTATGATGGAAAAACTATTAAAATTGAAGATGGAAAGTCTGGCAAAGTAATAGATGAAGATGATCTTATTTCTAAGATAAAAAGTGCTATAAGCGGAAAAATTGATCAAGATGATGAAATCACAATACTGCTTGAAGAAAAGAATCCAAAGATAACAAAAGATGATTTATCATCTATAAATGGAGTTATTGGAAACTTTTCAACTTCATATGGTACATCTGCACCAGGAAGAAGTACAAACATCGAACTTGCAACTAAAAAGATTGATGGTACAGTATTAATGCCTGGAGAAGAATTTAGTTTTAATGAAGTAGTTGGTCCAAGAACAGTAGAAAGAGGATTTAAAGAAGCAGGAACATATGTTGGAAATAAAGTAGAACCAGGAATAGGTGGAGGAGTATGTCAGGTATCAACAACTCTTTATAGAGCTGTTATGAGAGCTAATTTAAGACCTACTGAGCGTACAAATCATTCACTTCGTGCAGGATATTCAAAACTTGGTCTTGATGCAACTGTTTCATACGGAACACTTGACTATAAGTTTAAAAACAACTATGATTTTCCTATATATATTCAGGGAAGTACAAAGGGAAAAGTAATAACATACAATATACTTGGAAATGTTGATGTTATGGATGGAAAGACTTATGATATGGATAGTGAAATAGTAGAGACTATTCCACCTGAAGCAATTATTACTGATGATCCAACTCTTAATGAAGGAGAAGAAGTAATTGATAGTGCTGGAACTCCGGGATATAAAGTTAATTCTTATCAAATAACATATGAAGATGGAAAAGAAGTTAAAAGAGAAAAAATGTATACAGACACATACTTATCTATAGAATCACAAGTTAGAAAAGGAACTAAAAAGCCTGAGGAAACACAAAATAGTGATACTGAGGCATCACAAGGCAATGCTGATCAAAATGCTATTAGTAAACCTTCAGAGTCTGAAAGTACTGATTCTAATACATTACCAGATCCTTTAACACCATCAGAAGTAACAAATTAGAAAAATAGGAAGGTGTAATTTTGAATTTTAATATAGTTATGTATCAGCCAGAGATACCACAAAATACTGGTAATATTGCAAGGACATGCGTTCTTACAGATTGCAAACTTCATCTTATAAAACCATTAGGTTTTGATATAAGCGATAAGAGAATGAAAAGAGCAGGACTTGACTACTGGAGTGAACTTGATGTTGAAGTACATGAAAGTTATGAAGACTTTTTAAAGAAATATGGAAATGAAAGAATATTTTTAGCAACAACACATGGAAACACTTATTTTGATCAAGTTGAACTTAAAAAGGGAGACTTTATAATGTTTGGAAGAGAAACTTGTGGAGTTCCTGAAGATGTTCATAAAAATCATAAAAATATAAGAGTACCTATGATAAAAACAAGTACAAGAAGTCTTAATTTATCAAATACAGTTGCTATAGTTGCATATGAAGGATTAAGACAAATAGGTTATCCTAATATGAAGTAACATATTCTTTATTATGAATTGAGGTGAAAAGGAAATCTTGAAAAATGTATTTTGCAGTGATTCTCTAAATAAGGGAAAAGAGTTTACTAAAAGTTATGAGATACATTATTATGATGTGTCAACTGATCAAAAGTGTAAACTTACATCAATTATTAATTTTATATGTGACATTGGAACACAGCATTCTGAAAAACTTGATGTTGGATTATCGTATTTGAATGAAAACAAGTATGGATGGGTATTTTATAAATATGATATTAATGTCTATAGATATCCTTTGTTCGGAGAAACAATAAGTATTACTACTAGAGTTACAGGGATAAGAACATTTTATGCACCAAGAGAGTATATCATAAAGGATGAAAAAGGAAATGTAATAGCTGATGGAAAAGCACTGTTTTTCCTTATAAATACTGAGAAAAGAAGGCCTTCACGAGTTCCATGCGAAATCTTTAAGGCTTATGGAATTGAAAAAAATTTAGAATGTAAAATAGATACTGAAAAACTTCATAAACCAGATACTATTGATTATCAGAAAGATTTTTATATAAGACATAGTGATATAGATACTAATAAGCATGTAAATAATGAAAAATATGTTGAGTGGGCACTTGAAGCTGTGCCATCTGATATTTTAGATAACTATGAAATTCATAATATAAAAGTACTATTTGAAAAAGAAACAAAGTATGGAGATAAAATAACAGCAACTGCTAAAATTGATAAGACTAATAAAGAAACTTTAAAGTCTCATCATACAATAATAAGTAGTGCATCAAAAGAACTTACCATACTTGAGATAGAGTGGAAAAGAAAATAATTTATAATCAAATCTGAATGGAGAATAGATTAATGGAAAAGATTAAAATAATTACTGACAGCACAGCAGATCTTCCAAAAGATGTATGCAGAAAATATGATATTGAAGTTTTACCATTAGTAATTAATTTTGGTGAAGATTCTTATTTAGATGGAGTGGAGATAACTCCAAAAGAAATTTTTGAAAAAATAGATAATGGAAGTGTTATGCCTACTACAGCACAGGTAATACCTTCTAGATTTGAAAAAGCTTATAAAAAATATTTAGATGAGGGATATAAGATAATATCAATTCATATTTCTTCTGATATGAGCGGCACATATAATTCAGCATGTATTGCAAAATCTATGCTTGAAAGTGATGATATTAAAGTTATAGATTCAAAAGTTGTTACTTTAGCACTTGGAGCATTAGTTTATAAGGCAGCAATTCTTAAAGAAAAAGGTAAAACTTTTAGTGAAATTGTAAATGAATTAGAAATTGCTAAAGGAAAGTTAAAATTATCAACATGTTTTCAGTCATTAGATTATCTTATAAAAGGTGGTAGAATTTCAAAAACTGCAGGTATTATAGGCAATGTTCTTGGAATTAAACTTATAGTAAATATACAAGATGGTATGATGGGCGTAAAAGACAAGGTAAGAGGAAATAAAAAGGCAACAAAAAAAATACTTGAGGAACTTGAGAATGTAAAGATGGATAAGGATGTTCCTGTATTTTTAATAGAAGCAGGAAATAAAGAAATACAAGATGTATTAATAAAAAACCTTGAAGATGAAGATATACCATTTATTGAATCACCAATAGGAAGTACTGTTTCTATTCATGCTGGTCCTAATGTGGCAGGAATAGCTTTTTTGATGGAATAAATATTATATAAATTAAACATTTGTTAAAAATATTTAATTTATGTCAAAAAAATTTGCTTAAAGCCTTTTAAAATTACAAAAGGTGTTTTATAATAATAGATGTGGGACATATTTATATAGTATGGGACGCACATTGACCAAAGGGGTGCATGAAGTGCAGGAAATATTGAAACTAGAGAAAAAAATAGTTCCTGAACTGGTAGATACTTTAGAAAAAAGATATCGTATTTTAAAAACCATTTTTCATAATCAGCCTATAGGGCGAAGGTCATTGTCAGAAAAGCTTTCAGTAGGAGAGAGAACAGTCAGAAATGAAGTTTGTTTTCTAAGGGATGAAGATCTTATAGAAATAAATCCAGAAGGTATGACAGTTACAGAAGATGGCGAAGAAATAATCCAGAAGCTCAGCAATTTTATTCATGAAATTAAAGGATTATCAGAAATAGAAGCTTCAATTGAGAAACTTTTAAATCTGAGAAAAGTTATTGTAGTTCCAGGAAATGTTGAAGAAAATGGTCTTGTTTTGAAAGATTTAGGTAAAGCATGTTCAGAATATCTTAAAGAAATTATAAAAGATAATGATATTGTTGCTTTAACAGGAGGAAGTACAATAAAGGAAGTTATTGAAGCATTCCCTAAAATAACAACTTTATCAAACATCCAAGTAGTGCCTGCAAGGGGCGGTATGGGAAAAAAAGTTGAAACTCAAGCTAGCACATTAGCGGCTTTATTAGCTAAAAAGTTAAATGGAACATATAAAATGCTCCATGTTTCTGAAAACTTAAGCTTTGATATTTTAAATACACTTCTTAAGCAGAAAGATGTAAAGGAAGTTACAGATAAAATAAAAAAAGCTGATATATTATTATATGGAGTAGGAAACGCATTAGAGATGGCTAGAAAGCGTGGAATATCAGAAGATAAAATTAATGATCTGATAAAAAATGGAGCAGTAGGAGAGGCTTTTGGATGTTATTTTGACAAAGACTCACATATTATTTCAGAAACTACCACAATTGGAATCAAAATCAACGAAGCTAGAAAAATAAAAACACATATTGCGGTTGCTGGTGGGAAAAATAAAATTGAGTCGATTATAGCTACTGAATTTAATGATGTTAATGGTGTGCTTGTTACTGATGAAGGAGCAGCATATGGAATAATTAACAGATTAAAGTTAGAGCATAATTTAAATTAGTTTGTAAAATTTATTTTATAAAAAATTACAAAGCATTATTAGGAGGTAATTGTAAAATGGTAAAAGTAGCAATTAATGGTTTTGGACGTATTGGACGTCTTGCATTCAGACAAATGTTCGGAGCAGAAGGTTATGAAGTAGTTGCAATCAACGACTTAACTAGCCCAAGAATGTTAGCTCATTTATTAAAGTATGATTCATCACAGGGAAGATACGCTTTAGCTGATAAAGTTACAGCTGGAGAAGATTCTATTACAGTTGATGGAAAGACAATCAAGATCTATGCTGAAAAAGATGCAAAGGATCTTCCATGGGGAAAAATCGGAGTAGATGTAGTTCTTGAATGTACAGGATTCTATACTTCAAAAGCTAAGGCTTCTGCTCATATCGAAGCAGGTGCTAAGAAAGTTGTTATTTCAGCACCAGCAGGTAACGATCTTCCAACAGTAGTTTATAGCGTAAATGAAAATGTATTAAAGGCTTCAGATACAGTTATTTCAGCTGCATCTTGTACTACAAACTGCTTAGCTCCAATGGCTAACACTTTAAACAACTTAGCTAAGATTAAAAAAGGATACATGACTACAATCCATGCTTATACTGGAGATCAAATGACTCTTGATGGACCTCAGAGAAAAGGTGATTTAAGAAGATCAAGAGCTGCTGCAGTTAACATAGTACCAAACTCAACTGGTGCTGCAAAAGCAATTGGATTAGTTATTCCAGAATTATTAGGAGTATTAGACGGATGTGCACAGAGAGTTCCAGTTCCAACTGGTTCATTAACTCAGTTAGTTGCTATCGTTAACGGTAAAGTAACTGAAGAAGAAGTAAACGCAGCTATGAAAGCAGCTAAATCTGATTCATTTGGTTACACTGAAGAAGAATTAGTTTCTTCTGATATCGTAGGAATCAAGTATGGTTCTTTATTCGATGCTACTCAGACAAAAGTTATGGATTTAGGCGATGGAACAACTTTAGTTAAAGTAGTTTCATGGTATGATAACGAAAATTCATACACTAGCCAGATGGTTAGAACAATCAAGTACTTTGCTGAATTAAAGTAATTTGATACTTAATAAGGATTCGTTGTTTGAAAAAGCATTCTTATAAGGTCCTTTAATGGGTCCGGTCTCTAAGGTTTAACTTATAAGGCCGGGCTCATTTTCAGATATATGAAAATTATGAGGTGAAAAATATGAATTATAATAAAAAGACTATCGAAGATATAGAAGTATCTGGTAAAAAAGTATTAGTAAGATGTGATTTTAATGTACCATTAAAAGACGGAAAAATTACTGATGAAAATAGATTAGTTGGAGCTATGCCAACAATAAAATATTTAGTAGAACATAATGCAAAAGTAATCTTATGTTCTCATATGGGAAAACCAAAGGGTGAACCAAAGCCTGAATTATCTTTAGCACCAGTTGCTAAGAGATTAAGCGAAATGCTTGGAAAAGAAGTAAAATTTGCTCCAGATGATAATGTTGTAGGAGAAAATGCTAAAAAGGCTATAGCAGAAATGAAAGACGGAGACGTTGTTTTACTTGAAAATACTAGATACAGAAAAGAAGAAACTAAGAATGGAGAAGAATTCTCTAAAGAATTAGCAAGTCTTGCTGAAGTATTTGTTAATGATGCATTTGGAACAGCTCATAGAGCTCATTGTTCAACTGTAGGTGTTACAGATTACTTAAAGACTGCAGTATGTGGATATTTAATTCAGAAAGAATTAAAGTTCTTAGGAAATGCCGTTGAAAATCCAGAAAGACCATTTGTTGCAATTTTAGGAGGAGCTAAAGTTTCTGATAAAATCGCAGTTATAAATAATCTTTTAGATAAAGTAAACACTATCATAATTGGTGGAGGAATGGCTTATACATTCTTAAAAGCTCAAGGATTTAAAATCGGATCTTCATTAGTTGAAGCAGATAGATTAGACTATGCTAAAGATATGATAGAAAAAGCTAAGGAAAAGGGAGTTAAATTCTTATTACCAGTTGACCACAGAGTAGCAACTGAATTTAAGGATGTAAAAGCTACAGTAACTGAAGATGAAAACATTCCAGATGGAAATATGGGATTAGATATAGGACCTAAAACAGAAGAATTATATGCAGAAGCTATTAAAGATGCTAAGACTGTTGTATGGAATGGACCTATGGGAGTATTTGAATTTGAAAACTACAATAAGGGAACTATTGCAGTAGCTAAGGCTATGGCAGATTCAAATGCAACAACTATAATAGGTGGAGGAGACTCTGCAGCTGCTGTTAATACTTTAGGATTTGGAAACAAGATGACTCATATATCTACTGGTGGTGGAGCTTCTCTTGAATTCTTAGAAGGAAAAGTATTACCAGGAATCGCAGCATTAAATGACTAATTTTTAATTTGAAATATAAAGCACTTAACAAACAAAATAAATTTTGAGGTGAAAATAATGTCTAGAAAAGCAATAATTGCAGGTAACTGGAAAATGAATAAAACTGTTGATGAAGCAGTTAAAGTTGTTAAAGAATTAGCTCCACTTGTTAAGGATGCAAAATGTGATGTAGTAATCTGCCCAACATTTGTATGCTTAGATGCAGTAAAAAAAGCTGTAGAAGGAACTAACATAAAGATAGGTGCACAGAACATGCACTTTGAAGAAAGCGGAGCATTTACAGGAGAAGTTTCTCCAAGTATGCTTGAAACTTTAGGAATTGACTATGTAATTTTAGGACATAGTGAAAGAAGAACTTATTTTAATGAAACTGATTCAGCATTAAATAAGAAAGTTAAAAAGGCTTTTGAGCATAATTTACTTCCAATTCTTTGCTGTGGAGAAACTTTAGAACAGAGAGAAAGCGGAATTACTAACGACTTTATCGCTATTCAGATTAAGAGTGATTTAGCAGGATTAACTAAAGAACAGGCTGAAAAAGTTGTTATAGCTTACGAACCAATCTGGGCTATAGGAACAGGAAAGACTGCAACTAAGGAACAAGCTAATGAAACAATTGCAGCTATAAGAAACGTAGTAGCTGGAATGTTTGGAAAAGAAGTTGCAGACAAAGTAAGAATCCAATACGGTGGATCTGTTAAACCAAATACAATTAAAGAGCAAATGGCTATGTCTGACATAGACGGCGCTTTAGTTGGAGGAGCAAGCCTTAAAGCAGAAGACTTCTCTAAGATTGTTAATTATTAATCTATAGTAATTAATAGATAGAATACACAACATTAGAATTTGCTTACATAAATATTTAATTTATGTAAGCAAGTTCTTAGTGTTGTGTATTTTTTTATTTAAAAAGTAAAATTATATGGAAAAAATGTTTGTCATATTTCAAAAAAGAGAATATAATATAATTAAACATATGAGCATATATTCATATGAGCAGAGGAGGAACAGAAAATGAAAAAAGATGAAAATGGGATTGAATCATGTAATACAACGTGTATACATGAAGATGTAGTAAATAAAGTTAAATCAGAAATACCAGATGATGAAATTTTATATGATCTAGCGGAGCTTTTTAAGACATTTGGAGATTCAACAAGAGTAAAAATTATTTGTGCACTTTTTCAGTCTGAAATGTGTGTATGTGATTTAGCATCAGTGCTTTCACTTTCGCAGTCTGCGGTATCTCATCAGCTTAGAATATTAAAACAGACTAGACTTGTAAAATTTAGAAGAAACGGTAAAGTCGTTTACTATTCATTAGATGATGACCATATAAAAGAAATATTTAATCAAGGATTTAACCATATAACAGAGTAGATGTTATAGATGAAGATAAAATAAAGTTTGGAGTTGAGGAATATGAAAAGTACAATAAAACTCTTTCTTAAAGGTCTTGGATGTGCAAACTGTGCAAATAAAATTGAGGCTAAGGTGAAGAAATTAGAAGAAATAGATGAAGCAGCATTAAATTTTTCCTTAAGTGTATTGCAGATTGAACTAGAAGATGAAAATCAGAAAGATATAGTTATTGATAAAGTAAAAAAAATAGTAAAGGAAATAGAAAAAGATGTAATTGTATCAGAGTATGATGCTGAAAATATAAGAAATAATAAATCATGTAATTTAAAGGAATGTAGAGAAGAAAATAAATTTAAGGCAGTTGTATTTAAAAATAAATGCCTATTTATAGCAATAGCTGTTTATATTTTTGCTTTTATATTAAAGAAAAACAGCAGTATATCATTTGTTTTATTTATGATAAGTTATCTTTTAGCTGGATACGAAGTCCTTTCTTCAGCTTTAAAAAATATCACAAAGTGTAAAATATTTGATGAAAATTTTCTTATGGCGCTTGCAACTGTTGGAGCACTTATAATTGGACAATATAGTGAAGCTGTAGCAGTTATGTTATTTTATCAGCTTGGAGAAATGCTTGAGGATATGGCTGTCGACCATTCAAAAAATTCAATCAAATCATTGTTAAAAGTAAAAGCAAATTATGCAAATGTTATTAAAAATGGAACTGAAATTAAAGTCTTTCCTGAAGATGTTGATATTTCTGATATTATATTATTAAAACCAGGTGAAAGAGTTCCTTTGGATGGTATAGTTCTTGAAGGAAATGGCAATATAGATACATCAGCTCTTACAGGAGAATCATATCCCAAATATGTTTCTAAAAATGATGAAGTATTATCAGGATGTATAAATTTAAATTCTATTCTTAAATTAAAAGTTACTAAAAAACTTAATGAATCAACTATAACAAGGATATTAAATCTTGTTCAAAATGCAGGAAATAAGAAAGCAAAAACAGAAAAATTTATAACTAAGTTCTGTAAATTCTATACACCAGCAGTTGTATTTTTAGCTTTAGCAATTTCTATAATTCCACCAATTATTTTAAATCAATCATTCTCTATATGGGTATATAGAGCATTATTATTTTTAGTGGTTTCGTGTCCATGTGCACTTGTTATTTCAGTACCTCTTACACTTTTCTCGGGTATAGGTAAAGCCTCTAAAAATGGAATACTTGTAAAAGGAGGAAATTATTTAGAATCATTAAAAAATGTAGGAGTTGTTGTATTTGATAAAACAGGAACACTTACAAAGGGAACATTTAAAGTTTCAAAAATAATTCCGGAAGAAATTTCAGAAGAAGAAATTTTGAAAAAAGCTGCAATAGCAGAGAACTTCTCAAATCATCCTATAGCAAAATCAATAGTAAAAGCATATGGAAAAATAATTTCAAAAGATGATATTAAAGATTATAAAGAAATTTCAGGCTTTGGTATTTCAGGAATTATTGAAGGAAGTAATACTTTAGTTGGAAATATAAAGCTTATGAAAAAAAATAATATAAATGTTCCCAAAATTGATACAGCAGGAACTATAATATACGTTGCTGTAAACAAAAAATATGTTGGAAGTATAATAATTGAAGATGAGATAAAAGAAGATTCAAAAGAAGCTATCTCACTACTTAAAACATTAGGAATACGTAAAACTGTAATGCTTACAGGAGATAATGAAAAATCTGCTAAAAAAACAGCAGAAATTGTTGGAGTAGATGAATATCTATCTTCACTTCTTCCAGAGGATAAAGTTAAAAAATTAGAGGAATTAATTAATAATCAAAAAGATAATAAGAAAGTAGTATTTGTTGGAGATGGCATTAATGATGCACCTGTACTTGCAAGAGCTGATATAGGAATAGCTATGGGAGGAATTGGCTCAGATGCAGCAGTTGAAGCAGCGGATGTTATTTTAATGAAAGACAAGCCTAAGTCACTAGCTGATGCTATAAAAATAGCTATAAGAACTAATATTATATTAAAAGAAAATATATTTTTCTCACTTGGAGTAAAGATACTCGTATTGATTTTTGGAGCTTTAGGATTTGCAACAATGTGGGAAGCAGTTTTTGCTGATGTTGGAGTTACATTAATTGCTGTAATTAATTCAATGAGAGCATTTAAGTAAATGACAAAGAATACAGGACAAATGACAAATTAAAGGGAATAGGCTCTGATTTTTAATCGAAATATTAAATATTTGAAAAAAGCAATTTTAGATTTAGTTAGAAACCTAAAATTGCTTTTCTTTTGTAATTTATTATTTAAAAGTCATGCATTAATTAATTTTTGAAATCTTATAAAAAAAATGTGATATAATTATAAATAAATTGTGTTAAAAAAATAACTAATATATAAATAGTATGATAAAATTGTATTAATATAATTTATATGATGTTTTTATAGATAAGGAGAGAAATATGTATAAAGATAAAAATATATCTATGGCAGTAATTAAGCGGCTGCCTAAATATTATAGATATCTTGGAGAGCTTGTAGAAAATGATATAGATAGAATTTCCTCAAAAGAATTAGGAGAAAAAATTGGATTTACAGCATCACAGATAAGGCAAGATCTTAATTGCTTTGGAGATTTTGGACAACAAGGATATGGATATAATGTAAAAGAATTATATAAAGCAGTAGGCTGTATTTTAGGTCTAGATAAAGAATATAAAACAGTTCTTGTAGGAGCTGGCAATATAGGCCAAGCTGTTTCAAATTATACAAGATTCGATAATCTCGGAGTAAAAATAGTTGATATATTTGATGCTAATCCTAAACTTATTGGAATGAAAATAAGAGATATTGAAATAAAAGATATAGACGTTATGGATAGTATACTTGAAAAAGATAAAGTCGATATAGGAATAATATGTGTCCCTAGAAAAAATGCTCAAAAAGTTGCAGATAATCTTATAAAAGGAGGAGTAAGGGCTATATGGAATTTTGCTCCTGTAGACTTGATAGTTCCTCCATATGTAAGGGTTGAAAACGTACATTTAAGTGAAAGTCTTATGACTCTTGTTTATTTATTAAATGAAGAAAAATAGCAGATTGACAAAAAGTCAATTTGACTTAATATTTTATTGCAAATAGTTGCTTTAAGTATTATAATTTTAGTTGAAGTGTAAAGCTTCAATTATTTTTGAGTATATTTGTTATAATATTAACAAAATCAAATTTTGTTTTTATAATTATTATAAATTATAAGGTTTAAAGGAGGATTATTACATGAAATTAGAAAATGTGATTCTTGAAAAAGAAGGACATTTAGCTATTGTAACTATTAACAGACCAAAAGCATTAAATGCATTAAATTCACAAACTTTAAAGGATTTAGATGTAGTAATGGATGATCTTGAGAAAGATACTGATATTTATGCAGTAATATTAACTGGTTCAGGTGAGAAATCATTTGTTGCTGGAGCTGATATTGCAGAAATGAAAGATTTAGATGAAAAGCAAGGAAGAGAATTTGGTATTTTAGGAAATAAAGTATTCAGAAGAATTGAAAAACTAGATAAGCCTGTAATTGCAGCCGTTAATGGATTTGCATTAGGTGGAGGATGCGAAATTTCTATGTCTTGTGATATTAGAATAGCTTCAGAAACAGCTTTATTTGGGCAGCCTGAAGCAGGTCTTGGAATAACTCCTGGATTTGGAGGCACTCAAAGACTCTCAAGAATAGTAGGCCTTGGAAAAGCAAAAGAAATGATTTATACAGCTAAAAATATTAAGGCTGATGAAGCATACAGAATAGGACTTGTAAATAAAGTAGTTCCTCTTGAAAACTTAATGGATGAAGCAAAGGCTATGGCAAGCAAAATAATGCGTAATGCACCAGTTGCAGTTAAGTTATGTAAAGACGCAATAAATAGAGGCATGCAGGTAGATATAGATACTGCTGTTAATATAGAATCAGAAGATTTTGGTAAATGCTTTGCAACAGAAGATCAAAAAGAAGGAATGTCAGCATTCCTTGAAAGAAGAAAAGAAAAAAATTTCAAAAATAAATAATAATAATTTAATTTGTCAAAAATCTATTAGAAATTTATATAATATTTTATAAACAATAGGTTTAATTAACAAGGAGGGTAATTTAAATGGATTTTCAATTAACTAAGGAACAACAATTAGTACAACAAATGGTTAGAGAATTCGCAGTAAATGAAGTAAAACCAATAGCTGCAGAAATTGATGAAACTGAAGAATTTCCTATGGAAAATGTAAAGAAAATGGGAAAACTCGGAATGATGGGAATTCCTTTTTCTAAAGAATTAGGAGGAGCTGGCGGAGATGTTTTATCATACATAATCGCTGTAGAAGAATTATCAAAGGTATGTGCAACTACAGGAGTTATATTATCAGCTCATACTTCACTTTGCGCATCAGTTATTAATGAAAATGGTACTCCAGAGCAGAAAGCAAAATACTTACCAGATCTTTGCTCAGGAAAGAAGATTGGTGCATTCGGATTAACTGAACCAAATGCAGGAACAGATTCAGCCGGACAACAGACTACAGCTGTTTTAGAAGGAGACCATTATGTATTAAATGGTTCTAAGATCTTCATAACAAATGGAGGAGTTGCTAATACTTTCATAATATTTGCTATGACAGATAAGAGCAAAGGAAATCATGGAATTTCAGCATTTATCGTTCAGAAAGATTTCAAAGGATTCTCAGTTGGAAATGTTGAAAACAAGATGGGTATTAGAGCATCTTCAACAACAGAATTAATCATGGAAGATTGCATAGTTCCTAAGGAAAACTTAATTGGAAAAGAAGGAACAGGATTTAAAGTAGCAATGCATACTCTTGATGGAGGAAGAATTGGTATAGCTGCTCAAGCTTTAGGTATCGCAGAAGGTGCTTTTGAAGAAGCAGTAGAATACATGAAAGAAAGAAAACAATTTGGAAGACCTCTTGCTGCATTCCAGGGATTACAATGGTATATCGCTGAAATGGATGTTAAGATAAGAGCAGCTAAGCATTTAGTATATGAAGCAGCTATTAAGAAACAGGAAGGCGGAAGATACACTGTTGAAGCTGCAAGAGCAAAACTTTTCGCAGCAGAAACTGCTATGGAAGTTACAACTAAGGCTGTTCAGATATTTGGTGGATATGGATTCACTAAAGAATATCCAGTTGAAAGAATGATGAGAGACGCTAAGATAACTGAAATCTATGAAGGAACTTCAGAAGTTCAAAAGATGGTTATTTCAGGAAGTATTTTAAAATAGGAGGCACTAGAGAATGAATATAGTAGTTTGTTTAAAACAAGTTCCAGATACTACAGTAGTAAAGATAAATCCAAAAACTGGTACATTAATCAGAGATGGTGTTCCATCAATAATTAACCCAGAAGATAAGCATGCACTTGAAGGCGCACTTCAGTTAAAAGAACAGTTAGGCGGAAAAGTAACTGTTATAAGCATGGGACTTCCAATGGCAAAGGCTGCTCTTAGAGAAGCTTTATGTATGGGAGCTGATGAAGCTATTCTTTTAACAGATAGAGCACTTGGAGGAGCTGATACATTAGCAACTTCAAAAGCTTTAGCAGGACTTATAAAGACTTTAGATTATGATTTAGTATTTGCAGGAAGACAGGCAATAGATGGAGATACTGCACAAGTTGGACCAGAAATTGCTGAACATTTAAATATTCCACAGGTTACTTATGTACAGAGCGTAGAAGCTGATGGAAATACATTAAAAGTTAAGAGAGCTTTAGAAGATGGATACCAAGTTGTAGAAGTTAAAACTCCTTGTCTTTTAACTGCAATTGAAGAATTAAACGAAGCAAGATATATGAATGTATCAAACATTTTTGCAACTTGCGATGATCAGATAATTGTAAAGACTGCAGACGACATAGATGTAGATAAGTCTGAATTAGGACTTAAAGGATCACCTACAAAAGTTAAAAAGTCTATGACAAAAGAAGTAAAAGGTGCTGGAGAATTAGTTAAAGAATCACCTAAGGAAGCAGTAACTTATGTACTTTCTAAATTAAAAGAGAAACACTACATCTAATATAATAGGAGGGTAATTTATTATGAATATAGCAGATTATAAAGGCGTTTGGGTCTTCGCTGAACAAAGAGAAGGCGAATTACAAAAGGTATCTTTAGAATTACTTGGACAAGGTAGAAAAGTTGCAGATAAATTAGGAGTAAAATTAACAGCTGTTTTACTTGGAAATAATATAGAAGCTTTAGCTAATACATTAGCTGAGCACGGAGCTGATGAAGTTTTAGTTGCAGAAGATAAAAACTTACAGCATTATACAACAGATGCATATTGTAAAGTTATTTCTGATTTAGCAGCAGAAAGAAAGCCAGGAATATTATTTATAGGAGCTACATTTATTGGTAGAGATTTAGGACCAAGAATAGCTGCAAGATTACAGACTGGATTAACAGCAGACTGTACTTCAATCGATGTTGAAGTTGAAGGTGGAGAACTTTTAGCTACAAGACCAGCATTTGGTGGTAACTTAATGGCTACAATCGCATGCCCAGAACATAGACCACAGATGGCAACTGTAAGACCAGGAGTATTCGAAAAGATTACAACAGATCCATCAAAATGTAAAATAGAAAAAGTTAACGTTAGATTAACTGATAGCGATGTAAGA
The DNA here is from genome assembly GCF_022869825.1 of Clostridium sp. BJN0001. NCBI lineage: Bacteria > Bacillati > Bacillota > Clostridia > Eubacteriales > Clostridiaceae > Clostridium > Clostridium sp. BJN0001. The sequence continues at coordinate 2,198,474 of NZ_CP094971.1, read as the reverse complement.
ACTGCTGTTTTAGAAACAGTTAAGACTGCTAAAGATATAATTGATATATCAGAAGCTAAAATAATTGTTTCAGGTGGTAGAGGAGTAGGCTCTAAAGAAAACTTTGAAATGCTTAAAGAATTAGCAGATGTTTTAGGCGGAGTTGTTGCAGGATCAAGAGCAGCTGTAGAAAAAGGCTGGATTGATAATGCATACCAAGTAGGACAGACTGGTAAGACTGTTAAACCAACAATATATGTTGCTTGTGGTATTTCAGGAGCAATACAGCATGTCGCTGGTATGCAGGATTCTGAAGTTATTATAGCAATAAACAAAGATGAAACAGCACCAATAATGAAGATAGCAGATTTTGGTATCGTTGGAGACGTTAAGAAGGTTATTCCTGAATTAATCGCTCAAGCAAAGGCTGTTAAAGAAGCTGAATAATTTATTTAAATAGAAAAATAATATATAAAACATATCCTGCGCTAAGCTAATATAAGTTTAACGCAGGAAGTTTATATAAAAATTTTTAGGAGGAATTATTGATGAAAAAGGTATTTGTACTTGGAGCTGGAACAATGGGTTCTGGAATCGTTCAGGCATTTGCACAAAACGGATGCGAAGTAATTGTAAGAGACATCAAAGATGAATTCGTTCAAAGAGGACTTGACAATATAAATAAGACTTTAACTAAGCGTGTTAGTAAAGGAAAAATGGATGAAGCAAAGAAAGATGAAATTCTTTCAAGAATATCTGGAACTACAGATATGAAATTAGCTGCTGACTGCGATTTAGTAGTTGAAGCTGCAATAGAAAACATGAAGATTAAGCAGAGTATATTTAAAGAATTAGATGAAATCTGTAAACCAGAAACTATTTTAGCTTCTAATACATCTTCATTATCAATAACTGAAGTAGCATCTGCTACAAATAGACCAGAAAAAGTTATAGGAATGCATTTCTTTAACCCTGCACCTGTTATGAAGTTAATAGAAGTAATAAGAGGAGCTAAGACATCTCAGGAAACTTTCGAAAACGTAAAAGCAATTGCTGAAGAAATAGGAAAGACTCCTGTAGAAGTTGCAGAAGCACCAGGATTTGTTGTAAACAGAATTTTAATTCCAATGATCAACGAAGCTGCATGTATATTCATGGAAGGTGTTGCTTCAGCAGAAGATATCGATAATGCAATGAAACTTGGAGCTAATCACCCAATGGGACCTTTAGCATTAGGAGATTTAATTGGACTTGATGTATGCGTAGCTATCATGGATGTTTTATATAATGAAACAGGAGATACTAAGTATAGATGTTGCCCACTTCTTAGAAAATATGTAAGAGCAGGATGGCTTGGAAGAAAGTCTAAGAAAGGTTTCTTCGACTATACTAGATAATTTTTAATATTAGATAGAAACTAGAAGAACTGTATCGGATTGAGATTTTAAATTTAGTCTGATACAGTTTTTTTGTGTATTTATTTTCAATTGTTTGAAATAAATAACACGTTATGATACAATGAAAAATATGTAAAAAATAATTATTATATGCAAAAAGAAAGGAAAAGATATGGTATTTAGTAATTCTATTTTTATGTTTGTACTACTTCCAATAACAATACTTGGATACTATATAATCCCTCAAAAGTTTATTAGTTTTAGAAATTTATTTATTTTTATAGTAAGTTTATTATTTTATGCTTGGGGAGAACCTGTATATGTAAGTATAATTATATTATCAATAATAATGAATTATTTTTATGCAATACTTGTTGAAAATAATGAAAAAAATAAAAAGATTCAAAAATTTGTTATTATAATTATGCTTACATCAAATTTAGGAATACTGTTTCTCTTTAAATACTTGAAATTTTTTATTAGTAATATAAATGCAGTGTTAGGCAGTAATATTACAGAACCACAGATATCATTACCAATTGGAATATCGTTTTTTACTTTTCAGGCTATATCTTATGTAATTGATGTATATAGAAGTAAAGTGGTAGATGGAAATAAAATAAAAGCTCAGAGAAATATAATTAATTTAGGGCTTTATATAGCATTTTTTCCACAGCTTATTGCAGGACCAATTGTACGATACAATACTATTGCAGCACAGATAAAACATAGAATTCATAGTACAGATAAATTTGGACAAGGTGTTAAAAGATTTATTGTTGGAGTATCAAAGAAAGTAATTTTAGCTGATAATTTAGGATTACTTGCAGATAAAGCATTTACAATGCTTGCAGATCAAGGAACAATTCCTGGTTCATTTGCATGGCTAGGTGCTGTTGCATATACAATGCAGATATTTTTTGATTTTTCAGGTTATTCAGATATGGCAATAGGTTTAGGAAAGATGTTTGGATTTGAGTTTATGGAAAATTTCAATTATCCATATATATCAAAGACAGCAACAGAATTTTGGAGAAGATGGCATATTTCCTTAGGAAATTGGTTTAAAGACTATGTATATATACCACTCGGAGGAAATAAAAAAGGACTCAAAAGGACAATAATTAATTCATTTGTTGTATGGGCCTTTACAGGTATATGGCATGGTGCAGCATGGAATTTTATATTCTGGGGATTATATTATTTTGTACTAATATCTATTGAAAAGATAATTAAAAATTATACAAGAAATATAAAAATACCTGTATTTTTTAATGCTTTTAAACATATTTATCTCATAATAGCAGTGGTTTTTGGATGGGTATTATTTAGGGCACCAAATTTAACTGATGCAGTTAAATATATTGAATCTATGATAGGAGTTAATTCAAATTGCTTTTTTGATAGTACTACACTTTGGTTTATTTATACAAATAAATATTTTCTTATTGCAGCAATATTATTTAGTATACCGATAGTACCTTTTATTACAAATAGATTTAAAATTTTATCTTCCAAAATAGAAAATAATAAAATGTTTGATTGGCTTTATAGTATGGGATATTCATTTTCATATATGATACTTTTGATAGTTAATATATCATATATTATAAAATCAACATATAGTCCATTTATTTATTTCAACTTCTAAAGGAGGAAAAAGTAAAAATGTTAAAAAATAAGCTAATGACAATTGCTTTTTTATGTATAATAATGTCGTTTATGTTGATTAACTTTGCACGTAATAATCCATATAACGTAATTAAAACGAGCATACAGCAGATGAAAGAAAAGTCTGATGGTAATATAAATGATGACTTGAAATTATGTACTAAAAATATTGAAAGTAATTATATAAATGGAATTGCAGGTACTAGAAGAATAGTAAAAATAACAAATTTATTGGATTATAAGATTTTTCATAAAATATATGCATCGGAAGTCATTTTAGGAAAAGAAGGATGGCTATTTTATGATAGTAAAGATGGTAACGATGGTGATACAGTAGCTGATTATATGGGTACAAATAAATATTCAAAAGATCAAATTGAAACAATAGAATATAATATTAAGCAATTACAGAATAAATTGCAAAAAAAAGGAATTAAATTATATATAATGATTCCTCCAAATAAGGATCAGATATATTCAGAATATATGCCATCTGATATTAAGGTTGTTAATAAAGAAGGAAAATCAGACGAACTTATAAAACAATTAAAAACAGATAATTTTAATATTATTAGTGTTAAAGATGAACTTTTAGAAAATAAGAATAAAGTACAAGAATATTATAAAAATGATACACATTGGAATAGAATTGGTGCACAGATTGCGGCGCAGAAGATAAATAATGTGATTTTAAATAAAGATGAAGAATTTAATAAGAATAATGTTCTAGTAAATGGGAAAACGAAGAAATACGATTTACTTAATATACTTAACTTAAGTGAATACAATGATGATAATGAATATGAGTATGTACATAAAGAGGATAGTGAAGAGCCTAAGTATGAAGCACAAGATGAAAATAAGATTGATGACTATACATCAAATTCTGATAATAAAAAGAATATCTTGTTTGCAGGTGATTCTTTTAGACTAGCACTTGAATATACACTTCCAAGATATTATTCTAAGATAGATTTTGTACATAGAAGAGATTTTAATGATGAAGTAGTTGATAAAATGAAGCCAGATATAGTTATTTATGAAGTTGTAGAACGACAGACAGATGCTTTATTAAAGCCAATATCAGATTAAATAAGATATATAAAATTAGCAATCCATATAAATGAGTTTTATTACATTTATATGGATTGCTTTTTCATTTGTTGACGTTTAAACATTTACAAAAAATATAGAAATATTTAAAAAAAAGGTATATACTAGAAAATGTAATACTATTTTAGAGGGGGTATGTGTAATGAAAACTAAAAAAGACGATCTTTCAGTTAAAGAAAGATTGCATTTAACTTTTAGTAGAATATTTTCTATAGGACTTATTATATATCTAGTTTTTGCAGTTATGATGTTTTTTGTTAACTTTAGTTATAGAAAAATAATAGCATCATTATCAGCATCAAATGGATTATCAGTTTCTGCTCAAAGTACATTAACAATTTTAAATTTAGTTCAAATTTTAATATTTGTAGGTGCAATAATACTAGCAGGAGTATTATTTAAAAAGGTAAAAAATTTACCTAAAACTATTTCAAACATTTCAAAAGAAAAAGTTTTAAGTATAAATGAAAAAGTTTCACAAATGGCAGATGGAAATTTTGAGATGAAGTTTGATTCAAAAGAAGACGATGAATTCTATGAACTAGAACAATCACTTTTTAAAATTGAATCTACAATCAATGCGTCAATATCTGATATGCAGAAGATATTAATGGAAATATCTCAAGGAAATATTGATATTAATATGGATGACCATATTGAATATAAAGGAGATTTTCAGAAACTTAAAGCATCTATTGAGGAAATATTATTCTATCTTAATTACATATTTGGAGAAATAAGAACAGCTACAAAACAAGTAAGCGGAGGATCAGGAGAAGTAGCACAGACAGCGCAGACTTTATCAGAGGGGACAACAGATCAAGCTGGATCAATTGATAAGCTTACAGCTTCCATAGCAAAAATAAATATGGGAATACAACATACAGCACAGAATGCATCTGAAACAAGTAAAATATCTAATAATCTTTCAAATAAAATTGATGAAAGTAATAAAAAGATGACTCAGATGCTTGAGGCTATGAATGCAATTGAAGAATCATCAAACAATATAAACAATATAATTGCAACAATTGATGATATAGCAGAACAGACTAATCTTTTAGCTTTAAATGCAGCTATTGAATCAGCAAGAGCTGGAGAAGCAGGAAAAGGATTTTCTGTTGTTGCAGAAGAAGTAGGAGAACTTGCATCGCAGAGTGCAGAAGCAGTTAATAAGACATCAGAATTAATTAAAACTTCTATTGATGCAGTAAACAGAGGAAAAGACCTTGCAAATGATACAGCACAGTCTTTAAGTAAAGTAGTTGAAGAAGTTTCTGCATCAGTTGTCTATATAGATATGATTGCACAGGCAGCATCTGAGCAGTCAGCTTCAGTTAAGCAGATAAATGAAGGAGTAGACAAAATAGCTGATGTAGTACAGTCAAATTCTGCTATAGCAGAAGAAAGTGCTGCAGCAAGTCAAGAACTTACAGCACAGTCTCAAAGCTTAGACAAGCTTCTTGAAGGATTTAAAATAAGAAAATATGAATAGAAAATAAATTCTAAATTATAGAGAATTATAAAGGGCAGATAATAAATGATGTACGCATTTATTATCTGCCCTTTATTTATTTTACTTTTATTTTATATTATCTGTTATAATGTATAAGAAAATAAAAACAGAATAAAATAGAGAGGATTGTGGTAAGAATGTTAAAGGAAACAGCTAGAGAGCTCTGGCTTGATAAAAAATTAGATCTTAATTGTGCAGAATGTATTTTATATGCTGTTAATAAAGAATATAGCTTAGATATTTCTAAAGAAACATTAAAGACAATGGCAGGCTTCGGAGGAGGAATGGGAGTTGGCGAAATATGTGGAGCAATAAGTGGAGCTATAGCTTCAATAAGCATTCTATTTACAGAAGTAAGTGGACACAAAAGTCCTAAAGTTAGAGCAATGTCAAAAAAGTTTATAGAAAGATTTAAATCTTCTTTAGGATATATAAGATGTGCAGATTTAAAGAAGAATATTCACGATAAAGAGGAAAGATCTTGTTTACATATGATAGAAACTTCTGCAGAAATTTTGGGAGAAATTATTAAAGAAGAAAAGGGAAATTAATTATAAAGGTGGTAAGTTTATTGGATTATGAAACAGTATTTGAAAGAGGAGATCATGCTGTAATATCTGGAGTTAAGAATTTTAGTATTAAACAGACTTTTGAATCGGGACAGTCGTTTAGATTTTATAAGAAGAGTGATACTCATTATATTCTTGTTGCACATTCAAAAGTAATTGAATTAGTACAAGAAAATGATGAAATTCATATTTTTAATACGAATAAAAAAGAAGTTGAAGATGTATGGATAGATTATTTTGATCTTGAAAGAGATTATTCATGTATAAAAGAAAAATTATCAGATGATTCTCTTCTAAAAAAAAGCATAGAGTTTGGAGAAGGAATAAGAATTTTAAATCAAGATCCTTTTGAAATTCTTATAAGTTTTATAATTTCAGCAAGAAATAACATACCCTCAATAATGAAGACTATCAATAAAATTTCAGAAAAATGGGGAAATAAAATAGAGTATAAAGGGGAAACATACTATACTTTTCCAACCATTATGCAGATAAAAGATGCATCTCTTGATGAAATAAAAGAAACAGGAGCATCTTTTAGAAGTAAATACATATTAGACACAATAGGTAAGATATATAGTTCTTATGTTAATGAAAATGATTTATCGGATGAAGAAGAGATACAGAAGTATGATCTTAATTATATAAAAAATTTAAATGATGATGAATGTCATAAAGCACTTCAAGAGTTTAAAGGTGTTGGCTCAAAAGTGGCAGACTGTGTTATGCTTTTTTCTATGCAGAAGCATTCAGCATTTCCTGTTGATGTATGGGTAAAACGTGCAATGATACATTTTTATGGTGCATCTGATGTATCACTTAATAAAATAAGAATTTTTGGAAGAGACAAATTTAAAACATTATCTGGATTTGCTCAGCAGTATCTTTTCTATTATGCACGTGAAAATAAAATAAAATTATAATTTTTACATAGGGAATTTTATAAGGTTAGGCAGTATCATTATATTGTGAAGAATAAAAATAAGAGTAATACAGAGAAATAATGAGTAATAAATAGAAAAATAGAGCTAATTTAGAATAATGATAAAATTTAGCCATATAATTTAAAAAAGAGCATTTGAACTATAGGGGTAGAAAGGATATTATAATAATTGTATTAGCACTCAACTTTAACGAGTGCTAACAGAAAAAAGTATAAATAAATTTTATATATATTTTAAGGAGGGTTTTTCATGAATATCAAACCACTTGGAGAAAGAGTAGTAATAAAAAAGTTAGAGGCAGAAGAAAAGACTAAAAGTGGAATTGTCTTAACAGGAACTGCTAAGGAAAGACCACAGGAAGCAGAAGTTGTAGCAGTAGGACCAGGAGCTACAGTTGATGGAAAGAAAGTAGAAATGGAAGTTAAAGTTGGAGATAAAGTTTTATATTCTAAATATGCAGGTACAGATGTAAAAGTATCAGGCGAAGAATATACAATTCTAAAACAAGAAGATATATTAGCAGTAGTAGAATAATAGATATAAAAAAATATTAGTAAGGAGTGTTTATATATGGCTAAAATGATTAGATTTGGTGAAGACGCAAGAAAAAGTATGCAAATTGGTGTTAATAAATTAGCAGATACAGTTAAAGTTACTTTAGGACCAAAAGGAAGAAACGTTGTTTTAGATAAAAAATTTGGTGCACCACTTATAACAAATGATGGTGTTTCAATAGCAAAAGAAATTGAACTTGAAGATCCATATGAAAATATGGGAGCACAGCTTGTTAAAGAAGTTGCAACAAAGACTAATGACGTAGCTGGAGATGGAACAACAACTGCAACATTATTAGCACAGGCTATAATAAGAGAAGGATTAAAGAATGTTACAGCAGGAGCAAATCCAATTCTTATAAGAAATGGTATCAGAATGGCTGTAAATACAGCTGTTGAAGAGATTAAAAAGATTTCTAAGAAAGTTACAGGAAAAGATGACATAACAAGAGTTGCTGCAATTTCAGCTTCTGATGAAGAAGTAGGAAAGCTTATCGCAGATGCTATGGAAAAGGTAGGCAATGAAGGAGTTATTACAATAGAAGAATCAAAATCTATGGGAACTGAACTTGATGTTGTAGAAGGAATGCAGTTTGATAGAGGTTATGTATCTCCTTACATGGCTACAGATACAGAAAAGATGGAAGCAAGACTTGAAAATCCATATATATTAATAACTGATAAGAAGATTAGCAACATTCAAGACATTCTTCCAATCCTTGAACAAATAGTAAAACAAGGAAAACAGTTATTAATCATTGCAGATGATGTAGATGGAGAAGCAATGGCAACATTAGTTGTTAACAAAATCAGAGGAACATTTAACTGTGTAGCAGTAAAAGCTCCAGGATTTGGTGATAGAAGAAAAGAAATGCTTCAAGATATCGCAATCCTTACAGGTGGTACAGTGATTTCTGAAGAATTAGGATATGACATAAAAGAAACTAAGATGGAAATGCTTGGACAGGCAGAAAGCGTTAAAGTCACTAAAGAAGATACTGTAATAGTAAATGGTAAAGGTGATGCAGAAGCAATCAAAGAAAGAGTTTCTCAGATTAGAACTCAGATTGAAGAAACTACATCAGACTTTGATAGAGAAAAATTACAAGAAAGATTAGCTAAACTTGCTGGAGGAGTTGCTGTAATCAAAGTTGGAGCTGCTACAGAAACAGAACTTAAAGAGAAGAAGCTAAGAATTGAAGATGCATTAAATGCTACTAAGGCAGCTGTTGAAGAAGGAATAGTTGCAGGTGGTGGTACTGCATATATCAATGTATTAAATAAAGTTGCAGAACTTACTTCTGAAACTCCTGATGTACAGGTAGGAATTAATACAATAGTAAAGGCTCTTGAAGAACCAGTAAGACAGATCGCAACAAATGCAGGACTCGAAGGATCTGTAATAATAGAAAAAGTTAGAAACAGTGAACCAGGTATTGGATTTGATGCATTACGTGGTAAATATGTTGATATGATAAAGACTGGTATTGTTGACCCAACTAAGGTTACAAGATCAGCACTTCAAAATGCAGCATCAGTTTCATCAACATTCTTAACAACAGAAGCTGCAGTTGCAGATATAAAAGAACCAGAAAAACCAGCTCCAGGACAAGATCCAGGAATGGGAATGGGCGGAATGTACTAATAACAAAAAAGTAGATGTTTAGGCAGAAAAAGCCTATAAAGAGCTATTACAATTTTGTGTAATAGCTCTTTTTTTTATATAGCATCTGTTAATTATAATAGTTTTAATATAAACTAAAGCTAAAGAGTTAAAAAGAATAAAATAGTAAGGAAAGAGGATAGATAATGCAGAAAAGTTTTTTTGGATGTAAAGATTATAGAAAAGAATATATTTCAAAAGATATTATATCTGGAATTATTGTAGCTCTCATTTCAATTCCAATTTCAATGGGATATGCGCAAGTAGGTGGACTTCCAGTTGTTTATGGTTTATATGGTTCTTTATTCCCTGTAATTATTTTTGGAATTTTATCGACTTCTCCACAATTTGTTTTTGGAGTTGATGCAGCACCTGCAGCATTAGTAGGAGGAGTTATATCAAATTTAGGAATAATTACAGGCAGTGAAGACGCGATGAAGGTTGTTCCAATAATTACACTTATTACAGGAGTTTGGCTTATTATATTTTATTTCTTGAGAGCAGGAAGACTTGTAAGATATATATCAAAACCGGTTTTAGCAGGATTTATAACAGGTATAGGAAGTACTATCATAATGATGCAGGTACCAAAATTATTTGGAGGCTCATCAGGTACTGGAGAAATATTTAAACTTATCATTAATATATATAATGAATTTTCAAATTTTAATATGCTTTCTTTTATAATGAGTATGAGTACAATTATTATTATTCTTTTTGTAAAGAAGGTTTCTTCTAAATTTCCGACATCTGTTGTGATGCTTATAGCTGGAGCATTAAGTACAATACTATTTCATGTAGATAGATACGGAGTAAAGCTTCTTCCAGAGGTTTCAGCAGGTCTTCCAAGATTAAAGGAACTTGATTTTTCTATATTAATAAACAATCCTGAAACATTAGTAATAGAAAGTCTTACTATTGCACTTGTTATTGTTTCATCTACACTTCTCACAGCAAATAGTTATGCTATAAAAAATAATTATAAGATAAAAAATGGAAGAGAAATATTTGCATATGCGATTTCTAATATATCAGCATCACTTTTTGGATGTTGTCCTCTTAATGGAAGCGTGTCACGTACTTCTATGGCAGAACAATTTGGAGCAAAAAGCCAGATTATGTCTATAGTATCTGGAATTACTATGATGTTCATTCTTTTATTTGGAACAGGAATAATTGCATATCTTCCAGTTCCAGTTCTTACTGGAATTGTACTTGCTGCACTTATAGGAATTCTTGAAATAGGTGTTGCAAAAAGATTATGGAAAACAGATAAAGGTGAATTTGCTATATTTATTGGAGCTTTTGCAGGAGTACTTATTATGGGAACAATTTACGGAGTTTTAATTGGTGTTATTCTTTCGTTTGTTTCTGTAATTTTAAAAGCATCTGTTCCACCAAGAGAAATGCTTGGAGTAATTCCGGGGTTTGATGGCTATTATGGAATTGAAAGAAATAAAAATGCACATAAAATAAAAAATGTAGTAATTTATAGATTCAGCGGTACATTATTTTTTGCAAATATTGATACGTTTCAACAAGATATAGAAAATGAGATAAGTGATGATACAAAAGTAGTGATTGTTGATGCAAGTGGTATTGGAAATGTTGATATTACAGCAGTAGAAAGACTTGTACTTATAGCTAAAAAACTTAAGAATAAAGGAATAAGGTTTTATATTACAGAGCATGTTGGTGCAGTAAATGATAAACTTAGAAAGCTTGGTGCAGAAGAATTTATCAATAATGGGTTTGTAAGAAGAACTATAACACTTGCACTTAGAGATGCTAAAATAGAATACCCATATGAATTAGAAGATAAAAACGGAATAACACCGATACAGACAGTTCGTGAAAGAAATGATACTCTTTTTGAGTTTGAATGGGCATTTGGGAAAGATGCAGGACATAAGATGGAAATGCTTGCAATGGAGGTTTTAGAAAGTGTTTCACAGAGTAAAGAGATTTCAGTAGAAAAAATAAAACGAGCAGAAATTAATGCAAAATGGGGTAGAATTGGTTTGTTCGATGAAAATGAACTTTTGGACAGATTAGAAATGCATATAAATGAAATTGCTAAAAAGGCTGAGTATAATACTGAAGATTTTGAAGAAACAATTGAAAAAAGGCGTTCTCAAGTTGAAAGAAAACTTCAAAATCTTAATCCAGATGCAATAGCAATGATTAAGAAACAAAGAATAAAAGTCTCAGAACATTTTAAGGAAGTCAATTTAACAGCATTTAATCATATAAATGAAATAAGAAAAAAGCATATTGAAAGATTACAGAAAACAGATCCTGATTTAGCAGAAAAAATGAAAGAATTTTATGATATTAAAGATGAGGTTTAATAAATTTAAAAAATAATGTTTTCTTGTATAAAAAAATAGAAATGGTAAATAATCATAATGAAAGATACAGGAGGACAGTAGAAATGATAAAAAGAGATGGTAAGAAAAAGGGATTTACATTAATAGAGCTTGTTGCAGTTATGGCTATAATAGGAATATTATCTGCTATTATGATACCAAAACTTACAGGATATGTGAAAGAAGCTAAAAAGACAAAAGTTATAGATCAATGTAGGAAGATTGTAATGGCAGTTGAAACTTATAATTTAGAAAATGAAGAAAGAATAGATAGTGATGATACAGTAACAGTTGCACTTTCTAATAATGATATAAAAGATCTTGTTGGTGATGTTAATCTTCCTAATCTAGATGATGCAAGCACTATAGAAGAATGTTATCTTATAGTTCAGGGAGCAAATTTTAATATAGATGAAAGCGACAAATTAATTCCAAGTTCAGTTAAAGGAAATGAAGAAAATGTGGAAAATCAAACAAGTAATGAAGAAATAGAATCGACATCTTAATAAAATTTTTGACATAGAAATGCAATTTTTACTTCAAAATTTATTGACTTTAGACTTTGAATAATTTATAATAGTTTTAATTCAAAGAAATCAAATTGTTAAAAACTCATATATACCTTGAATATGGCAAGGAGTGTCTACCAGGAGCCGTAAATTCCTGACTATGAGTGACATTAGTATAAGCGAAAATATTTCCGCTTAAGCATATTAACGTCGCTTAAAAGGTTAATGTGCTTTTTTTGTACTTAAAAATAAGTAAAAAAATGAAATTTTTAATTCATATTTTAAAACAAATGCAAGAAATAAATTATTTTAGGAGGAGTAAAAATGGCAACAATATTAAAAACAGGATACACTTTTGACGATGTGTTATTAGTACCAAATAAATCTGAGGTATTACCAAGAGAAGTAAGTGTTAAAACTCACTTAACTAAAAAAATTGCATTAAATATTCCACTTATGAGTGCTGGAATGGATACTGTAACTGAATCTAAAATGGCAATTGCAGTAGCAAGAGAAGGCGGAATTGGAATAATACATAAAAATATGACAATTGAGCAGCAGGCAAAAGAAGTAGATAAGGTAAAGAGACAGGAAAATGGAGTTATCACAGATCCAATATTCTTATCAGCAGATCATACACTTCAAGATGCTGAAAATCTTATGGGACAGTACAGAATATCAGGAGTACCAATTACTGACAAAGATGGAAAATTAGTTGGAATAATTACAAATAGAGATATAACTTTTGAAACAGATTATTCAAAGAAGATATCTCAGGTAATGACTAAAGAAAATTTAATTACTGCTCCAGAAGGAACTTCAATGGAAGATGCAAAAGAAATATTAAAGGAACATAAAATAGAAAAGTTACCTTTAGTAGATGAAAAAGGATATTTAAAAGGACTTATTACAATTAAAGATATTGAAAAAGTTAAAAAATTTCCTAATGCTGCAAAAGATGAAAGAGGAAGACTACTATGCGGAGCAGCTGTAGGTGTTACAGGAAACATGATGGAGAGAGTTGCAGCACTTGTAAAAGCACAAGCTGATGTACTTGTACTTGATACAGCACATGGTCACTCAAAAGGAGTTTTAGAGGCTGTTACCGAAATAAAGAAAGTTTATCCTGATGTTCAGATTATAGCAGGAAATGTTGCCACTGCTGAAGCTGTAGAGGACTTAATAAAAGCAGGAGCTGACTGTGTTAAAATTGGTATAGGACCTGGATCAATCTGTACTACAAGAATTATCGCAGGAGTAGGAGTACCTCAACTTACTGCAGTTATGGATTGTGCAGAAGTAGGAAGAAAATATGGAATTCCTGTAATTGCAGATGGAGGAATTAAATATTCAGGAGATGTAGTTAAAGCATTAGCTGCTGGTGCATCTGTTGCAATGATGGGTTCATTATTTGCAGGATGTGATGAAGCACCAGGAGAAATGGAAATATATCAAGGAAGAAGCTACAAAGTATATAGAGGAATGGGATCTCTTGCAGCAATGGAACATGGTTCTAAAGATAGATATTTCCAAGAAGGAAACAAAAAGCTTGTACCAGAAGGCGTAGAAGGAAGAGTTGCATATAAAGGATATGTTGCAGATACAATATTCCAACTTCTTGGAGGAATAAGATCAGGACTTGGATATTTAGGATCTAAGGATTTAGATACTTTATATGAAACTGCAAGATTTGTAGTTCAGACAGCAGCAGGATTTAGAGAAAGTCATCCACATGACATTAATATTACTAAAGAAGCTCCAAACTATAGTGTAAGACAATAAATAGAATAGATTATAAAGTATATTAATGATAGAAATGTAAAATTTTAAATTGAAGTTATTCTAAGATTTTTAATTTTACATTTTCTATTTTTATATTGAAAAAAACTTGTATAATATATAATAAGAGCAGAAAATTATATAGACAATATAGGAGGAAATAATGAAAAAAGAGTTAGTTTTAGTTCTTGATTTTGGTGGACAGTATAATCAGCTTATCGCAAGAAGAGTAAGAGAATGCAATGTTTATTGTGAAGTTCATCCTTATACATTAGGAATCGACAAAATTAAAGAAATGAATCCTAAGGGTATTATTTTTACAGGTGGACCTAATAGCGTTTATGGAGAGAAGTCACCACACTGTCCTGAAGAAATGTTTAAATTAGGAATACCAGTACTTGGAATATGTTATGGTTCTCAGCTTATGGCATATATGCTTAAAGGGGAAGTTAAAACAGCACCTGTAAGTGAATATGGAAAAACAGAAGTTACAATTGATAATAAATCTTCTAAGTTATTTGAAAATGTAAGTGAAAAGACAATATGCTGGATGAGTCATACTGATTATATTAAAAAAGCTCCAGAAAGCTTTAAGGTCACTGCACATACTCCTGTATGTCCAGTTGCAGCTATGGAAAATGAAGAAGAAAATTTATATGCTGTACAATTCCATCCTGAGGTTATGCATACTAAAGAAGGAATGAAGATGATACATAATTTCGTATTTAATGTATGTAAATGTGCTGGCGATTGGAAAATGAACTCTTTTGTAGAAACTACAATTAAGAATTTAAGAGAAAAAATCGGAAATGGAAAAGCATTATGTGCATTATCTGGTGGAGTAGATTCGTCAGTTGCAGCTGTACTTTTATCTAAAGCAATTGGTAAACAGCTTACATGCGTATTTGTTGATCATGGTCTTTTAAGAAAGAACGAAGGAGACGAAGTAGAAGCTGTATTTGGTCCTGATGGTCCATATGATCTTAACTTTATAAGAGTTAATGCTCAGGAAAGATTTTATGAAAAGCTAAAAGGTGTAACTGAACCTGAAAGCAAGAGAAAGATAATCGGAGAAGAATTTATAAGAGTATTTGAAGAAGAAGCTAAGAAGATAGGATCAGTTGATTACTTAGTTCAAGGAACAATCTATCCTGATGTTATAGAAAGTGGACTTGGAAAATCAGCTGTTATAAAATCTCATCATAATGTTGGAGGACTTCCTGATTATGTTGATTTTAAAGAAATAGTTGAACCTTTAAGATTATTATTTAAAGATGAAGTAAGAAAAGCAGGAAGAGAACTTGGAATTCCTGATTACCTTGTAAACAGACAGCCATTCCCAGGTCCAGGACTTGGAATAAGAATAATTGGAGAAGTTACTGCAGATAAGGTTAAAATAGTTCAAGATGCAGATGCAATCTTCAGAGAAGAAGTTGCAAAAGCAGGAGTAGATAAGAACTTAGGTCAATATTTTGCAGCACTTACTAACATGCGTTCTGTAGGAGTTATGGGAGATGGAAGAACTTACGATTATGCAATTGCACTTCGTGCAGTTTTAACAAGCGACTTCATGACAGCAGAAGGTGCAAATATTCCATGGGAAGTTTTATCTAAAGTTACAACAAGAATAGTAAATGAAGTAAAAGGTGTTAACAGAGTAATGTATGATTGCACTGGAAAACCACCAGCTACTATTGAGTTTGAGTAATTAAATTATCCACAGGTAAGAAAAAAATAGTCACAGAAAGTGATTTTATATATTGTTAGTCTGTGGAAAAAGAGAATAAAATTAGGAAATCATAAAGACCTTGAAACTGTTATTTAAGCAGTTCTGAGGTCTTTTTTATTTGTGGTTTTAACTTCAAATTATAAAAATAATACAAGACAAATAATTATATTAGTTTCGCTTTATATAGAAACATATCATTTATTTTGATATAATGTGAAAGTACAATTTAGTTAAGGGCTACTCATACCACAATCCCCGAATAAGTGGGTGGTACATATGAGTAATGATTTATTAGTGTTATTCACAGCAGGCAATTTTTTACTTGCATTGTTAACATTTATCATATTACTTATAAAGAAGATAAAAAAATAGTAGCCCAGGACTGCAAATCTTAGCTACTATTTTAAACAAAAATTTTAATTTAGTGGTATCAGTTGCTTTAACTGATTGTATAGAGCTTGAACATATGGTGATATGTTCAAGCTCTTTTATTTTATAAATTATATTTATATTATAACATATAATTTATTTTATATACATATAAGTTTTTTATAATTTTCACAACAGATTCCAATACAAAGAAACAAATTAAAATTCTTATAAATTTTATTCTTTGGAGTATTTGTAACATTAATTCGCATAAAATTAATATTTTAAAATAAATTAAATCTAGTGCGTTATTTATGTATCAAATGTAATAAAAATCTTTCTTTGCCAAAATAATCTAGTAGATATATAATTATAATAGATTTAATTATAACAATACATAGAGTCGAATTAAAAATTAAAAATTAAAAATATTTCTTAAAATATAAAACCAAAACAAAAATCAATGTATCTATATAGTATAAAGATAAATTTAAAAATAAAAATTTAAATAGGTTATTCTGTTAGGTTGTTATGAATAAACGCTAGTTGATTGTGGAAAAAAATAGGAATAAAATAGTTTTGTTAGCATTCACAAAAGAAGAGCGCTAACAAAACAGGAGGATATAGTTATGGATAATATAGATATTATTGAAGGGCAACTTAGGCAGATATTTGCAGGAACAGTATGGACTCATAAAATACAAGAAAAACAGAGTGATATATATCTAGATAGGTATAAAAAATTAGAAAATTGGAGAATAGCTTTATCTGCAATGACTACATCAGGAATATTCGCTGTAGTTTTTATTGATGAATTTGCATTAAAAGTAGTAACAGCAATAATATCTGCAATTTCATTCTTTATTAATTCGTATTTTAAAACGTATGATTTAAAATCATTACATAAACAACATAAAAAATCAGCATTAGATTTGCTTGAATTGAGAGAAGAATTAATCTCAATATTATGTGATATTAAAATGGGAAAGTATACAGAAGATTTATTAAGAAGCAAAAGAGATGAAGTATTAAAGAAACAAATAGATATTTATAAGAAATGTTTAGATACTGAAGAAGAAGCAGTAAATAAAGCATCAGATAATTTGAAAAAAAGACAAGATAATACTTATTCTGATGATGAGATAGATAGTTTTTTACCTATTTTAGCAAGAAAAAATCAATAGTATAAGGGAGGAAAATATGGCGATTAAAGATGATTTCAAAACTTTTATTGACAATATACAATTAGATAATTTAAGTGATATGGAAAGAACAACTGGTGAAATAGCAAAAAAATTAAATGATAATTATTATGAAATAGAGAATGATAAAGAGACACATATGTATATGGTAGGGTCAGTAGGAAGAGAAACATCTATTAAGGGTGTAAGTGATTTGGATTTATTGTTTGATTTACCAGATGAAATATATAAGCAATATGATGCCTATGAAAGTAATGGTCAATCCGCATTATTACAAGATGTAAAAAATGTTTTAAAAAAACGTTATTCTAAGACAGATATAAGTGGTGATGGACAAGTAGTCGCAATTAACTTCAACAACTATACAGTAGAATTAGTTCCAGGATTCAAACAATCTGACGATAGTTTCAAATATCCGGACACACATAATGGAGGAAAATGGAAGATAACTAAGCCGTTAGCAGAAAAAGAAGAGAGTAAAAAGACAGCAGAAGATACAGATAATAATTTTAAATACATAGCAAATATGTTACGAGCTTGGAAGAATAAGCAGGGTTTTAAATTTGGTGGATTATTAATAGATACATTATCCTACAATTTTTTAAATGATAAAGATGACTATAAAAATATAGATTTTGATGATTATTTTGAAATGGTTCAAAAATTATTTAAGTATTTAAAAAATCAAAATAAAGACCAATCTTATTGGTATGCATTAGGAAGTAATCAACAAGTAAACAATTGTGATGATGGAAAATTTGTAACTAAAGCAAAAAAAGCTTATAACCAAATACAAGATTTAACTGAAGAATCAACTAGTTTAAATAAAGAATTAAGAAAAATATTTGGAAGCAAATTTCCTAAAAAGCAAACAGTATCTGAAAATTCAAGAGCATCTAGTTTATATATAGATACAGAACAATTTATTGAAGACTTGTTTCCAGTGGATATTAGATATAATTTGACCATTGATTGCAAAGTAACTCAAGATGGATTTTTAGATAAGTTATTAAGCACAATTATTAAGCAAAATAGTTGGCTTAGCAGAAATAAGCAACTCAATTTCTTTATATATAAAACTGATATAAAAGGTAATTATGATATCTATTGGAAAGTTAGAAATGTTGGATATGAAGCAGAAAGAAGAAATTTAATTAGAGGTCAGATAGCAAAAACTAATAATAAAAGACATCACGAATCAACAGATTTTAGAGGAGAACATTATGTTGAATGTTATTTAGTTCAAAATGAAGTTTGTGTTGCTAGAGATAGGATAGAAGTTCCAATATCGACAAGATAATTTGTGCTTTTGAAAATGTTTGAATTATAATATTTATGAAAAGTCAGAAAAACTCCATATTCACAGACACTTCAGAATATCCCCAAGAGGCAAATAAAAATATTCTGAGCCTGTGGAAAAATAAAAAATCAATGACCTTGAAACTCTTATTTTATAAGTTTCAAGGTCTTTATTATTAGCTTGTTTCTTGTTATTTTATTTTCTCTGAATTATAATAATTGAAATAGATTATTATGAAAAAAGCAGGGAGAATTAATATGAGCATTATACTTAACAGAACAATACAGTTTGTGGTTAAAAACTATTTTAAAACGCTTAAATTTAGAGTACCTGAATTAATAGAAGGGATAGATTCTGTATATAAGGTTTCTGAAATTATATTAAAAAATAAATTAGGAAGACCTCTTATTGTTACAGGACCTAATTTATATAAAAAGGGTATGATAAATTCTCTTTTAAATGATTTAGATAAAAATTCAATAAAATATTCAATTTATAAAGATGTAGTTCAAAATCCAACAGATATAAATGTTGAAGAGGGCTTAAATATTTATAAAAGAGATAATTGCAAAATGCTAATTGGAATAGGGGGAGGATCGCCGATTGACTGCTGCAAGGCAATTGGTGCACGAGTTATACATCCTAATAAAAAGGTTTCAGATCTTATTGGAATGAAAGTAAAGAAAAAGATTCCTACATTTATTGCAATACCTACAACAGCAGGGACAGGAACAGAAACTACAATGTATGCGGTTATAACTGATTCAAAGACTCATCATAAACAGGGCATGGGTGATATTGCACTTATTCCTGATTTTGCAGTCCTCGATCCAAAGTTTATTATTACGCTTCCTCCGTCTGTAACAGCTATGACTGGTATGGATGCTTTGTGTCACGCTGTTGAATCATATACAAATTATAAATATACTACAAAGCTTGAACAAGATAATGCAAAAAAAGCAGTAAAACTTATATATGATAATCTTTTAAATTCATATAAAGATGGAAATAATATTAATGCAAGAATTAATATGCAGAGGGCATCATTTGCAGCTGGAATAGCTTTTAATAGAGGAATGGTTGGATATGTACATTCTATAGGTCATACATTAAGTGGACTTTATAATATTCCTCATGGACTTGCAATGGCAGTGCTTCTTCCTAAGGTAATGAGACAGTATGGAAAATCTGTTTATGATAAATTAGCAGATCTTGCAGATGTATGTTTTATAAAAGGAAATGATAAAAAGGATAAGTCAGATAAATTTATAAAATGGATAGAAAATATAAATAGAGAAATGAATATTAAAAGTAAGTTTGACATGATTAAAGAATCTGATATTCAAAAAATGGTTAAATGGGCAATGCAAGAAGGAAAAATTTACCCAACTCCACAAATATGGGAGAAGAAAGATTTTGAAAAATGTATTAGAAAAATAATCTTATAAAAAATTACATTCCTTATTTAGATAGATAAAGACATAAAAACAATTATTATGATATAATGTTAAATAGTTGTTAATTAATTGTTAAATGACTATAAATTGAGGAGTGTAATAAATGTTTAAATTTCGTAATAAAGATGATAAATTTTATGATATGCTGTTTCAATCAGCTAAAACTGTCTATAATTCAGCTAAAATATTAAATGAAAATCTAGACTGTCTTGATAAAAAAGAAGAGCAGGTAGAGAAAACTTCTAAATTAGAAGATATAGGCGATGATTTAGTTCGTAAATTAACAAAAGAATTAGATGAGGCATTTATAACTCCTATTGATAGAGAAGATATTTATCAGATAGTAAAAGGAATGGATAATATTCTTGATTGTATAAATTCTATAATGCATCGTTTTATAATGTTTGATATTATGGAAGCATCAGATAGAGTTAGAAAAGAATGTAGATACTTATTAAATACAACTAGAAATCTTTATGAATTAATGGATGAACTTAAGAAAAATGGATGCAAATCAAAAGTTTTGCTAGATAAGATAATGGCAATATCTGCGATTGAAAGTGAAGCTGATAAATCATTTAGAGAAGATGTTGCTTTTTTATTTAAGAATGAAAAAGACTCGCTTACAGTTATAAAATGGAAAGAAATATATCAGAAGATAGAAAACACAATTGATAGTTCTGAAAAAGTAGCAAACATTGTAGAGGGAGTTGTTATAAAAAATGCATAGCCCTGTTTTTATTTCCATTTTGATAATTATTTTTGCAGTAATATTTGACTTTATTAATGGATTTCATGATACGGCTACAGCAGTAGCAACTTCAATTACAACAAGGGCATTAACGCCAAGAAGTGCTGTTATTATATGCTGCATTTTTAATTTTATTGGTGCATTTACAGGAACTGAAGTAGCTAAGACTGTTGGAGATAATATTGTAAGTCATTCAACTACTCCACAGTGGGTTATTCTGTTTGTTCTTGTATCATCAATAGTATGGAATATATTAACATGGTATTTTGCAATTCCAAGTAGCTCATCTCATGCGTTAATTGGTGCACTTGTAGGAGCAGGAATTGCATATAATAATTCTTTTAATGTAGTTAATTGGTACAACCTTTTCCATAGCGTTGTATTATGGTTATTTCTTTCACCTATTATTGGTTTTTTTGTTGGTTATATACTTATGAATATTTTAAATCGTATGTTAAAACCATTTAAGAGGAGCATTGTAAATAAAGTTTTTTTAAAACTTCAAATTTTAGCAGCAGCTTTTGTTGCATTTAACCATGGCAGTAATGATGCACAAAAATCTATGGGTATTATTACTATGTCACTTTTAAGTGGCGGACTTATAAGTGTATTTGAAGTTCCAACATGGGTAATAGGAATATGTGCATTATCACTTGCACTTGGTACATCTGTTGGAGGTAAAAAAATAATAAAAACAATGGGAAGTGGAATGACAAAGCTTACACCAGTAAACGGATTTACAGCACAGATTGGTGCTGCTTTTGTAATACTTACAGCAACACTTTTTAAAGCTCCAGTAAGTACAACTCATGTAATGACTACTACAATAATGGGAGTTGGCGCATGCAAAAGATTTAAATGTGTAAAATGGGGAATAGCTCAAAGCATAGTATGGACATGGTTTTTAACAATTCCAATAACTGCGATTTTTTCTGCAATTATTATTTGTATTGCGAAATTGTTTATATAAAATATTAAGGAAAAGGCAGAAAGTGCTATATGAAAAAATATATTACTATTGATCAAATTACAATAGAAATTAATAAGAAAAATATAAAAAATATGTACATAAGAGTGCGCCGTATGGATGGCGCAATAGTTGTAAGTGTTCCAAATAGAATGACAAAAGCACAGATTGAAACATTTATATTATCTAATATTGAATGGATTAAGAAGAATAAAAAGAAGTTTAATGAGACACATAAACATTTAGAATTTAATTATATTTCAGGAGAAACTCATTATTTATGGGGGAAACCTTATATTTTACAGGTGATTTATACAGAAGATGATAAATCATCTGTTTCTTTTAATCAAAATAATATAATACTAAAAATAAAAAAAGAAAGTAGTAAAAAAGAAAAAGAAGCTCTAATTGATAAATGGTATAGAAGTATTTTAAAAGAAAAAATAGAAGAAATTCTTCCTGAATGTGAAAAAATAACTGGAAAATCGTGTGATGAATATCATATAAAGAAAATGAAAACAATATGGGGAAGTATTAATATTTTACATAAGAGAGTATGGATTAATTTTGAACTTGTAAAAAAACATGAGGAGTGTTTAAAGCTTGTACTTATACATGAATTAGTTCATCTTTATGTCAGAAATCATGATAAAAACTTTAAAAATTATATGGACATATTCTACCCTAATTGGAAAAGAATTCAAAAAACATTGCTAAATACTCTTTAATTTTAACATGAAATATATTATAATTTATATAAATTATGTAAATTAAAAGGTATGGAGGCATTTATGAAAAGGTTTAACAAAGTTTATTTAGTAATAGCAGCAGTGGTATTATGTGTTGTTTTATTCATAGGTATAAAAGCTTCTTCTTCAGCAATGAAGGAAAATCCTAAAGATGAAACAGTATCTGCTATATCATATGATACTGCCGAGTTTGAAAATGTTACAAGAAATAAAGGGGATATGAGCAAAAAGCAAGGGGTATATTATGAAATATTTGTGCGCTCATTTGCAGATTCAAATGGAGATGGCATAGGTGATCTTAAAGGAGTTACACAAAAACTAGATTATCTTAAAGATTTAGGAATAGATGGAATATGGCTTATGCCTATAACTAGTTCACCATCATATCATGGTTATGATGTAACAGATTATTATTCTATTAATTCAGCTTATGGAACAGAAGAGGATTTTAAAAATCTTTTATCTGAAGCTCATAAAAAAAATATAAAAGTTATTATGGATTTTGTAATAAATCATACAAGCAATCAGCATCCATGGTTTAAAGAAGCACTTAGTAATCCAGATAGTAAATATAGAAATTATTATAGATGGGTTTCAGATGATGATACAGAGAATTATTCTAAAGATGACAAGTCACCATGGGGATCTGAAGTATGGCATCCAGGTTTTGATGCAGAATACTATGGAATATTTTCAGCTGAGATGCCAGATTTAAATTATAACAATGAGGAAGTAAGAACAGAAATAAAAAGTGCAGCTAAAAAATGGCTTGATTTAGGAATTGATGGATTTAGACTTGATGCGGCAATACACATTTATGGAGATAATGAGTTTAAAAAACAAAAAAGCAATCTTGACAGCAATATTCAGTGGTGGAATGAATTTGCATCTTACTGCGAAACAATAAATCCAGATGTATATCTTGTAGGAGAAACATGGAACGATTTAAATACTTTACCAGAATATGTACAACCATTTGATACTAAATTTAATTTTGCAGTTGAGCAGAATATATTAAATGCTGTATCTAAAAATAAATCTGAAACTAAGGATAAAAAAGATTTATCTAAAATGATAAATGATGTTTATGAGAAATATGATTCGATTGATACAAAATATTTAGACGGAGTTTTTGGTTCAAATCATGATATGGACAGAATAATGTCACAGGTTAAAACTGATGAAAAAGCAAGACTTGTAGCTAACATATATATGACACTTAAAGGTAACCCATATATATATTATGGAGAAGAATTAGGTATGAAAGGAAGAGGGTCAGATCCTCAAAAGAGAACTCCTTTTATATGGTCAACTTCTGATAACAGCATGAATACATCATGGGAACCTGATATGATGAATAAAAAGACAAATCCTCTAGATGCACAGATAAACGATAATAATTCTATGTATAATTTTTATAAGAATTTAATTTCAGTAAGAAAGAATAATCCTGAACTTATAACTGGAAAATATAAGAACATTGAATTAGACAATAAATCAATATTAGGCTATGTAAGAGAACTTGATGGAAAGAAAGTTTATGTATTTCATAATTTATCTGATAAGCCAGTTTCATTTAATTCACCTTATGATGTTAATAATATTATTTATGCTTATGGAGATAATAC
Source organism: Clostridium sp. BJN0001 (assembly GCF_022869825.1). Lineage (NCBI taxonomy): Bacteria > Bacillati > Bacillota > Clostridia > Eubacteriales > Clostridiaceae > Clostridium > Clostridium sp. BJN0001. The sequence continues at coordinate 2,174,259 of NZ_CP094971.1, read as the reverse complement.
TTCTGGATCTGGAAAAAGCATTAATATAGGAAAAGATGGAACTATTATATTTAAATAAATGTGAATAATTTTATGACTATATGCAGAACCTAAAAATAAATGGCTGACCGATATAAGCGGCAGCCATTTTTATTTTTATTAGGATAAAATAAATGATATTTGACATTTATTTTATAAAATTCTATAATACAAATATACCCTAGGGGGGGTATAAAAGGAGGCGATTAATATTAAAGATAAAGAATGCAAATGCATGGAGTGTATATCAAAAGGAAAAAGTACAAAGAGAAATGATAAAGAATACAAAGATTTAATTGTAAGATTAAAGAAAATAGAGGGACAGGTAAGGGGCATAATGAAGATGGTAGAAGATGAAAGATACTGTATAGATATAATGAATCAGGTAAGTGCGGCAAGTTCTGCTCTTAATTCATTTAATAGGGTACTTTTAAATTCGCATATGCGTCATTGTGTAGTTAATGATATAAAAAAAGGAAATGATGAAACGTTAGATGAACTTGAGTTTATATTTAAAAAATTGATTAAATAAAGGAGGTTTAAATGAAAAAAGAAAAATTTATTATTACTGGAATGACATGTAGTGCCTGCTCTTCACGAGTTGAAAAATGTGTTAAAAATTTAGATGGAGTTAAAAAAGTAAGCGTAAATTTATTGACAGGAACTATGAATACCGAATTTGATGAAAATATATTAAATGAGGAAAAGATAATTCAAAATGTAATAGATTCAGGATATGGAGCGTCTCTTTATGATAAAAATGGTACATCTATAAAGAAAGATGCAAAAAAAAATAATTCTAATGATGAAATAAAAAATATGAAGAAAAATCTAATTTATTCTTTTGTGTTTTTAATTCCACTTATGTTTATATCTATGGGTGAAATGATTTTTCACATTTTCTCAAGTAATCCGCCAGTATTTATGCAGAATATTTTTTATGGATATAAAAATTCTATTACTTTTGCATTTACGCAGTTTATTCTTCTTATTCCAATTATATATATAAATAAAAAATATTTTAAAAATGGATTTAAGAATCTTTTAAATAGAAGTCCTAATATGGATAGCCTTGTTGCACTTGGATCAGGTGCATCAATTGTTTATGGAATATTTGCCATATTTAAGATAGGGTACGGCTTTGGATATGGATATATAGATATTGTAAATTTATATAGAAAAGATTTATATTTTGAATCCGCAGCAATGATAGTAACTTTAATTAGTCTTGGTAAATATTTAGAAGCAAAATCAAAAGGGAAAACGAGTGAAGCAGTAAGAAAGCTTATGGATTTAGCTCCAAAGAGAGCAACAATAGAAGTTAATGGAAAAGAAAAAGTAATTCCTATAGAAGAACTTTCAAAAGGTGATACTATTCTAGTAAAACCGGGAGAAAGTATTCCAGCAGATGGCATTATCATATATGGAACAGCAGATATAGATGAGTCGGCAGTTACAGGGGAAAGCATTCCTGTATTTAAAAAAGTTTCAGATAAAGTAATATCAGCATCAATAAATAAGACAGGATTTATAAAGGTAAAAGCAGAAGAGGTTTCTGAAAATTCAACAATAAGTAAAATAATAAAACTTGTTGATGAAGCTAGTGCAAGTAAAGCACCTATTGCAGAATTTGCAGATAAAGTAGCAGGGATATTTGTACCTGCTGTAATATCAATATCAATTTTAGTTTTTATAATATGGATTATAAGTGGTGCTACTCTTGAATTCTCACTTTCAACTGCAATATCTGTTTTGGTTATTTCTTGTCCATGTGCACTTGGTCTTGCTACACCTGTTGCGATTATGGTTGGTACAGGTAAAGGTGCAGAAAATGGAATACTTATAAAATCAGGTGAAATACTTCAAAAAGCACATGAAGTTGATACTGTAGTTCTTGATAAGACTGGAACTATAACTGAAGGAAAACCAGAGGTAACTGATATTATTTCATTAAAACTTGATGAAGAAAGTATACTTAAAATTTGTGCAGGAATTGAAAATGGAAGTGAACATCCTTTAGCAAAAGCAGTAATTAAGTATGCTAAAGAGAAAAAAATAGAAAAATATAAAATCGATTCATTTAATAATATTCCTGGTAAAGGAATAGAAGCAGCTATTTATGGAAAGAGTTATTACCTGGGAAATACCGCACTTATTGAAGAAAAGAATATATATAAAGAAAATGTTATATTTTTTGTAAATAAATTTGCGAATCAGGGAAAAACTCCGATAATATTAGCTGATGAAAAAGAAGTATTAGGAATTATTGCGATTGCTGATGTTGAAAAAGAGTCAAGCAGAAAAGCAATAAAACTTTTAAAGAAAATGAAAATGAATGTAGTAATGCTTACAGGAGATAATAAAAAAACTGCAGAGGCAGTTAAAAAAAGAATAGATGTAGATAACGTAATAGCAGAGGTTCTGCCTGAAGATAAAGAAAAACATGTATCAGAAATACAGAAAAAAGGTCATAAAGTTGCAATGATAGGTGATGGAATTAATGATGCACCTGCACTTGCAAGAGCAGATGTAGGAATAGCGATTGGAAGTGGAACAGATATAGCTATAGAAAGCGCTGATGCTGTTCTTATAAGAAATGATCTTTTAGATGCAGTATCATGTATAAAACTTAGCAGTTCTGTTATTAAAAATATAAAAGAAAATTTATTTTGGGCATTATTTTATAATGTAATTTCTATTCCACTTGCAGCAGGAGTTTTATATCCGTTATTTCAAATAAAACTAAGCCCTATGATAGGAGCTGCAGCTATGAGTATGAGCAGTGTATGTGTTGTATTAAATGCACTGCGTCTTAGAAATTTAAAATTTGAACATTTTGAAAATAGGAAAGAGGAGAAAAATAATATGAAGTATGAATTAAATATTGAAGGAATGATGTGTGAGCATTGTAAAAAACATGTAGAGGATGCTCTAAATGGTATAAACGGAGTAAAAAGCGTAAATGTAGAATTAGATAAAAATAAAGCTTTTGTTGAATCAGATAGAGATATAAAAAAAGAAGAATTCATTAAAGTTATAGAGAGTGCAGGATATAAGATAGTTTATTAAAAAATGAATTTTTATAATCATGGAGAATGTATTTTTCCATGATTATTTTTTTTACATTTAATATAATTAAGATTAATTTAATATATATAAATATTGAATTTAATAATATTAAGCATATAATAAATATTGTTAAAGTAAATGCTTAAGGAGTAATAAAAAATGAGAATTATTATAACAATTTTAATAACTTTATTTGTATGTGGTGGACAGTATTTTTTAAGTACAAGAAAAAGTGTACTTTTTGGAGCAATATTACCAGTATTATTTGGTATATTTCTCATTACAATGCAGATTATAGATAATGATTTTATAGGAAAAATGACATATCAATCTGTAATTGGATTTTTGGTACTTATTTCAATATGGACTGAAGGAAGAGAAAAAGTAAAAAGAAATAAGAAAAAAGAATTGGAAAAAATGAAAGCAAAAGATTTATAATTTATTTATTATTGTGAATTGAGAGGGAAAGTAAAATGGAAATAGATAAAATACCTAAGTGGTTACTAGCGCTTAGCGATGAAGATATAAATTTTTTAAAAAATTTTATCTTAAAATCAGGTTCTCTAAAAGAGATTGCACTATTTTATAATGTTTCATATCCTACTGTAAGACTTAGACTTGATAAGCTTATATCTAAGATTGAACTTAATGAGAATAAAAAAGAAGAGCCATTTTTAAAATTTATAAAAGGTCTTGCTGTTGATTCTAAAATAGATATTGAAACAGCAAAAATTATAATTGATAAGTATAATAAAGAAAAAAAGTAATAGCATAGTTAATATTATATGAAATAATATGCTATAATATAAAAAGAAAAATTTTTATGGAGGTAGTATTAGATGAGTAAAGGATTATCACTAGATTTATCAAAGGCTATGTCATTTTTAAATGAAGAAGAAATCAAGAACATGAATGACATGGTTAAGTCAGCTCATGAAAAATTACATAACGCAACTGGAGCAGGAAGCGATTTCTTAGGATGGATTGACTTACCTGTTAATTATGATAAGGAAGAATTTGCAAGAATTAAAAAAGCAGGAGAAAAGATTAAAAAGGATTCTGATGTTTTAATAGTAATCGGAATTGGTGGTTCATATCTTGGAGCAAGAGCAGCAATAGAAATGCTTACAAGCAATTTTCACAATTCTTTAGATGATGATAAAAGAACAGCACCAAAGATTTTTTATGTAGGAAATAACATAAGTTCTACATATATGACAGAACTTATAAAAGCAATAGATGGAAAAGACGTAAGCTTAAATGTAATTTCTAAATCAGGAACTACTACAGAACCTGCAGTAGCATTTAGAATTTTAAGAGCATATGTTGAGAAAAAATATGGTTTAGATGAAGCAAGAAAGAGAATCTATGCTACAACTGATAAGAAAAAGGGAGCTTTAAAGACTTTAGCTGATGCTGAAGGATATGAAACTTTTGTAGTACCTGATGATGTTGGAGGAAGATATTCAGTTTTAACTGCAGTTGGTTTATTACCTATAGCAGCAGCTGGTATTGATATCGATGAAATGATGAAAGGTGCTCAGGATTCAAGAAAAGCATATGATACTCCATCAGTTGAAGAAAATGATGCTTATAAATATGCAGCAGTAAGAAACTGCCTTTACAATAAAGGAAAAGAAATTGAAATTTTAGTTGATTATGAACCAGCACTTCATTATTTCAATGAATGGTGGAAACAACTTTATGGAGAATCAGAAGGAAAAGATAATAAGGGATTATTCCCAGCAGGTGTTGATTTCACAACTGATCTTCATTCAATGGGACAGTATATACAACAGGGAAGAAGAATAATGTTCGAAACAGTAATCAATGTTGAGAAGGCTAAGTATGAAATAGAAATTGGAGAAGATAAAGACAATTTAGATGGATTAAACTTCTTAGCTGGAAAGACTATGGATTTTGTTAATAAGAAAGCATTTGAAGGTACATTATTAGCTCATAACGATGGAGGAGTTCCTAATATCGTATTAAATGTTCCAGAACTTACACCATATTACTTTGGATATATGGTTTATTTCTTCGAAAAAGCATGTGGAATTAGTGGATATCTTTTAGGAGTAAATCCATTCAATCAACCAGGAGTTGAAGCTTATAAGAAGAATATGTTCGGATTACTTGGAAAACCAGGATACGAAGATATGAAAGAAGCTCTTGAAGCTAGATTAAAATAATTGAAGATAATAATTGACGGAGATGCCTGTCCTGGCATCTCCATTATTGAATTATTAGTAGAAAAATATTCTATATACGCTTTACTTTATTGTGATTATTCTCATTTATATAGTAGCAGCTATATAGATATAAAAATGGTTGATAATGGTTTCCAAAGTGTTGATATGTATGTTGTAAATAATACTTTAAAAGATGATATTGTAGTAACTGATGATTATGGAGTTGCTGCTATGTGCCTTTTAAAATATGCAAAAGTGATTAATTCAAAAGGTGAAATGTATACTGATGATAATATAGATGATAAGTTATATAGTAGACATATATCTTTAAAAAGAAGAAAAGCAGGAAAAAAATGTTCTAAAATTAAAAAGAGAACTAAAGAAGATGATGAAAAACTATATTCTGTTCTTGAAAAATTAATAATTTCAAAATAAAAAAAATTTTTATAAATATATGTAAACGTTTTAAAGAGAAGATTATATTTAGAAAATATCTAAACTTGAGTTTGTATTAAAGAAGGCTAAAGAAAAGTTAAAAGATTTCGATTTTATAAATAGCGCTTCTATATTTACTTTTACAATTTATAATTTATTATTTGGATAAAAATGGTATAATGAAAGTAAAAGGAAAAATATTAATTTACAATAATATACAGAAATGATATTATTATGTTAATATTGGTTTTAGGAGGGTAGCTCATGGATTTACTTGAATTAAAAGAAATGAATGTACTATTTGATAAAGAAATACCCCAAAAAGAGGGTAGCTGCATAAAAATTTCTGCTATCTATGAGAGTGAAAATAAAATTCAGCTAGAGTATAAATTTATTTGCGGGCTTAATGGTGTTTGGAGCACTATACAGGACTTTTCAGAAAAGGATAGCTGTATTTGGATACCTAAAGAGAAAGGGGAATATATGATAATGGTACAAGGGAAACAAAAAGATGAGAATGCGTCAATTGAGTATCTTGGGAGAGAAAAATTTAAAATTACTGAAAAAGAAGCAGAAAGTCTTAGTTCATATAAAAATGATACTCAGGAAAAAGTATGTATTGAAAAGATTGATATTAATAATAAAGAACCATATGAAGGGGAAAAATGTGTAATTACTGTACGATGTAATAATATAAAAAATATGTTATATAGATTTTATATAAAGAAAAATGATGAATGGAAACTTTTAAAAGATTATGATGCATCGAATATTTTATCATATGTTCCTTCTAATTGTGGAATAAATGAGATACTTGTACAGTGTAAGAAGTCGTCTTCAGGAGAAAATTTTGAAGAGGATAAAATTATAAAGATTAATGTAAAGGAAAAACAGAAGATTCAAATCGTAGAATTTAAGTCTTTATCTAAAAAACTTATTGCTGGAAATGAGGTCGAATTTAAAGTTGGTATAGAAAAAAAGAGTGAAAGTGATGTATTATATAAATTTTACAAGATCACTCTTGATGGGAAAAAAACATGCATTCAAGATTATTCAACATTAGATACAGTAAAGTATGTTGAGCATGAACCTGGTAAATACAGAATGCTTTGTTTAGCAAAAGAATTACTATCTGAAAAGGAATATGATGATAGAGCTATTGCTTTTTATGAGATAAAGCCATATGAAGATATAAAAATAAGAGCTCTTGAATCTGACAAGGAATCTCCACAGGCAACTGGAATGGATATAAAGTTTAAAGTTTATTCAGAAGGTGGAGGAAGAGTAGTATATAAATTTGATGTTGATGGAATTATAAAAGAAGATTCTGGATATTCACAAAGTAATGTTTTTTTATGGCAGCCTAAAGAAGCAGGTGAATATAAAATCACAGTATATGCTAAAAATGAAAATTATAAAGGGGAATGCGAAACCTTACTTAGCAAAGAATTTTTTATTGAAAAAAGGGGAATAAAATCTCCTAAAATAAAAGAGATACTTGTTGATAAAGGAAGTCAAGCTGTTTTAGGTGACAGAATAAATATTATGGTAAAGGCTGAAGGAGGAACACATCTTCAGTATGAATTTTCAGTAAAACAAGATGATAAAAAGATAAAATTTTATAGATATAGTAAAAAAAATTGGATAACATTTACGCCAAAAGAAAGCGGACATTATGAAGTTGTTATTAGGACAAAAGATAAGTATAGTGAAAAAGAGTATGATTGTGAATCAGTTGCAAAAATAAATGTTTTAAAGTATCTTCCTGCAAAAATAGATTATATAATTCTTCCATGCAGACAGTCTTTTATTGTAGGCGATGAAATTGAAATTGAATGTATAATAGAAAATACAAATGAAGCTTTAGTTAGATATGAAACAACTTTTAATCAGAATAAAATAGAAGAGATAGAATATCAAATGTCAAAAAAATTTAGATTTATTCCTAAAGTAGCAGGAAAATATGTTTTTGATATATATGCAAAAAATATTAAATGTAGAAATGAATTTGATTCTAAAAAGACAGTTGTTATAAATGTTGAAGAAAGTCTTCCTATTGTAAATACAAAAATAGATATAAGAGGAAATAATGAAAAACTTTTATCTAATGATGAAATTGAAATAAAAGCACAAAGTTGTGGAGGATGCGATATATTATATGAATTTTATATAATGAAAAAAAATGAGTGGACAAAGGTTCAGCCATATAGTAAAAAGCAGTATTACACTTTTATACCTTTTGATAAAGGTAAATTTAAAGTTCTTGTTCTTGCAAAAAATTTCTATAGCACAAAAAATTATGACGATTATGCAGAAGAATCATTTACTGTATATTAATTTGTATAGTTTTGCAAAAAATAGATAAAAATATTATAATAAACATAAGAAAAGTATTGAAATATTATGGAGGATAAAATGGATATTACTCAGTTAAATGGCATGTCTCAGGAGCAGCTACTTGCATTATCAATGATGGGAAATAGACAACTTACATCAAGCTCGGATACATCATCGGATAGTGATACAAGTGGTGTGCAAGATATAGCATTTGCATATTTAATGCAGAATCTTTTAAATGATTCAAAAAATGGAAGTGATTCAAATTCATCAGCTGCAGTAGAAGAAGGAAGTCCACTTGTTCATAGCGGAGCAAAACAACAATGTGCTGAGGGAATAAACCTTGAGAATCTTCCCCTTATCGTAAATGGAATGGTGCCGGCGTATTATGGACAATCATATAGTCAATCAAATACTGCTGATATGTCAAAGATAATGAATGCTGTAAAAAGTGCATCTAAAAAATATGGAATTGATGAAAACTTGATTTTATCAATAATTAATCATGAATCAAATTTTAAGCCAAATGTTACATCATCAGCAGGAGCACAGGGACTTATGCAGCTTATGCCTGCAAATTTTAGCGCATATGGAGTAACAAATGGTTATGATATAAATCAGAATGTTGATGGTGGAACACATCTTTTAAAAAACTGTATAGATCAGTTCGGAGGAAATCTTAGTCTTGGTCTTATGGCGTATAGCGCAGGTGCAGGAACAATGAAAAGTAGAGGAGTTACAAGTTCTGCAGATCTTTATAAAATGCCTCTTGAAACTAGAAATTATGTACCAGCAGTTCTTACAGACTATAATAATAGGAAAAATGGATAAAAAATTGAATATGATATATAATAATTAGGCTGTCGCATTTAAATATGCGGGCCTTTTTTATTATTAACTTAATTGTGAATTTATGATTTAATATAAAGAGGCAATGATTAAAGTTGAAAATTTACTAATTTATGATGAAGAAAGGAATATTTATGGAACGATTAGATAAAATAATTTCAAATCTAGGATATGGAAGCAGAAAAGATGTTAAGAATTTTATAAAAAAGGGAATAGTATATGTTGATGGTGAGGTTGCAACTAATAATAAAATGAGCATTGATCCATTAAAATCATCAATAGAAATAAATGGTGAGAGAGTTATATATAAAAAGTATATATATCTTATGTTAAATAAGCCAGCAGGTGTAATATCTGCTACATTTGATAATAATGAAGAAACAGTTGTAGATTTATTAGAAGCACAGCATCAAGTATTTGAACCATTTCCAGTTGGAAGACTTGATAAGGATACAGTTGGACTTCTTTTATTAACTAACGATGGAGAACTTAATCATAGGCTTATATCACCTAAAAATCATATTGATAAGGTTTATTATGCAAAGATTAACAAAGAAGTAACAGAAAAAGATATTGCTATGTTTAAAAAAGGTATCACATTAGATGATGGATATAAGTGTATGAGTGCAGATTTAAAAATAATAAAAGCATCAGAGAATGGTTCAGAAGTTTTAGTTACAATTCAAGAGGGAAAATTTCATCAAGTAAAAAGAATGTTCGAAGCAGTCGATAAAAAAGTAATTTATCTTAAGAGAAAAGAATTTGGAAGCATTCATCTTGATCCAAATTTAGATGAAGGTGAATATAGAGAATTATCAGAAGAAGAATTAAGTATATTAAACGTTAAGTAACGAATGATTTTGAAAAATGAATTAAAATCATTCATAAAAATTAAAAAACTGAAATAATATTAACGATATTACTTGCATTTTTATGTTCAATATCCTATAATATCAGTTGCAAGGATAAATAAAAAGAATATATAGCCCCCTTTTTATTTATTGCTTATTGCTTATTGCTGAAGTGCAACCTCGCCCCAAAGGTTGCACTTTTTTTGTGCTCTAATACAAACGTTTACCAAGAAAAGACAGATTTAGAGCGGATGTTGCAAAACTTGAATACAATATGACACAAAAAAATCATAATACTTTATATATGAATTTTTTACGTCATTTAATTATAAAACTTATTAAAATAATAGATTATACATTATGGTATAATATAATTTATCAGAAAAGGTATTAGGGAGGAAAAAATGATGGATTTAAAGTCATTACTTAATAAAGAACAGTATGAAGGAGCTATAACAGTTGATGGTCAGGTTCTTATATTAGCAGGTGCAGGTTCTGGTAAAACAAGAGTTTTAACACATAGAATCGCACATATGGTTGAGGATCTTAATATTCCTTCATATAATATACTTGCGATTACATTTACTAATAAAGCGGCAAAAGAAATGAAAGACAGAGTTAGAAATATTATCTCAGATAAAGCAGATAGTATGTGGATTTCAACATTCCACTCTACATGTGTTAGAATTTTGAGACGTGAAATAGATAAAATAGGATATAAAAAGAATTTTACAATATATGATACATCAGATCAAAAAGTTCTTATAAAAGACTGCATGAAAATTTTAAATATAGATGATAAAGATATATCACAGCAGGAGATAACTTCAAAAATAAGCAGAGCAAAAGATAGAATGCAGACTTATAAAAGCTATATGATTGAAAATGAAGCTAATTTTAGAGAAAAGAAGATAGCCTCAGTATATGAAATGTATCAGAAAAGACTAAATGAAAACAATGCTCTTGACTTTGATGATCTTATATTTAAGACTGTTGAACTCTTTAATAAGGATGAAGAAGTCCTCTCATTTTATCAGAATAAATTTAAATACATAATGGTAGATGAATATCAAGATACAAATAGAGTTCAGTATGAATTTATAAGACTTCTTGCTAAGAAATATAAGAATATATGTGTTGTAGGTGATGATGATCAGTGTATTTATCAGTGGAGAGGCGCTGATATAAAAAATATATTAGATTTTGAAAAAGACTATCCAGGTGCTAAAGTTATAAAACTTGAACAAAATTATAGATCAAAAGGTAATATATTAAATGCTGCAAATGAAGTTATAAAACATAATTTAAATAGAAAATCAAAAGTTTTAAGAACAGATAAAGAAGATGGAAAGAAAGTTAAGATATATAGAGCGTATTCTGATCTTGATGAAGCTAATTTTGTAGGAAATCAGATTAGTCAGATAAAGAAAAACAAAAATTATAAAGATTTTGCAATATTATATAGAACAAATGCACAGTCTAGAATTTTTGAAGATAGTTTAAGGAGAAAAGCTATTCCATATAGAATTATAGGCGGTACAAGATTCTATGATAGAAAAGAAATTAAAGATATTTTATGTTATCTTAAAGTTATAATAAATCCACAAGATGATGTAAGTTTAAAGAGAATTATAAATGTGCCAAAGAGAAGTATAGGAGATACTACAGTAAATAAACTTCAAGAGTTTGCTAGAGAATATGAGCTTAATTTGTGCGATGTATTAGATAGATGTGATACAGTTTCTTCACTTTCAAAGAGAAATATATCATGTATAAGTGGTTTTGCATCACTTATAAATTTATTTATGGATGAAGCAGAAACAATGCCTGTATCTCTTCTTATAGAAACAATCTTAAAAGAAACAGGTTATTTAAAAGAACTTGAAACTTCAAAGCAGATTGAAGATAAGAGCAGGATTGAGAACTTAAAAGAACTTGTTTCAGATGCTGTTGAATTTGAAAAGAGTAGTGATGATAAATCACTTTCTGCATATTTAGAGCAAGTATCTTTAGTTCAAGATACAGATAAGCTTGAAGACGAAGATGATGCGGTTTTACTTATGACTGTTCATAGTGCAAAAGGTCTTGAATTTCCAGTTGTATTTATGGTGGGAATGGAAAATGGACTTTTCCCAAGTAATGCAGCGTTTAATAAAGAATCGGAAATGGAAGAAGCAAGAAGATTATGCTATGTTGGAATAACAAGAGCAAAAGAAGAGCTTTTTATGACTTCTGCTGATCAAAGAAGGGTATTTGGAAGAACTGTTTCATATTCACAATCTGATTTTTTAAGTGAAATAGAACCAAATTTAAAAGAGTATGTTTCAGCTTCAGGTGTTAAAAAGTTATCAGATAGAAACTTTTTTAGCGGAGGAACAACTGATAGAAAAGTTTCAGGAAGTGGACTTAATTTATCTAGAAGTTCTTCTTTAAATTCTGAGAATTCACAAGAAAATATAGACAATGATTATCTTACTGAATCAGAGATATCTCTTGGAATGAAGGTGGTTCATCAGAAATTTGGAGTCGGAACTATTGTAAGCATTCAGAAAGATTCTAAAGATAAAAAAGTAACAGTTGCATTTGATAGACAAGGAGTAAAAATACTTCTTCTTTCCTTTGCAAAATTAAAAGCATATAATTAACTTATAAAATAAGGATAAGGTGATTTGAAGTGGATAAAAAGAAAGAAATTGAAATGCTTGTTGAAAAACTTAATAGATATGCTTATGAGTATTATACACTTGATGATCCATCTGTAACTGATAAAGAGTACGATAAGGAATATGATAAACTCTCAAAACTTGAAGAGGAAACAAATTATATTCTTCCATATTCGCCAACTCAAAGAGTAGGAGATACAGTTCTTGAAGGATTTACAAAGTATACTCATAAAGCACCTTTATGGAGTCTTGGAAAAGCTCAGAGCCTTGAAGAGATAAGAGAGTGGCATAATAGAAACGTCAAATTTGTAAAGCATATGCGTGAGATCGGAGAAGACTTACCACCTTTAAAATATATTTTAACTAAAAAATTTGATGGGCTTACAATAAATCTTACTTATGATGAAAATGGAATATTACAAATTGGTGCAACAAGAGGAACTGGAATTACAGGAGAAGATGTTACTCCTCAGATTAAAACAATAAAGAGAGTACCTTTAAAAATAGATAATCATAATGTAGTTGAAATTCATGGTGAAGCAGTTATGACTGAAGAGGCTTTTGAAAAGTACAATGAATCAGCTAAAGTTCCTCTTAAAAATCTTAGAAATGGAGCGGCTGGAGCACTTAGAAATTTAAATGTAAAAGAGACTGCAAGGAGAAACTTATCTGCATTTTTTTATGACGTAGGATATAATGAAGGGACACCTTTTAAAACTTATAAAGAGATGATGGCTTTTATAAAAGAAAAAGGTCTTCCTGTTGATGATTATATGAAAACATGCATAACTATGGATGAAATAGAAAAAGAGATTGAGTATATAAAAAACATAAGGTTTGATCTAAATTATGATATTGATGGAATTGTTATTGTAATTGATGATATAAAAACAAGAGAACTTCTAGGATATACTATAAAATTTCCTAAATGGGCAGTCGCATATAAGTTTGAAGCTCAAGAAGCCACAACAAAGATAAAGGATGTTTCATGGAGCGTTGGAAGAAGCGGAAGAATAGCTCCTACAGCGATACTTCAGCCGGTTGAGCTTGCAGGTGCAACTGTTCAAAGAGCAACTTTAAATAATATGGACGATATAAGAAGAAAAGGAATAAGAATAGGTGCTAATGTTGTAGTAAGACGAAGTAATGATGTAATTCCTGAAATTACAGGAGTAGTTAAAGATTCTCTTGATGGAACATCTGAGATAATGCCTCCAACTGTATGTCCTGCATGTGGCAGCCATGTATTCTTAGATGGGGCACATTATTTCTGTGAGAATACACTTTCATGTAAACCTCAGCTTGTAAAAAGTATAGTACACTATGCTTCAAGAGAAGCGATGGATATAGCTGGATTTTCAGAGAAAACAGCAGAAGTTCTATTTGAAAAACTTAATATAAAATCTATATCAGATCTTTATAATCTTAAAAAAGAAGATCTTTTAAAGATGCCAAAATTTGGAGATAAAAAAGCTGATAATCTTCTTAATGCTATAGAAAAGAGTAAAAATTGCAGTCTTGATGCATTTATATATGCTCTTGGAATTCCAAATGTAGGAGTAAAGACAGCAAGGGATCTTGCTAATAAATTTGAATCATTTGAAAAATTAAGAAATGCATCTTTTGATGATCTTGTAGAGATACCAGATATAGGAGATGTTGTAGCTAGAGATATTGCAGCTTTCTTTAAAGAAGAGAATGTAATAAATACAATAGAAAAGATATTTGAATGTAATGTTAATCCCGTATTTATTAAAAATGAAGTTAAAGAAAATCCTTTTGAAGGAAAGACAGTAGTACCTACAGGAACTCTTGAAAATTTTTCGAGAATTGGAATAAAAGAAAAACTTGTAAGCCTTGGAGCTAAAGTTTCTGGGAGTGTAAGTAAGAAAACAGATTATGTTTTAGCTGGTGAAAATGCAGGATCAAAGCTTGATAAAGCACAAAGTCTTAATGTCAAAGTGATTTCAGAAGAAGAGTTTTTAAATATGTTAAAATAATAGTAATTTATATAAAAAAGGAGGGGACTTGATTTGAAAAGGTTAATAAGTTATTTAATATTTGTTACTTCATTCATAACAAGTATTATAACAATATTCACATTTACGACTACATATAATTTTTATTACGTTAGTCAGCTATTTAGTTCATATCTTCCTATGCAGATTGGAATATGTGTAACAATGGCTATTGTTTCAGTAAATTTCATTGTTAATGAGACTGGAAAAAAAAGAATTATTTATTCTGCAGTAAGCCTTCTTATAAGTGCAAGTCTTGTTTTTTTTATAGTAAATTATATAAGATGATTGTTAAATTAATGCAAAGTAAATAATAACTTGATTTTACATTTTGATATAAGTTAAAATATAGTAATAGATTAATATTAAAGGAGGATTTAAATAATGTCTGTAAGTAAAAAAGACGTTGAATATGTTGCAGAACTTGCAAGATTAGAATTTAATGATAAAGAAAAAGAAGAACTTCAGGAAGGTCTTAATCAGATTTTAGGATATTTTGAAAAATTAAATGAACTAGATACTGAAAAAGAAGATATAATAGTAAATCCTTATTATATTGAAAATAAATTTAGAGAAGATGAAGTTGAACCTTCACTTCAACTTGATGATGTAATTAATAATGCTCCAGATAATTTAGAAGAGTATGTTTTAGTTCCTACAATTATACGAGAATAGAAAAAATCAGGAGGTAACATAATGGATTTTACAAAATATAAAGCACATGAGCTTAAAGACATAATTTCAAAAAAAGAAGCATCTGTGCAGGAGATTACAAAATCTCATATAGAAAAAATAAAGAGTACAGAATCTAAAGTCAACGCTTTCTTATATGTTGCAGAAGATGAGGCTCTAAAAAGAGCAGAAGCTCTTGATGAAAAAATAAAAAAAGGAGAGGATTTAGGAGTTTTAGGAGGAGTTCCTCTAGCTTTAAAGGATAATATAAGTGTAAGAGGAATGCAGAATACATGTGCATCAAAAATACTTAAATCGTATGTTTCTCCATACGATGCAACAGTTACAGAAAAAGCATTAAATGAAGATGCTGTAATAATTGGAAAAACAAATATGGATGAATTTGCAATGGGTTCATCTACAGAAAATTCTGCATATAAAATAACTAAAAATCCATGGGATTTAAATAGAGTTCCAGGAGGATCATCAGGTGGATCTGCAGCAGCAGTTGCAGCAGAAGAAACACCAATAGCACTAGGAACAGATACAGGTGGTTCTGTAAGACAGCCAGCATCTTTTTGTGGAATTGTAGGACTTAAGCCTACATATGGAAGAGTATCAAGAAGCGGAGTTGTAGCATATGGTTCTACACTTGATCAGGTAGGAACATTAGGAAGAGATGTAGAGGATTGTGCTTTATCACTTCAGGCTATAGCAGGAATTGATTCAAAAGATTTTACAACTGTAGATAAAAATGTTCCTTTATATAAAAATTTCTTAAATGAAGATGTAAGAGGAAAGAAGATAGCAGTTCCTAAGGAATTCTTTAAAGAAGGCCTAGATGAAAATGTTAAATCTGCGATATATAATGCGCTTGATGTATTTAAGAAAAATGGAGCTGAAGTAAGTGAAGTATCACTTCCACTTGCAGATTATGCTATTTCAGCATATTACATAATAGCATGTGCAGAAGCATCATCAAATCTTGCAAGATTTGATGGAATAAGATATGGTCATAGAACAGAAAATCCTGAAGATGCCATTGATGTTTATTTTAAATCAAGAAGTGAAGGATTTGGAAAAGAAGTTAAGAAGAGAATAATGCTTGGAACATATGCATTATCATCAGGATATTATGATGCATATTACAAAAAAGCATTAAAGGTAAGAAATCTTATTAAAGGTGATTTTGAAAGAATATTTAAATCGTATGATGCTATAATTTCACCAACAGCACCAACACCTGCATACAAGATAGGTGAAAAGACAAACAATGCACTTGAGATGTATTTAGGAGATATTTATACAGTACCTGTAAATATAGCCGGTATTCCAGCTATATCACTTCCTTGTGGTGAAGCAAACGGACTTCCAGTAGGATTACAGATTATGGGTAACTATTTTAGAGAAGATAATTTATTCAATTTAGCGTATAGCTATGAAAAATCAACTACATGGCATGAAAAAAAGCCTAATTTATAAAAGGAGGATTACGTAGGAGATGGAATTTGAATCAGTAATAGGACTTGAAGTTCACTGCGAACTTTTAACAAAAACTAAAATTTACTGTGGATGTACAACTGAATTTGGCGGTATGCCTAACACACATGTTTGCCCTGTATGTTTAGGACTTCCAGGTTCACTTCCTAAGCTTAACAAAAGAGTAGTTGAGCTAGGAATGAAAGCAGGTCTTGCTTTAAACTGTAGCATTACAAAACTTTCAAGAATGGATAGAAAGAATTACTTCTACCCTGACTGTCCTAAGAATTATCAGATAACTCAGGATGAGCTTCCACTTTGTAGAGATGGATATATAGATATAGAGGACGCAGATGAGAACATAAAGAGAATAGGGATTGAAAGAATTCATATAGAAGAAGATGCAGGTAAGCTTCTACATACAAAAAGAGGAACATTAGTCGACTATAATAGAGCTGGAGTGGCTCTTATAGAAATAGTATCAAGACCAGATATGAGAACACCTGAAGAAGCAACAGCATATCTTACAAAGCTTAAAAGCATATTGAATTCTATAGGTGCATCTGACTGTAAGATGGAAGAGGGTTCTTTAAGATGTGATGTAAATATTTCAGTAAGAAAAAAGGGAACTGAAAAATTTGGTATAAGAACAGAAATTAAGAACATGAACTCATTTAAAGCTCTTGAAAAAGCTTTAAGATATGAACATGATAGACAGGTTGAAGCGATAGAAAAAGGTGAAGAACTTAAAGTTCAGACAAGAAGATGGGATGAAAATGAAGCAAAAACTACTGTAATGAGAAGCAAAGAAGAGGCTAATGATTACAGATATTTCCCAGAAGGAGATTTAGTTACTATAAATATTTCTGATAATTGGATTGATAAAGTTAAAAAATCAATTCCTGAACTTCCATATGAAAAGGAAAAGAGATTTATAGAAGACTATAAACTTCCTAAATATGATGCACATGTTTTAACATTAACTGATAGTATGGCAGATTTCTTTGATGAAACTGCAAAGATATCAAAAGATCCTAAAGCATCATCAAACTGGATCATGGGAGATATTTCAAGACTCATGAATGAAAAGGGAACATGGATTGAGGAACTTAAATTTAAACCTTCTGATGTTGCAGAACTTATAGAAGTTATTAAAAATAAGACAATAACTAATGCTATTGGTAAAAAGGTAGTAGAAGAGATGTTTAATACAGGTTCATCTCCAAAGACTATAATAGATGAAAAGGGACTTAAAGTTAACAACGATGAAGGAGCACTTCTAAAAGTTGTAGCTGAAGTTTTAGATGAAAATCCACAAGTTGTAGAGCAGTATAGATCTGGAAAACAAAATATATTAGGATTTGCAGTAGGAAAAGTAATGCAAAAGACTAAAGGTCAGGCAAATCCAAGAATAGCAAATAAATTAGTTGCAGAAGAAGTTAAGAAGAGAATTTAATTTATTTAAAAAAAGAGTTTTATGAAAGTGTTTAAATGCTTTCATAAAACTCTTTTTTATTTTTTTGAAAAATTTTTAATATTGTCAAGTTTTGTATTATCATCATCTTCAAATTCAAATGGTGTTTCTCCTGTAAGATATGAATAATCATTATTTCCTTGATTAAAATGATCTGAAACTACAGAAAGCCTCTTATCTATTTTCTCAAGTATATAGTTCCTATAACGTGTCTGCTTATATGCTTTTATTCCTATAATAAATATCCATATTCCAAGAAATGTAAATATAAACATAAAGACGATTGATACTATTAAAAATATAGAAATTAGTAAATCCATTCTAATTAACACCTACTTTTTTAATATAAATTATATCAAATCTTTCTAAAAATTAAAATACTATGTTTAAAAATGATAGAATTGAGCATAATTATATATACGTTAGGAGGAATAATATTGAAGAAATTGATAAGTTTATTAGTATTTTTATCTGTCATTGTAATATTAAGTTTTACACTATTTAACGTAAAATATAAAGAACAAGTTTCAGATAATGATAAAAGCATAGTTAAATTTGCAGTAGATACTATTCCTGATGACTTTATGAATATATCTGATTTTGATAAACGAAGTCAGGATATTTTATGTGCAGTTTCAAGAGGTCTTGTTTCAAAAGAATCTGATGGAAAAGTAATGCCTGATATTGCAGAAAGTGTAGAGTCATACTCAGATGGTATTGAATATAGATTTAAAATAAGAAAAGACGCATTTTTTAGTGATGGAAGTGCAATTACACCATTAGATATAAAAGAGTATTTTAAAGAGCTTATAGATTCATCAGAAAATGGTTCTGATATAAAAGCACTGCTTAATATATATGGAGTAGTTTCATATAGAGAGAATAAATCTAATTTTGATAAGAATGTTGCAATAATGGTAGATGAAGATGAACTTACTATACGACTTAATGAAAAAGATGATAACTTTTTAGAAGATATATCAAAGCCTCAATATAGGATAAGGAAGAATTTAAAAGACTGGAGTAATATTGATGATAATTTTTCAAAAATACTCTATAGTGGAAACTATAAAATAATAGGTGCTGATGAAAAAAGTATTATTTTAAAAAATACAAATGAAGATTCTAAAATATCAAATATAATGTTTATTAAAGAGGATAGCTCAGAAGAGGCTATGGCATCTTATGAAATGAAAAATATACAGTGTCTTATAAATCCTCCGTCAGTAGAGCTTTCAAAGCTATCAAAAGATGATAATTTAACAACTATTAAAAGAGATGAGGGAGCATTTATTGTATTTAATAAAGATGAACTTCCGTTAGAAGGAAGAAAAAAAATTTATAATTATATAAATTCTGCAATGTCTTCTTATTTAAAAGATAACACTAAAGAATTTGATCTTTCAGAAGGATGTTATTTTAGAAAAGAAAAAGATGACATTTACAAGATTCAGCAAAGAAAGGTGTATTCATCAAAAGAAAAAGAATATGAAGAACCTGAGTTAATAACTATAATTGGAGAGGATAATTTAAGAAATCGTATAATACTTGAAGCTATAAAGGAATGGTTTGAAACTAATACAGATATAAAAGTAAATTATACAGAGGCAGATGATATGGAATTTAATGATGATGAATTAAAATCGCATTATGATATAATACTATGTAATTCTGATATATCGGAAGAGAAGAAAGATGATTTTTATTTATCGTATTCTAAATATCTTACTGTGGATGAAAATAATATGATAGAAGATAAAAGATACGCTGAACTTGAGGAAAATTTATTCTTAAACTTTAAAATCTTTCCAGTTGTATTTTTTAATGACAATATAGTATGTTCTTATGAAGATTTTAAGCTAACTATTGATGGAAATAATAATGTTAAATTTCCAAAATAATATCCTGATATAGAAAAAATCTATATCAGGATATAGAAACTACTTATTTTTTTTAGCTCTCTTTTTTAGAGCAGCTGGATGTTTTGCTTTATGCATTTTTACTTTTGATTTTGTATGATTATTTTTAATTTGCAAAGATTCAGAAGGTCTGGGGCTAATAATTTTACTTTCAGGTTTAATATCAGATAAAATTTCATCTTTTTTTGACTGATTAGTTGATATATACTTTTTAAATTCAATTTCATTATCATTAAATCCCATGATTTTCTTTATTGAAGGTTTATAAAAATGTATATTCAAAAAGAAATTAAGCATATTTTTTTCGCTGTCAAATGTATTTTTGGAGACAGAAAAATTCTCTTTTTTTCTTGAATAGCTTATATTTTTTATAAATACTGAAGCAAGTCCACTACTTTCAGGAGTCTGCATATTAGGCATTCTAAAGAAAGTTTCATCTAGCATATCATTAGAACTTAAACTTAAATTTTTATATCTCTCAGCTTCATCTATTGTAGGTGCAGCAGGCCAGCTATTTAAAAGACTTGAATCAACATAAAATTTTCTATAAATACCTGATATTACAGGCTTTAATTCAATTTCTCTTTGTGATTTATCAGAATAAATTATAAGAGATAGTAAGTAACTATTAATTTCATTGCATGAAAATTTAAAATCTTTTTTATCTGAAAGTTTAAGATAAATATTTTTGTCACTATTATAAAGTGATATAAGCTTATCTTCAATATCATAGCTCATATCCTTAAATGTATTTATTTTTGTATGCTGATAAGCTTTCATTAATGCTACTGCAAAGAGAGAGCAATCAGTTATTGAACTCATATAATAATCTTTTTCATAAAATTTTGACATAAGAAAATCACCTATATCTAAAATAAGTTCTCTGCAGTCTTCATTTAATGAATATTCATAAAAAATATTAAAAGCCATGAAGTTAATTAAGTTTTCTGAAAAAGAAAGATCGTATAAAGCATAGTTATATTCTTTAAACATTGAAAGAATTTCTAGTGAAAAATCTTTATACTCATCAGCATTTTTGTCATTATTATTATAATAATAATAAAGATAATAAGCATCCATCATCAAAGCTTGATCAGAAAATTTAAAATCATTATTTTTATCAACAAGAACAAAACCTTTCATATTAGCATCTGATACATTCTTTTTAGTAACAAAAAGACCTTCTGGATTCCTTAAATTTTCAGAGTAAAAATCAAGCTGCTTTTTTGCAAGATACGAATATGATTTACTGAATGAAGGAATATTTCTACTGTCATAATGCGAATAGTATTCACTAAGTTCTAATAAACTTAAAGTCATAAGTGCATTTGAAAATGGAGTAATGTCTTTTTTGAATGAAGATTCATCTAGTCCATGACTTGTTTTACTATGAATAAATAATGGAGAGGCCTTTTTGTACATACATAAAAGTGGAGAAAAATTGTTTAATATGCTAATATCATCTATAGAAGAATTTTTTGAATTCTTAAAAGATGCAAGAAGGCCACATTTTGAATTTAATACTATTGATTTTACTGTTTCTTTTGATAAATGAAATAGCTGGCTTTTTATTTCATTTTGTGAAAGATTATTCATTCTGAAAAAAGGACCAATATATTTCAATGTATTACACCTCTATAAAATTTCTCATATATATAAGTATGAAATAAATATTGAAAAGTGAACAACTAATAAGGAGAAAAAATGAAAAAACTAATTGTTGCGAGTAATAATCAAAATAAAATAAAAGAAATAAAGGATATGCTTAAAGATTTCGATTTAAATATAAGATCATTAAAAGAAGAAAATATCAAGATAGATGTTTTAGAAGATGGAAAAACATTTGAAGAAAATGCTAAAAAGAAAGCATATGAAATATATAAATATTTAATAGAAAGGGGAGACAAAGAATTTTTAGTTTTATCTGATGATTCTGGTCTCTCAGTGGATTATTTAAAAGGTGAGCCAGGAATATTTTCAGCAAGATATGCAGGAGAACATGGAAATGATTTAAAAAATAATATAAAACTTTTAAATAATCTTGAAGGAGTGCCACTTAAAAAAAGAGGAGCACAGTTTATATGTAATATAGCTTTATATACCGATAAAGGAGAATATTATACAGCTTCTGGAAGTGTAAGAGGATACATAACAGATAAAATTATGTTCCAAGGAGGATTTGGATACGATCCTATATTTTTCTATAAACCATTTGAAAAAACTTTTGGAGAAGTTTCAGAAGAAAAAAAGAATACAGTAAGCCATAGATTTAATGCATTACATAACATAAAAAATATAATAAATGGAATTTTAAAGAAATAATGGCGGCAAAAAAGCAACTTTTTTTCATATTTTAACGATATATTGAAAAAAAGTATTGACGAAATGCAAATGATATTGTAGAATAGTCATTGTCGCTAAGAGATGTTTTAAGATATCGGGGTGTGGCGCAGATGGGAGCGCGCGTGGTTTGGGACCATGAGGTCGCAGGTTCAAGCCCTGTCACCCCGACCACTTAAAAAATTTGTTATGCGGGTGTAGCTCAATGGTAGAGCCCTAGCCTTCCAAGCTAGTCACGTGAGTTCGATTCTCATCACCCGCTCCAAAAAAAGTCTTGACAAAAGCTTAGTGATAAGTTACAATAATAATCGTTCTGTGAAGAATCATAGCAATTCATTTGCAGAAGATGTTTAGATGTTAAGCACTTTTAAATATGCGTTTTTAGCTCAGCTGGATAGAGCAACGCCCTTCTAAGGCGTGGGCCGGGGGTTCGAATCCCTTAAAACGCACCAGTATCGGGGTGTGGCGCAGATGGGAGCGCGCGTGGTTTGGGACCATGAGGTCGCAGGTTCAAGCCCTGTCACCCCGACCACTTAAAAATTTAATATGCGGGTGTAGCTCAATGGTAGAGCCCTAGCCTTCCAAGCTAGTCACGTGAGTTCGATTCTCATCACCCGCTCCATTTAAACTTTAATTAGTTTATACAATATGCGTTTTTAGCTCAGCTGGATAGAGCAACGCCCTTCTAAGGCGTGGGCCGGGGGTTCGAATCCCTTAAAACGCACCATGTGGTGGACGTAGTTCAGTTGGTAGAGCGCCAGTTTGTGGCACTGGTTGTCGTGGGTTCGAGTCCCATCGTCCACCCCATATTTAATTTGGGATGTCGCCAAGCGGTAAGGCAATAGACTTTGACTCTATTATGCGTAGGTTCGAATCCTGCCATCCCAGCCAATTTTGGTTTACTAGCTCAGTCGGTAGAGCACATGACTTTTAATCATGGTGTCCCGGGTTCGATTCCCGGGTAAGCCACCAAATTTTAAATGCAGATGTGGCGGAATTGGCAGACGCACTAGACTTAGGATCTAGCGCCTTACGGTGTAAGGGTTCGACTCCCTTCATCTGCACCAAAATAAGCGGAAATGGCTCAGCGGTAGAGTGCCACCTTGCCAAGGTGGACGTCGCGGGTTCGAATCCCGTTTTCCGCTCCAAATACATTGCGGGTGTAGCTCAATGGTAGAGCCCTAGCCTTCCAAGCTAGTTACGTGAGTTCGATTCTCATCACCCGCTCCATTTATATGCGCTATTAGCTCAGTTGGTAGAGCACCTGACTCTTAATCAGGGTGTCCGGGGTTCGAATCCCCGATAACGCACCATTTTAATGAAAACTAAAAAACAATTATGGTTTACTAGCTCAGTCGGTAGAGCACATGACTTTTAATCATGGTGTCCCGGGTTCGATTCCCGGGTAAGCCACCAAATTCCAAATGCAGGTGTGGCGGAATTGGCAGACGCACTAGACTTAGGATCTAGCGCCTTACGGTGTAAGGGTTCGACTCCCTTCATCTGCACCAAAAATAAGCGGAAATGGCTCAGCGGTAGAGTGCCACCTTGCCAAGGTGGATGTCGCGGGTTCGAATCCCGTTTTCCGCTCCAAATATAATATGCGGGTGTAGCTCAATGGTAGAGCCCTAGCCTTCCAAGCTAGTCACGTGAGTTCGATTCTCATCACCCGCTCCATTTTTAAGCAGCTTAGGATTAAGTTGCTTTTTTAATATATTTTTTAAGCACCTATAGTCTATTTGGATAGAATGCAGGACTTCGAATCCTAAGAGGTGAGTTCGAATCTCACTGGGTGCACCATATTTATTTAATAAGTTATTATATTGTAAAGCAGATATAAAATTAGAAATTTTATATCTGCTTTTTTATTGTGATTAAGTTACAAAACATAATTATATATAAGGTTATATTAGAAAATAAATGTTAAACTAATAGTAAATTGAATGCAAAAAGGTAAAAGAATAAATCTTAGGGGGAATGATAGTGAAAATTTTAATAGCTGATGATGATGAAAGAATAGTAAAATTATTATCTGATTATTTGAAATTTAATGGTTATGAAGTTATAACTGCAAAAGATGGAGAAGAAGCAATAGATAAATTTGAACTAAATAAAATTGATCTTATTATTCTAGATGTAATGATGCCTATTTATGATGGATGGATTGTATGTAAAGAAATTAGAAAAACATCTCAAGTACCTATAATTATGCTTACAGCTAAAGATAGCGATTTGGATGAACTTTTTGGATTTGAGATAGGTGTTGATGATTATATTTCAAAACCATTTAATATTGAGCTTGTACTTGCTCGTATTAAACGTCTTATAAAACAAAATAATAAAAATGATCTTCTAATTTATAAAGGAATTAAAGTGGATTCTCTTAAACATGTAGTTAAAATAGATGAAAATACTGTGGAACTTAATCCTAAAGAATATTCTATGCTTTTATATTTTTTAAAAAATATAAATATTGCAATATCAAGAGATACACTGCTATTAAGGGTTTGGGGAAATGAATATTTTGGAGATACTAGAACTGTAGATACTCATATAAATAGACTTAGAAATAAACTTGGGGAATATTCTAAATATTTAAAAACCATACGAGGATATGGATATAAGTTGGGAGAATAAGAATGAATTCGATTAGAAAAAAATTGATCTTAGGTATTTTTATGATACTTGCAGTATTTTTATCTGGAATTTTGATTTATTCACTTACTTTTAAATATTATTTTAAAAGTCAAAGACTTAATGAAATGAAACATGCGGCAAAAGAGGTTAATAATATTATTTCTAATAATATAGAAGATGATTATTCAAATCTTATATATTCAGTTGCAAATAAATATAATGCTGAAATAGCAGTTGAAGATTTATCTGTTCAAAAAACTATATTTGCAACTTATAAAGGCGGAAAAAATAATAGAAATTCTAATATTATGAGTTCTCTTAACAGATTTGAAGTCATTGAAACAAAGGATATTGGAGATAATATTTCTGAAAAAGAAATAAATGATAAATCTACAGGAGTTAAATTTCTAGCTGTATTTTATGATATGAAAAAAGAAAATTATCAAATAGTTATACAAGTTTCTATTAATTCTATTGATGAGAGCGTAAAAAAATCAGTAAAGCTTATTTCTTTAATTTTTTTACCGATAACAATAATTTTAATGGTTATCGCAATTATATTTGCAGATAGATTTACAAAACCTATAATTGAAATTACAAAAAAAACTCAGAAAATAACTGAGCTTGATTTTTCAGATCCTATTTTAATAAAATCAGGTGATGAACTTGAAATTTTAGCTCAAAGTGTAAATAATTTATCTGAAAAAATAAGTAGTTCGCTAGATGAACTTAATAAAAAAAATAAAAGTCTTATTGAATATATAGATAAAGAAAAAAAGAATGATGAATTGAAGAGAGAATTTGTATCATCTGTTTCTCATGAATTAAAAAGTCCTATTTCAGTTATTTGGGGTTATGCACAGATGCTTTGTAAGCATCTTATAAAAGATGAAAAAGAGAATGATTATTATCTTGACATAATTAAAGAAGAGTCAGAAAGAATGCAGGTTATAGTAAGTGATCTTTTAGATTTATATAAGCTTCAGTCAAAAACATTTAAATTAAAATTTGAAAAAGTATCTATAGATAATTTGATTGATAAAATAGTTAGAAAAAATTATCTTATTTTTAACGAAAAAAAAATAGAAGTTTCGATTGATTTGCAAAAAGCTGATGTTTTTTGTGATGTAATAAGAATAGAACAGGTTATTCAGAATTATATAAATAATGCGGTAAGTCATGTTGATGAAAATAAAAAAATTTCTATAAAAATAAATAATCAATCAGAATATGTTATAGTTTCTGTATTTAATAGCGGAAAAAATATAGATGAAAAAGATATGGATAAAATATGGATTGGATTTGTACGCTCAGATAAAGTCAGAAATTATAAAGAAAAAAGAGTTGGACTTGGTCTTGCTATAGTTTCGCAGATAATTAAACTTCATAATGGTGAGTGTGGAGTTAAAAATATTTCAGATGGTGTAGAGTTTTTTATTAAACTTAGAAGAATTTAAAAAAGTATTAAATTCCTGTGACATGCTTGTGACATTTATAAATTAGAATCTAGATGTAGAGTTAATTAAAGATTAAATTTTAGGAGGTTACAATTATGAAAAAGAAATTATTTGGATTAATGTTAACAGGAGCTTTATTACTTGGAGGAGCAAAAGTTGTATCTGCAGCTGAATTTGGAAATAATACAGGGTATAGGAATAATAATACTACTGGAGTTCAGTCTCTTATGGATGGCGGAGCATCACTTGAAGAAGCAAAACAAACAATGCTTGATTCAAAATTTGAGAGAATAGATGCTGCTGTAGAAAGAGGAGTTATTACACAGGAAAGAGCAGATGAAATAAAGGCTGAAATTACAGAAAGATCAGCAGATTGTACAGGAAGCGGAAAAAGTAAAGAGGATCGCCCTAGATATGGTTTAAATAAGGGTCTTGGAGGCAATGGATCTAACAGCACAAGCAAATAGAAATTATTTTAAAGGTGTCATACAAAAAAAGTATGACACCTTTTTATGTTTTAAATTATTAGAAAAGAATATAGATTGTAATTTATAGAGGATTTCTTAGTGCTTTATTTTATATGATATAATAAGCTCAGTAAAACTTATGAAAAATTTAAAATGGAGGCAATTTTATGAAACTTACGATGCTTGGAACTGGATATGCACTAGCTACTGAATGCTATAATACATGTTTTGTTTTATCAGAAAATAATAAATACTTTTTAGTTGATGGTGGAGGTGGAAATACTCTTTTAAACCAACTTAAAAAAGTTAATATAAACTGGAAAGATATAAGGGATATATTTGTTACACATAAACATATAGATCACGTCATGGGAATAATATGGATGGTGCGTCTAATCTGTCAGCATATGGCTAAGGGTGATTATGAAGGCGAAGCTAGAATTTATGCACACGAAGAACTTATTAATATAATAAAAGATATATCAGAAACACTTCTTCAGAAAAAACAGACAGATTTTATTGGAAAAAGACTTCGTCTTATTCCTGTGCATGATGGAAGCGACTATAATATAATAGGTCATAAAATAACTTTCTTTGATATTCATTCAACAAAAGCAAAGCAGTATGGTTTTACTATGGATATTGAAAATGGTGAAAAATTTACATGCTGCGGAGATGAACCTTATAATGATGCAGAAAAATATTATGTATCTTGCAGTAAATGGCTTATGCATGAGGCTTTTTGTCTTTTTTCAGAGAAAGATAAATTTAATCCGTATGAAAAACATCATAGTACAGTTAAGGATGCATGCGAAATGGCTCAAAGATTAAACGTTAAAAATTTAGTACTTTATCATACTGAAGATAAAAATATATTAAAAAGAAAAGAATTATATATTGCTGAAGGAAAGAAATTTTACTTTGGAAATTTATATGTGCCAGATGATTTAGAACAAATTGAAATATAAGTATTAAAAAAGTTTTACACATAAAAAAAGTGTAAAACTTTTTTTATGCAACTATTAAGTGCTGAATTATGAAAAAAGGAAAATTGTGGTTGGTAGAAATCGCACATTATTCTCTATATAATAATGTTATTGAAGAAAGGGGAGATAACATTATGAGTTTTGGAGAGAATTTACAGTTTTTAAGAAAAATGCATAACAAGATGACACAAGAGGAATTGGCAGAAAAAATAAAAGTATCTAGACAGACAGTTTCAAAATGGGAACTTAATTTTGCATATCCTGAGGTAGATAAGATAGTTGAGCTTTGCAAGTATTTTTCATGTTCAATGGATCAGCTTGTACGTGAAAATATGAATTTAATAAATGAATCATATTCTGATATAAGAATAGAAGAGGTTAAAGAATTCAATTATATAAAATATACAGTAATAAGTAGTAGTCCTGAAGAAGATGCAATAAATCATATGAAAAAATGGTCATGCTATAATGGCATAGATAATGCTGAAATTATTGGATGGGATTTTCCACTTGTTTCACAGCAGCAAAAAAATGTCTATCATATGCATGGCTACTCTGCCGCATGTATACTTCCATCAGATTTTGCACATAAAGAAAATAATATAGATATAGAAACACAGAAGACTCAAAAATATGCAATTATCACAATTAAAGATCCATTTAGTTCACCGTTTGATCTGATTGAAAATGCATATAAGACACTTATGTCATATATGAAAGTTAATAATATAAAGGAGAAATCAATAAAAAATATTATTGAATGTTATGAAAAAGAGTATAAAAAAGATGGAATTGATTATATGGATATACATATAGCTGTCTGTATGTAAGATAATAATTATTATTTTTAGAATTAATTTCGAATTCCAAATTTTATAATTATGATATAATTATAAAAAAAGGAGTGTTTAATTATGTATGAGTTTAAAGATGAATATAAAACAGGAATAAAAAAATTGGATGATCAGCATAAAGTTTTATTTGATATAGCTGATAGAACATATAATCTACTAGTAAATGATTTAATTGTAGATAAATATGATAAGATAGTTGAATTAATAAATGAATTGAGAGATTATACAGTTTTTCATTTTACAGAAGAAGAAGGATATATGGAGAGTATTAAATATAAACGTTTATTTTCACAGAAGATTGAGCATAATGAGTTTATTAAAAAAATAGAAAGCATTGATTTTACTAAAATAGATGAAGAGCAAAATGAATATATAAGACAAATATTAGAATTTTTAATTAATTGGCTTACTCATCATATTTGTAATATAGACAAGCTTATAGGAAAGTAAATGAAATTAAAAAAGATAATAATTATAAAGTTATCTAGTAAATAAAAAAAGAAAGATGGTAAATTGCCATCTTTCAATTATGGTATAAAAGG